>JBDRNJ010000063.1:0-13606 GCA_043811375.1 bacterium | reverse complement strand
GATATTGGAGCAGCGGGAACGAATCAAGACAGAAACAATCAGGAAACGGAGAGAATCATACCGAAAAGCCATTGCAATGAGGCAAAGTGTGTCTTAGCTTAAGGAGCAACGTGTCCGACTTGTTTGACGACATACAGCGCCGGAAAGACCACCGTGTTCAACGTCATCACGGGGTTTTTGAAGCCAGATCAGGGCAAAGTGTATTTTAACTCCAGACAGATCACCCGCTTGGCGCCACACAAAATTGCAGCGATGGGGCTTGGTAGAACATTCCAGAACATCCGCTTATGCCCTCAGATGTCGGTGCTGGAAAATGTCATGCTGGCGCTGAAGTACCCAACAGGGGAAAGACTCTGGGCGGCTCTGCTTCGCACCCGAAAGATGGTTCGAGAAGACAATGAAAACAGGGATAAGGCCCTTGAGTATTTGAAAATGGTCGGCCTGGTGGGGAAAAGAGACGCTTTGGGACAAGAACTTTCGCACGGCCAGCGACGGCTGGTTGAAATCGCCAGAGCCTTGGCACTGGACCCTGAGCTACTGCTGTTGGATGAGCCAACGGCCGGGCTGTTCCCTGAAATGGTTCAGGAAATGAAACGTATGATCCTCAGACTTAGAGATGCCGGCAAGACGATCTTGTTCATTGAGCACGATATGAGAGTGGTCATGGACATTTCCGAACGAATCGTTGTGCTCAACTACGGAAAGAGAATTGCCGAAGGAACACCGGCGGAGATACAAAACGATGAGGCGGTCATAGCAGCCTACCTGGGTAGGAGGAAATCTGGTGCTGCTTGAAGTCAGCAATCTGACCGTTTATTACGGAGCAGTGAAGGCTATTGAGGACGTATCCTTTCACGTTAACGGTGGCGAGATCGTGGCGATGATAGGTCCCAATGGAGCGGGCAAATCCACCTCGCTCAAGGCAGTCAGTGGATTACTGGATAGCACAGGGGGACAAATCAAGAACGGCAGTATGCTGTTTGAAGAAAGGTCTATAGGCGGGCTCAGGACTGATCAGTTGGTCGAAAAGGGTATTGCCTTGATGCCGGAAGGAAGGCGTGTCTTTCCGACTATGACCGTGCTGGAAAATCTCGAAATGGGGGCGTACACCAGGTCTGACAAAAAGTCTGTTCAAGATGATATCCAGACAGTGTTCGATCTTTTCCCACGGTTGAAGGAACGAGTACGCCAAAAAGCAGGAACGTTCTCCAGCGGCGAACAACAAATGCTTGCCCTTGGCCGGGCGTTGATGCTCAAACCAAAGCTGCTGCTGGCTGATGAACCATCGCTTGGACTCTCGCCAAACTTTGTTGACTTGATTTTTGACAAGCTTATCGAAATCAATAAAACTGGCACGAGTATTCTTCTTGTTGAGCAGAATGCCCGAATGGCGCTGGAGGTGGCGCATCGAGCCTACGTTTTTGAGATCGGTCGCGTAGGCTTGGAGGGCACGGCCGAGAGCCTATCTGAGAATGAAGACGTTCGCAAGGCTTTCCTGGGGGGGTAAGGCGCATCATCCGCACCGAATTGGTTGCAAATGGGCTGCTCCATGACGTGCTTCAGGGGGAACATGAGCTCCGATTCAACCTGTCTCTCTCCGGCGCCTACAGGGCGACAATACGGTAAATTCGAACTCCAGACCGATTTCCATAATGTTCTGAAATGTCCCGAAATGTCCCGATTCCCGGTGCCGATATGAATCCCGGTATCTGAAACTAAAATCTCCCTTGAGAATGCTTTGCTCGGAATTGTTCAGGGGTGTGTATATATAAGTGGCTGATTTAGTGGCATTTAAGCCACCCTCAGAAGCGTTTCAAAGGGGACTGTCACTGAGCAGTCGAGTTTTGCACTTAACGTAATACCGGTCCCCCAGTATTCTACATGGCAATTACCAGTAGCTTCTGCAATTCGCTACAGCGAAGAACAATTACCGCATCACTTTTGTGATTTACGATTCCAGTTGTGCCTGGCCATCTTTCCTCTGGCCAGGACAATGTGGGTGCGGGTTCGGTCGCTATCCTGATTATCCCTGCCCATTTCCGGCGCTCCAATATCTTTGACACGGCTGCTCGTTTGAGGTTTCGTCCGACAGTAAGTTAACTTGTTGAGACTGTGTCTGCAATGCTAAAATAAACTGCCGGACTGGGCGCAGTGATGTCACTGTTGTCGGGTGGAAGATATCTGACCGCACGTGGTGGCACCCTATTTGATGCTTTATTTTCTGAAATAGATTGCGTATCCTCTATAATTCATCTGGAAATGCTATGACGGACACCATTGATAAAAAGCGCGCCGACTACACCGAAGGTTCCATATTCAATTCCATCATCAAGATGGGGTTACCGTCGATGTTCGGTTTTCTGGCCCAGCATATCTACTCCATGGTGGACATGTACTGGGTATCACGGCTGCCACAGCAGGAATCCGGAGTGGCCGCGATCACATTTTTCAGCGGCATTCTCTGGTTGTTCTTCTCGTTCAATCAACTTGTCGGTCCCGGCTCAGTAGCGATTATCTCCCGCCGCTTTGGCGAAAAGGAGTATGGCAAGGCTGAAAAGGCGATTAAGGAAACACTGATTCTGAAGCTGTTTTTTGGGGCTGTCTTTGGGATCCTGGGTCTCTTCTTTGCACGTCAGATGTTGCAGTTTATCGGTGCTGAGGGAGAAACTTTGGAGTTGGGGGTGAGCTATGGTTGTATCATGTTCGCCGGGATGGCTGTCATGTATGCCACCTACTCCATTTTCACCGGTATGCGTGGTGTCGCCAATCCCAACATGGCCATGATACTGATGTTGGGTTCCAACGCTTTGAACATGGTCCTCGATCCGATTTTCATCTTCGGCTACCTGGGCTTCCCGGCGTTGGGGATAGAGGGAGCAGCCTATGCTTCCGTGCTGTCCTACACGCTAACGTTCGGCATCGGTTTATATCTGTTCTACGGTGGTCACACCCATGTCAAACTGCATCTACACGGACAGGATGCGGTGTCGGTCCGGTCGATGTGGAAGATAGTGAAGATCGGTGTGCCGGCCTGGTTGGGGAGCATGTCGTTTTCAGGAGCCAGACTGGTGATTACCCGGATGGTAGCTCCGTTCGGTACTGCTGTCGTGGCGGCATACGGAGTCGGCAATCAGGTGACCGCTCTCGGAATCATGCTCCTGGTCGGGATCGGCCTGGGACTCTCCTCGCTGATCGGGCACAATCTTGGGGCAGGCAAGCACGATCGAGCAAAAAAGACTGCTGACCAGGCAATACTGCTGGGGGGAGGGATCATGCTTCTATTTGGACTGGCCGCGTTCCTTTTCGGACGCGACATCATGAGCCTGTTCTTCGAGGTTGAGAGCACTATCGCATTCGGCACCGTTATGCTTAAGATCTTTGCCGTCGGTTTTCCGTTTATCGGTATCTTCATTATGATTGAGGAAATTCACCTCGGTGTGGGTCTTAATACTCCGGCCATGGTAGTCAACATCGTTCACTCGTGGGGCTTTGAGGTCCTGCCGATTTATCTATTGACGATGGTCCTGGCCTTTGACCAGACGGCCATCTGGTGGACGATCTCCGGCTCCGGTATTGTCGCATCGGCGGCGTTCTATATCTACTACCGACGGGGGAGATGGCTGACTATCAAGGTGTAGTGTATCCATCCCGCAAACGATACGGATCGGAACATACGAAACCGGCCCCCCAAATCGTGTCGGGAGACCGGTTTTGTATGATTTTCGTAGACTGTTATAAAACAGCTAATGCTCGGTGTCAACGGCGGTAACCTCGGCTCGTCCGCCGAGCTGCCGGGCCAGAAATTGCTCCGCTTTGGCGTAGAACTTCAGTTTGTTTTCCGGTCTGGCCAGACCATGCCCCTCGTCGGGAAATAACATGTACTCGTAGTCAAGACCTTTCTCTTTCATGGCGTCAACAATCTGATCGGCTTCCGCCTGTTTGACACGGACATCGTTGGCTCCTTGCACAACCATTATCGGAATCCTGATGCTGTCGATTCTGAACAACGGCGAACAGGAATTGAGGAAATCTTCTTCGGTCTCGAAGTCGCCGACCCGGGACTTGAACATATCCAGCATGGCTGACCAGTAGGGGGGGATCGACTGCAACAGGGTAGAGATGTTGCTCGGACCGCAGCCGTCGATGGCACAGGTGAAGAGATCGGGCGTGAAGGTGGCGCCGACCAGCGCCGCGTAACCTCCGTAGGACCACCCGTAGATGGCGATCTTTTCCGGATCGGCATAACCTTTCTCTACCGCCCAGTTGACGGCATCGATGAGATCATTATGCATCTTGCCCGCCCATTCCTTGTCACCGGCGTTAATGAAATCCTTGCCGTAGCCGCTGGAGCCGCGGAAGTTGACCTGCAGGCAGATGTACCCCCGGTTGGCCAGCCATTGCGCTTCGGGGTTGTATCCCCAGACGTCACGAGCCCACGGTCCACCGTGCACGTTGAGCACCATCGGAAGCATATTCCTCTCCATCTCCGGAGGGAATGTGATGTAGCCGTGGATTGTCAGACCGTCCCGGGTAACGAAAGAAATCGGCTCCATCCGGGCCAGGGTGTAGTTATTGAGGTCCGGTCGATGCATAAACAGGAAAGCAGCTTCCCCGGTGTTGCGATCATAAGCGTAGTAGGGAATCGGACCGTCGTCCGCAACAAACCCCAGCAACCAGGTGTCGTCAGCGTCATCACGGCTGCTGATAAACAGGTCACCGTGATGCAGTTCCCGGATCGTCTCGATATCCACTCGAACCGACTCGTCCAGGATAACAATTTCATTGCGATCTTTGGTGAATGTAACCGTTTCAATCTCGTATGTATCCGGGTTGAACATGACGTCGCTGACGTCGTATTGCGGATCCTCGGCGATAACCTCAATTGTACCGGTTGCCACATTTATCTTAACCAGACGACCGGCGTTGACGTCGCGCGAATCGATCAGGTACATGCTGTTACCCTCTTTGGTAAAACCAAGCGGCTGGCTGGTCAGAGCGTCGCTGGAACTCCATGAGACGAGAGTCGTCCAGTCAGCCTGATCGTTCTCCCTGACCAGCAGATCAAAACCGCTGGTAGCATTAGCCGCCAGGGCGCCACGGACCTTAAACTCGGTGTCGGTGACCCAACCAACTATATTGCCGGGGTTTTTTGCCATCAATGTCAGATCGCCGGTCTTAAGATCAAGATGGTAGGCATCGTGTACCTGTGGATTCTCCTTGTTCATCGCAATCAGCAGTTCATCGGGAAAATGTTTATCGCGATCAATAATTTGAACCTGCACGTTCTCAAACGGTGTCATACAACTGGTTTCGCAGCTTTCGATATCTACCTGGCAGAGCAGCCAGTTTTCGTTGCCGCCGTCATCCTGCAGGTACATGATGTGTTTGCTGTCACCGCTCCAGAAATAGCGCCAGATACCGCGCAGGGTATCATCGGTAACCGGGTGGGCGTCATCCTTGCCAATAGTGCCGACCCAGACGTTCATTACTCCTTCCACCGGAGCGCGGAACGACATCATCATTCCATCCGGTGATATCCTCGGACTGGCTTTGTCCGGGTTGCCGAACAGCACTTCGGTCGGAATCAATTCCGGCTCGCTCTGAACAGCGCAGGATGTTACCATGATGCCTGCCAGAAGCAGAATCAATGCTGTCGTGATAACCATTTTCCTCAGATTCACAATCATTCCTCCGTTAACAGGGTTGCGTATGTTCAAGTGCCGTGCCTGACCATTCCGATGACTCTGAGCCGGACCTAAGGCGACTCGAAATCAGCCAAACCACGGCGAAAGACCAAATGTAAGATATGGCTGCATCCAAATCAACCCAAATAGAGCGACCCGGTCAAAATGTCCGGGCTGCTAACAGCATCAGGACAAATGGTAGACCGGCGCCACCTTGACCAAAGGGACCGCGAACGCCTTAAGCAGGACCCGATTGTCCTGCCCGTCTGGGACCCTTTCTGGCAGGCAATGCGCGAGGTGAAATAGGGGAGAGGCGAACTTGATTTTCCTGCCAAAGAGTGTATCTTGGTCGTAGAAAGTATGGGTAATATGAGGGTTAGGTAACTATGGCCGGGCCGTTTGATTCACCGCAGTTCAGAGAGCGCTACCAATTCCTGCAACATTACGAGATTGCCGAGAAGTATTACGATATTCTCAATCATCTCGAACACGAAATCTATATCGTCGACCGTGATTACAGAATCATCTTTGCCAACGATGCCAAAAATGCTCAATACAATAGACCACTCGTCGGTTACAAGTGTCATTCGGTGTTGCCGGTGAGACCGCAGGACAAACCCTGTAGGAACTGCCCTGTTACTGAAGTCCTTCACAAAGGCGCAACGAGAGGGCATATCGAGAACTTCGGGGTACACACTCCCGATGGAAGCGAACGTTACGTCACCGAGACTGTTACACCACTGCGGGATGAGCGGGGGGAGTGCCGGTTGGCTGTCGTTGCATGTAAAGACATCACGAAGCGAGTACTCATTGAAAAGATCAAGACGAAGTTGCGGATGGAACTGGATTTTACACCTTGGCAAGGTGATCTCTATGATGTCCATGTTCGCTTGATAGTAGATGAACTTCGTCGAGTTGGATACCACAGAATCAGGTTTTATGACGTCATAAACGACACTGTGAAAAGGGATCATCTTTATGTTCTGCGGTACTCGGTCAATATGGATAACTTGCACGAACGGGGTTACCGTTTCTACTTGAAGGGTGAAAGATACTACTCGAGCCCAAAGGACGCATACAAGGTTCGCATCAGGTACGGGCCAGATGTTCTGAACAAGGATCCGCGAAACCGGGCAGTACTGGAATTAGGGCTTGAGGAAGCGCACTGGCTGCATCTCCCTCTGGTTGGGGGTGGGGAGCTGATCGGTTTGATGGGAATCGACAACAAGGGAACAGACACAGCGGTTACCAGCGAAGACCTTTCTCTTCTTGAGGACTTCTCCGAATACGTCGCGGGGGCGATTCAGGCCATAAGAGCGGAAATGAATCTGAGTATTCTTGACCGTGTCAGTAAGGTGATTAACGAGCGTAGAACATCAGGTGAAATACTGGACATAATTGCCCGTGAGGTCTGCATGGAAATGGAGGCCGGGATGTGCCAGATACTGCTGTATTCCACCGCGACCGGCAGGTTGGAAAGGCGGGCCAGTTACATCAAGGACTGCCCCGATGTGCTCAATGATAACCTGTTTGAGGAAGACTACCACTCACAGAAGTACATGACAGGCAAGGTGTTCACAAATCGGGAAGCTCTGAACATTATCGACTATGAGTCCCTCCGCGAAACTCCGGACTACGAGGACGTCACTGGTGAAGTGCAGTGGGAGTACAAGGCGAAATATGAAGAAGTGATACAGAGCCATACGGGCAAGGAGGCTAAGATCAGGAATGCCATTCTCGCGCCCCTGGTTTTTGAGGATAAAGAAATCGGAGTAATCCAGGTCAGTAACAAGCTTGGAGATGGCCGCGTTCCTTTTCCGGATTCAGACGTGGTACTTGTTGAGAAGGTAGCCGCCCGGATAGCGGCAGTTGTTCACGGTGAACGTAGCAAAGATGAGGTTGACTCCGCTGTCCTGAAAATTGCCGCTTCACTAACAGCCAAGGAATACGAGATTAATGAAATTGCACAATCCATAGTTGAAGTTGTCAGGGACTTGTCGCGGGCCTCCGGCGTTTATCTATTCCTCAAGGACGATGAGAAGATGACCCTTGGATCTATAGCTCAGGTGGGATACGAAGAGGATAAGTCTCAAAGACTCAGTTATAGCCTCGATATTGATCGGAATCAACCTGGTTGGGATAATGAAATCGGCCTGACAGCACTGGTGGTCATTACCGGTAAGAGCTTCTCAGCGGACTGCCGCGATCAGTTTGCTGATCACAAGTCTTCTCTGGATCGGGTGAAGCTGCCAGAGGAGCAAAACCGTTGGCCTGTCGAATCACTCCTGATGGAACCGCTGAAACTCAATCAGGACGTTATTGGTGTTCTTCGTGCTCAACATAGAAGACCCAACGCCTTTTCCAAATCCTTCAAGAGCACATTCAAGCTACTGGCGCATTTTGCTGCTCTGGCGATGGCATCGGCCCAGGAAATCAAACGCAAGGATGATTTTCTCATTTCACTTGGGCATGAACTCGGCATGCCGTTAGCCGGTCTGGTATCGATGGCGGAGGTTATGTTGCGCAGGTACAAGAATGGATTAGATGAAAAAGGGGTGCAAGTGGACCCCACTATGAGAGTATCCAGAAGGAGGTTGCTGGATTACTGCGACTTCCTTAGATCGGAATCGGTTCACTTGCAGTTCCTGACAGTCGGTCGGGCCGCTCTCGATAGCGAAGCCACATATGAGTGGGAGATTGAAGATCCACGGTGGGATATCGCTGATGTCGTTTCAATTCTGCGAAACCTGGCCAAAGACAAACATATCGACATTAATTTTGATCCGAGAGCAGCTCCCCCATCTCAGGTTAGAATGGACCGAGAAAAGTTGAAACAGGCATTCTACAACGTGATACACAATGCCATAAAGTACTCCCACGATGGCCGTGATATTGATGTTCGCATCATTATTCGCGGCCGTTTTGTTAGAATAAGCGTTCAGAACATCGGGATAGGGGTTAGAGAGGAGGATCGAGAGAAAATCTTCGACATGGGTGGCAGGGGTGAAAACGCAACTGACAAAGACGTTACAGGTCTTGGACGAGGTCTTTACTTCGCCCGTATGATTACTGAGAAGCATGTGGGCGATATCGAACTAACGGAACTGGATGAACCGACAATATTCACCATAACTTTGCCTTTGGCATTTAGTGGGAGGACACAGTGAAAATAGTCCTGATTATCGATGATGATCGCAGACGCGGACAGTACTTTGCTGAGTACCTCGAACTGGAAGAATTGACAGTGGCTTGGGTGAAGGGTGATAAAGAAGCCAAAGAATACATCGAGAGAAACCAATCCCAGATTGGCTTGATAGTACTCGACATTCTAATGCCTTCTGACCTTTATTTAAGAGAAGAGACGGATAATTTCAGGCTAACGGGAGCCGTTTTCTATGAGAGGGTGATTCGGAAGTTGCTTCCGAAAGTACCGACCATAGTCTTTAGTATAGTCAATGACCAGGCATTAAAGGACAAAATGTTCTCTCTTGGAGTGAAAGACTGGTTGTGGAAGGAAACAACTACACCGGAGAAGCTTGCCGAGAAGGTCAAAAATCTTTTGGGATTGACTACAAACTTTTAACGATGGGGGAAGATTTATGAAAAGGATTATTCTACTGGTTCTATTTTTAACCTTATGGATGATTACCGTTCTGTCCGCCGCTCCAGTAAACAAGGATTCAACAATCAGCCCGATATCCTCTGTTGCAGATTCCTCAGGCAGTCAGAACGTGGCTATTGCTAAGATCACACAGGATAGGGGACAGGGTGGTAACTCGGATGGCAATCTTCTTGATACTGTCACGACAGTATACTCCATCATTATGGCAGTAATGACGATACTGCTTGGTATTATCACATTCTTGTCAAAACACTGGATTGACAGGTCGAAAGAAACACTCAAAGAGGTGAGGGATTTTCGTGACAAACTGGAAGAAAAATCTGAGAAACTGGAGCGAAGGTCAGAACTAATCACCCAGCGCCAAAAGGACGTCATCGAGCAGATGGATCGGTACTTAGACTCAGTCTTGATCACGTTTAACAAGCTACTGCCGGAAGAAAAGCGGCTGGCTATCAGCCAACTCAAGTATGTCCTGCACCTGAGGCACTACGAAGACGGTCGGCGGTTCGAGGCGATCAAGGCTCTCGGCGAATTGGGTGATGAGACAGTGATACCATATCTCCAGTGGGCAGCCGAAACCGACCACACGTGGGCCATCGATGCCAAAATAGCCATCGCTGACATTAACAAACGCCTCGGCAAAAAAGCCTCCTCCGAGTGAACCTGACGTGACACCACCAACTGACGGATAACCAAGCCCCCCATGCCCATCCTCCGCAAACTCTCGACCATCCTCCCCGCTGATCGGATCAGCAGTCACCCCGACCAGTTGGCGGTGGCGGCTAAAGATGAATCCACTCTGGAACCAGTCACGCCGCTGGCAATTGTCTGGGCTGCAAACACCGAGGAAATCTGCCGGATCGTTAAGACCTGTTGCGAAACCAATACCCCCATTACCACCCGTGGTGGCGGCAGCGCCCTTGAAGGCTCCACGATTCCACTCGCTGACGGCATCGTGCTCGACCTCAGCCGTATGGCCGACGTAATTAACTATTGGCCCGATGATCTGCAAGTACAAGTACAGTCGGGCATTATATATGATTATCTAAACCAACACCTTAAGCGTGACGGACTTTTTTTCCCGCCTTCGCCGGGCGGTTCCGGCGACATTGCCACGGTAGGAGGTATGGTGGCCACCAACGCCAGCGGCATCTACTCGGTCAAGTACGGCGGTACCCGCGACTACCTGTTGGCGCTGGAAGTTATTACCGGCGATGGCGAAATTATCAAGCTCGGCAACCGCGCCATTAAGCGCTCCAGCGGCTACAACCTCGTTGACCTGGTGGCTGGTTCGGAAGGCACTCTGGCAATTGTCTCATCGATAACACTCCGCCTGGCCGGTTTGCCGGAAGCTCGGCATCAGGATGCCTTTGCTTTTGAAGATGAAACCTCCGCCGCCCGGGCTGTTTCGGAGATGTGCCGTTACGGGCTGGACCTGGCGGCAGTGGAGTTCCTTGATCGTAACGTAATGCACGCCCTCAATCTGCTGAAAGAGTATGGTCTCAGAGAGACACCCTGCTTGTTCCTGGAATTCCATGGTCCCCGGGCGTCTATCGAAGCCAACGCCGAATTGGCCGAATCGATCTGCAACGAGCAGGGCGGCCTCAGGCTCGAATTGACCGAGAACCAGAAGCCGTGGGAAATCCGTCATTTTGTCACCGAAGCCATCAAACATCGCCGTCCCGGATTTGACATCATCCGCAACGATGTCGCATTTCCCATCTCACGCCTGCCGGAGATGGTGGACTTATGTCATCGCCTCGCCGATGAACGCGGGATCACGATGCATACTTTCGGCCATGTCGGTATGGGACTGCTGCACGCTTTGATGCTGGCCCGGCGTGATCTCCCGGATGAGTGGCAACAGGCGCACCAGATCAGCGATCAGATTATTCGCCGGGCCGTCGAACTGGGCGGGACGATTTCTGGCGAGCATGGTATCGGTCTGGGCCACAAAGATCTGTTTTCTCTGGAGCATGGCCCGGCAGTGGAACTTATGAGAAAGATCAAGCGGCAGTTCGATCCGCAGGGGATTCTTAATCCGGGCAAAATTTTTGACATATAGTCCACTTTAACAATCTGTCAGTGCGTCATCACGAAGGGGCAAAGCGGCAAGCCGGTCGCAAGCGGCATTAATGCGTGGTGATCTCAATGTTCCATCCCTGTGACCGACAGATGTTCACCCACCTGTCAGGTCACACGGCTGCACCGCAAGACCTGACCGAACATTATACCGTTGCAGCAGGTTTTGCTCGCAAAGCGAGTGTGACCTGCCGCTTGAGCTACCTGACGGTTACGGGAGGCCACCAGGCCACCCCTGCGCGGACTGTAATCATCACCTTATTAATAAGATTTATTATCGATGGGGGGGATTTTAACTGACATGATCTGTCAGGGAGAAGCCTTAATCTGAGGTGTCGGTAGCGAGGTTGACATTTGTAAAGCAACCCGACTGCCGATGCGTACGGAATTGTCGCAATAAGTAAGAGCCGATGAGAAAGGAGGCAGGTATGTCCAAAGCCGAACGACTGATGCACCTGGTAAATCTCATCCGGCAGCGGGGACCGGTGTCGGTCAGCGAAATGGCGGGCGAGTGCGGCGTCACCTCTCGCACTATTTATCGTGACATCAATGCCCTGTCTAAACTCAATTTCCCCGTCTACTACGACAACGGTTACCGCTTTGCCCACGATGTCGGCTTTCCCGTCACCAGGCTGGCCGAGGAGGACATGGAGTTGATATACTACTGCCTGGGTAGTAATCCCCTCTGCAGTCATCCGTTTTTCCGGAGAAGGTTCCGTTTCATCGAACGCAAACTGCGAGTAAGATCCCGCCGGAGATCAAGGATTGGCTCGGACAACCTCTTCTGGTTCGGCGGGAGGGGCAGCCATTCCCGCAGTACTCCGGAAAGCACTCTTATTGCGCGATTTATCAGTGCCATCGGTGAACGACGAATGATCCTCGTACGGTTGACCCGTGATCCGGAAAATGTCCTTAATTGTGTGCCGCTGGTCATCAAGCTGGTGTATCCGAACCCGCTGCTGATCTTCACTTCGGGAAATATCGTGATCGAGGAACCGGTCAGTAACATTCTCACTATCCGAATCAGTAGTAAGGGATTTACCAGTCGACCGATGCACCTGCTGAGAAGACGATCCCCTCAAAAAGCCGTTGACCGGCAGAAATGAGAATTGTTCCTTGACCATGTGACCAGACTGACAGTCAGACAGATCGCCACAGCCGGGTTGGTGGCCGCCGCCTATACGGTTATCAGCCTGGTTCTCCTACCCATTTCATTCGGAGTATATCAGATAAGAGTGGCCGAAGCTCTGACCGTTCTGCCGTTTCTGGCCGGCGCGGCCATTCCGGGACTCTTTTTCGGTTGCCTGCTGGCCAATGTCTTCGGCGGTATGGGCGCGGTGGATATTATTGTCGGACCACTCATTACACTGGCGGCGGCAATAATGACACGATACGCCAGACGCCTGCGCGGTAAAACTTTGACCGTCGTCCTGGTAGCAATTCCCATCGCAGCCATGTGGCTGGGTGCAATGTACTTTCTGAGCGGCTTCGAGATGTCCCACAGCGTGATGACCGGCATGGTTGTCTCAGTGGCCGGTCTGTTGTTATCTGCGACGGCAGCCAATAAGTGCCGCCGAAACGCCAATGCGCCGTGGTGGCGAACATTACTCTTCGTCGTGTCGATTGTCCTGCTGTGTCTGTCGGTGGTTCTGGTATCCACAACCAGTGACATCTACTTCATCATTGTAGGCGTGCTTCTTCTGGCAGCGGTGGGTTTGCTGACCATAATGTTAGTATTACTGCGAAGTTTCAATAGTGAGATCGGACTGCTGGTGGCCCCACTGCCTCCGGTACTGCTCAATGCCTTCGGGGTTTCGATCTACCTGGCGCCCCTGCTGGGGTTCGACTACTGGTTCTCAGTTCAGATGATTGGCGTCGGACAATTGATTGCCTGCTACCTGATTGGTTTACCGCTGCTGCTGGCACTGAGAAAGCGCAATATGTTTGATTTACAATGATTGTATGTCGTCAAACAAGTCGGACACGTTGCTCCTTAAGCTAAGACACACTTTGCCTCATTGCAATGGCTTTTCGGTATGATTCTCTCCGTTTCCTGATTGTTTCTGTCTTGATTCGGTCCCGCTGCTCCAATATCTCCGCTGCCCGCCCATGATAAACGTCTGCCGGGGTCACGTTGGACAGTGATTCGTGGTACCGCCGATGATTGTAGTGGTCCACGAAGGCCTCAATCTGAGCCTTGAGATCATCTGGACAGTAG
>JBDRNJ010000062.1:0-29429 GCA_043811375.1 bacterium | reverse complement strand
AATCGGAGGGGCAGTTGTCGCAACTGTCACCGACACCGTCCGCATCGACATCCTCCTGAGCGGGATTGGCAATAGTGAGGCAGTTGTCGCAACTATCACCGACACCGTCCGCATCGACATCCTCCTGAGCGGGGTTGGCGATAGTGAGGCAGTTGTCGCAACTGTCACCGACACCGTCCGCATCGATATCCTCCTGAGCGGGGTTGGCAACGGTGAGGCAGTTGTCGCAACTATCACCGACGCCGTCAGTGTCGATGTCCTCCTGAGCTGGATTGTTGTTGTCGGGGCAGTTATCGCAGACGTTACCCAGTCCATCCAAGTCAGCATCTTCCTGATTGGGGTTGTAATCGGAGGGGCAGTTGTCGCAACTGTCACCGACACCGTCCGCATCGACATCCTCCTGAGCGGGGTTGGCAATAGTGAGGCAGTTGTCGCAACTATCACCGACACCGTCCGCATCGATATCCTCCTGAGCGGGGTTGGCGTCGGTCGGACAGTTGTCACAGGCATCCCCGACTCCGTCGGAGTCACCGTCCTCCTGACCCGGATTGGCTACGGTGATGCAGTTGTCGCAGGAGTCACCGACGTTATCACCGTCATAGTCCTCCTGGCTGGGGTTGGGAGTAGTTACGCAGTTGTCGACGTCGCCGCAAACCCCGTCACCGTCGATATCGTTGTCGGGATCAAACGGACAGACGTCGCAGGAGTCACCGAGACCGTCGCTGTCACTGTCCTCCTGAAGCGGGTTGGCGTCGTCGGGGCAGTTGTCGCAGACATTACCAAGGCCATCGGTGTCGTTGTCAGCCTGATCGGAGTTGGGATCAGTGGGGCAGTTATCGCAGACGTTACCCACACCGTCACTGTCGCCGTCCTCCTGACCCGGGTTAGCCGTCTGGATGCAGTTGTCGCAGGAGTCACCGATGTTGTCGCCGTCATAGTCTTCCTGGCTGGGGTTGGGAGTAGTTACGCAGTTGTCGACGTCACCACATACCCCGTCGCCGTCAATATCGTTGTCGGGATCAAAGGGACAGACGTCGCAGGAATCACCGATACCGTCGCTGTCACTGTCCTCTTGAAGCGGGTTGGCGTCGTCGGGGCAGTTATCACAGACATTACCAAGGCCGTCGGTGTCGTTGTCAGCCTGGTTGGAGTTGGGATCAGTAGGGCAGTTGTCGCAGACGTTGCCCACACCGTCACTGTCGCCATCCTCCTGGCCCGGATTGGAAGTAGTGATACAATTGTCACAGGAGTCACCGACGTTGTCGCCGTCGAAGTCCTCCTGACCCGGATTGTAGTTGGTCGGGCAATTGTCGCAACTGTCACCCACGCCGTCGGCGTCGACATCTTCCTGGGTGGGATTGTAATCGTCCGGGCAGTTGTCGCAGACATTGCCGATGCCATCTGAGTCGCCATCCTCCTGACCCGGATTGTAGTTGGTCGGGCAGTTATCACAGGCATTGCCGATACCGTCAGAGTCGCCATCCTCCTGACCCGGGTTGGCCACCTCGATGCAGTTGTCGCAGGAGTCACCGAGGTCGTCGGAGTCATAGTCTTCCTGGTTGGGATTGGGCGTGGTTACACAGTTGTCCACGTCACCGCAGACACCATCGCCATCGATATCGTTGTCGGGATCAAAAGGGCAGACGTCACAGGAGTCACCGATCCCATCGCTGTCACTGTCTTCCTGAAGAGGATTGTAGTCGTCCGGGCAGTTGTCACAGACATTGCCCAGGCTGTCGTTGTCGTTATCTTCCTGGCCGGGGTTATAGTCGTCCGGGCAATTGTCACAGGCGTTGCCGATTCCATCGCCGTCACTATCCTGCTGCGAAGGATTATATACGTCCGGACAGTTGTCGTCGGGACAATTACTGTTCGGATAACCGGGCTCGCCATAACCGTCGCCGTCATAATCCACGCACGTCGGACCACACTCGTTACCTATTACCACTGTGCCTTCCCACTGGGGTTCAAAGTAAATGATGGTCCCGGATGAGTCCCCGTTAAACCGCCACTTGGAGCCGTCGTTGAAGGTACCCGTGTCGAGTACGATCCAGTCGCCGGCGCTCCAGTTTGACAGCGTGAAGAAGTAGCTGCCCCAGTGCTGTCGGGTGGGATTAGCGGGAATCTTCGAGCCCGCCATCTGAGCCCAGCCCCAAAGGAAACGCTGATTGGCGTTAGTGACAGCGATGCTGCTGTTTTCATAGAAGAACGGACCCAGGTTATTACCCAGGCCGGTAATATAGGGTGTACCTTTAGCGCTGTCCATCTGCAGGTTAGGATTGTCCCAGTTGAACCCCATCGTTGTCGCCCGCAGAACCGAATCGGTGAATACCCAAAGGTCAACCTGTACCTGTAATTGGGTGGGGTTAGCATCAGGGCATACCGAGAATACCATAGCCACTGTATCCGGAGTTCCCGGATCCTGAGCGTTGGCATGCGGTGCGGTTAGGGCCAGCAGCCCCACCAGACCCAGCAAGATCTTCACTTTCATGAAACATTCCTCCTGTCGTGACGGTTAACGGACCTGAGCATAGTAATGTCAAACACTATTGTGGAGAGACACTCACCGGCTACGCAGACGTGCAGATTTCCAATGTTCTTTTAGACAGCGTGTACTTGTGTCGCTTCGAAGGTAATGAAAACCAATGCTATTGTGTCTGGCAATTAGCTCCCGGTGATGTACTGCACCAGTGACGAACCTCTCTCTTTAATCCTAAGACTTACTTGGAAATATATGAAGTTGAACCGCTTAAGTCAAGCCAAAACTATCGCTACCATGACGTTGGCTGAAGCTTCATGAGAATTTTCACTCGGTCATGAAGGGCCGCACGGTAATGAAGACCGCCGATGTTCGATTTTCTCATAATAGCAGAGAACTGCTGGAAGTCAACCGGCTCTGCCAGGCGGACTTCCCGAATCTCACGGTGATCAGTGAACTTAAAATCCCCGGAGATATAGGCGGCTTGCAGGACAAAAGAGTTCCACGCTATTTCATAGGGAGAGCAGGTAAAAACTACCTTAGTGCGAAGCAGGAACTTCTCCAGCTTGATATAACACCCGGTTTCTTCCATTACCTCGCGATGAATCGCATCAAGAATTTCCTCGCCCGGTTGAGCGCCGCCCGAGGGGGCGCGGTAAAGTCCGGGAGGATAGAAGTGCTTGGCGATAACCACGATCCGGTGATCTTTGACAATGTACAAGGTGAAGTCATGTTGGCGACCATTCTTCTGTGAAGCGCGGATGCGATCGTACTCGTCTCGACTCACGGGAAACGTCAGTTCCGCCCGCTGCGGTACTCCGTAAAGTTCAGACAGCGAATCGATTATCGTTTCGGTAACGTACATTTCAGAAAAGAGGCAGGATTTCCGTCTGGACCGGCTGAGTGGTTACTTCTGGTCCGTCCTCGGTTACCAGAACGTTAATCTCACTACGGAAGCCGCAGTCAGACAGGTAGATACCCGGTTCAATCGAAAACAGGTGCCCCGGTTGAAGCAGACGTTTGTCCTCAGTTTCAAGGTTATCGATGTTGGGGCCGGCGCCGTGACCTTCGGAGGTGATAGAATGCCCGGTTCGATGCACGAAACTGTCGCCAAAACCGGCTTTCTCAATAATCGCCCGGCAGGCATCATCAACCTGCGCCCCGCGCACCGGGTCCCGGCTGAGATTATCCCGCAAGAATGCAACCGCTCTGTCCCGAGCCGCCATTACTATGGCAAAGATATCAACGTATCTTTGAGGAATCTCGTTTTGGTGTCCGGCATAAGCCATCCAGGTGATGTCGGCATAGACGCCGTTGGAGGTATTGACTTTGGCCCAGAGGTCGATCAGGATCAGTTGTCCTCTTTTGATTGTGGCTGATTTGTCTGCCTGCGGTTCGTAGTGCGGGTTGCCGGCATGGGCGTCGATGGCGCAGATAGGCGGATGATCGGTGGTCATGCCCAGTTGTTCAAACTGATCGAGGATGAACCGCGTGACGTCGTACTCGGTGACGCTTTTGCTCTCAGTCAGTGCCATAGCTATGTGTGCGAAAGCACTGTCCTTTACCTGCGAAACTTTTTCGGCAGCATCATAGTGGGCGGCGATCTGTTCATCTGAGAGCCGGGCCTGGAAACTGGCCACCAGGTCGGCGGAAGAAACAATTTCAACACCAAGATTGCGGATCAACTCCACTGTACCGGCGTCAACCAGACCGATGTAGGGGAGACGTCCTTTTGGAGAGTACTCCATCGCAACGCGTGTGCAGTTCGATAGGGCGGCAGCCAGTTCCCGCTCCAGTTCTCGATAGCCGGAGTAGGCTTTGATTTCGCCCGGTAATCCGTCGAACTTATCTTTCTCTACCGCATGTACCAGGCCGGTGGGCGTGCCCTCTCTCGGAATGAAGTAAAACGACCGCCGGGTGACCAGACCTGACAAACCCAGAAATGCCACTGCCACGCTGTTGCGGCCGTGAAAGTCTGCCAGCAACCAGCCATCGATCTCGGCTTGCTTCAAGTAATCCTGTATCCGGGGGAAATTCATCTTTTGCGTCTCTTATGTAAGTGTGAGTGTTAATTCGCAGAGTCTTGTGCCCGCTCTAATTCTACGATTTTCTCTTTCAACCGGGTATCGCGGGGTTGCATTTGCTGTAGCCTTCGGAAGTAGTACAGTGCTGAATCGAGTTGTTGCTGCTGCTCGAAGACATTGCCCAGCTGCGCGAGTCCCAAGGCAAAATCGGGGGCGTATTCCAGCGTAAGATGATAGTACTCTTTGGCTTTGTCTAGCTCACTTCGCATTTGCGAAATGCGGCCCAGGTTGAAGTTGAATGGTGCGTACGTCGGGAACATCTCCTTGGCTTTTAGGTACGTTGCCTCGGCCTCCCTGATCTGACGCGAATTCAGATAGGCCTGCCCCAGCAAATCGTAGGCACCCATGTTATCAGGTAACACCTGAAGAGATCTTTCGAGGTGAGTGACAGCGTTAGCGTAATCCTTTCTCTTGAGATATACGCTGCCAACGCCTACGTGAAACTGCGAGAGATTCTGCTTAGATTCGACAGTGCCACCGGCATTAAGTGCAAATGTCATGACCGCCACGGCACCGCATGCAATTAAGAAATGCCCGCGGCTCCGGTTAAAAAGACGCCCAAGTGTCGCTGTACCATACACCGCCAGCATGATAGCAAACGGTATCAGGGGTTGTCGAAACCGTGCGCATACAAAAAATAATGCAACCACCAGCGCGAACATGATTACGTACAGCGCGGGGATTAAAACGTCTCGTCTGTCCCGAAACGCAAAAAAGAGACCGGCAAACATCAGAGGGAACAGGGTACCTGAGGGGAAATTAACTACCTTCTTCCATAGCAATGCTTTCATCAGTGTACTATACTCTCCGGCATAGTACAGTGACTTGTTGTTGAAGATTTCCTGACCATGCCAGAAGAGATAGAACTTCTTGAGATAGAGCCGCGCTGCATGGCCGACGTCATCGGTGATGTCACTAAATGTCTGATGGAACCAGAAAGAAGATACCTCGGATTGCGACAGTTCCCTGCCGGTACGCCGCTCGGCTTCATCCATTGATGATGTCCAGATATTGTCATTATAGGGTCCGATGCGCAGGTTTGGTCCCGGCGCGACCACAGTGATGCCATCGGCGTCCTTTGAGTTCCCGATATAGAAGTTGACCCCACCCTGAGTGGAAATAAGTACGAATTCCCCTCCTTTGACCAGATTGATGAACGTCACAGGCAAGATCGGGATGAACATGGCCGCAACGATTACCAAACTCTTGATCCACCCCCCCCCCGTAAATGCCCTTACTCCATATTTGGCCAGAAAGGCTACCGGGATGATGATTACCAGAGGAAGAATAGTGGGTCGTGTGATTGCCGCCACACCCAGGATTAGACCGGCTTTGACCACGTTTTTCGCAGTTGGTTCCTCAACCGCCATATAGAGACGAAAGGCTGATAGCGTGAAAAGGAAGACCGCGAGAGTGGTAATCATTGTCTCTCCCTCGAAATAGATGAGGGTTGGGTATACCGCCACGAGCAATGCCGCCCAAAAGGCGACGCCTTTTCCAAACAGCCTCCGCGCAAAGAAGTAGCTGATTACGGCCGTCAGCAACCCCAGCAGATTCTGGCATAGAATCGCCGACCATGGGGAAACGCCAAACGTTTTGTACACCAGTGCCAGCAGATAAGGGTACAGGGGAGCGCGAAAGAAGGCGATGTCGGCGGTCCTGCCGTTCAGTATGTCCATCGCCCAGGAATGCAGGACCAGGCTGTCAAGAATGTAATTTCCCAGGAAGATGTTGTCAGCCAACCCAATATCATAGATGACGCGCAGCAAAACCCCCGCAGCCAGGAGTATCCCCAGGTGCCTGATAGTGACGGCACTGTTTTCGCGTGCTTCTTTTCGGCGATTAGCCTTCGTTGATCTCTTCTTTTTCATGTCTGTTGACGGCTGTTATGCAACCCGCCACCACAACTTAGCGAAACAGACCGGAGATGGCAACGTCCTTCTTATCTTGTGCTGTTGAGCCCGTAACAGGTTGGATGACCCGGCTACGCAGTGCTTGCCCTCCGGCCACATTGACACGATTTTGCTTGCGCCGGTTCTTCGTATCAAGTATATAGCTGTTGAAGACATAGTTCCGTTGGGGGTGGCGTAATAAAAAGCCGCCTGAGATCATACCCCCAAACCTGATCCGGGTAATACCGGCGTAGGAAAACGGAGATGACGGATGTATCTTTTAGCCCTTTTTGTAAAGACATACCCATCGAATCAGGACGGAACTAAATGGTAGTACTAAACCATTAAACCGAGGGTACAGTTATGAGATGGCTGGCAATCCTGACAATGGTGCTACTGACGGCTCCGGTGGTCGTCGCGGCGCCGCTTGACGGTGTGGTAACCGACCGGCAGAACCGGCCGCTGGCCGATGTTTCGGTCGTTACCAACATCGGTGGTATCGGTACTTCAACCGATGAGGACGGCGCGTTTCGTCTGGAGTCAGATGACGGAGTAACGAGGATTACCTTTTCATCGATTGGTTACCGCTCCCGGCAGTTCAGTCGAGGACAATTGCCGGACACGGTAGTTCTGGAACTGATGTACTACCCGCAGGAGAAGATTGTGGTGACTGCCGGCAGAGCGGAGCGGGGCTTGTCACCGGTGGCGTTTGACAATATCACCGGTAGTGAAATCGAACGCGACTACACTATGGGTGACGTACCACTGTTGCTTGAGTCCACTCCCAACTTCTACGCCTTCTCCAACACCGGTGGCGGCCTGGGCGAGGTAGAGTTCAAAATTCGCGGCTATAATTCCAAGCGAATCTCCGTCTATATCGACGGGGTACCGTTGAATGACCCGGAGGATCACGCCACCTATTTTGTCGACATTCCCGATTTTGCCGCCGAAGTGACCGATATCCAGGTCCAGCGTGGAGTGGGTCTGTCGATGTACGGTGATGCCTCTTTTGGTGGCTCGATTAACATAGCCTCCGGCGACATTGCCCGGCCGCGTCAGGTGACATTGACCACAGGTTTTGGCGGCATTTATGAGGGCAGCAACTATATCGGCGATATGCGCAAGCAGTCGGTGGCGTTCTCCTCGGGGCTGGTCGACGGGCGCTGGTCGGTCTCGGGGCGATATTCCAAACAGTATTCGGACGGGTACCGACAACAGTCCTGGTTTGACAGCTGGTCTTATTTCTTCAGCATGTCGCGTCTCGATCATCGCATGACGACCACTCTCAACATTTATGGAGGACCGGTTAACTACCACCTGGCCTATTACGGCATCAGCCGGGACTCTCTTAAAACCAACCGGCGTTTCAATCCCTTTACCTATGGGAACCAGACCGGCCCCTACAACCAGCCTCATTATGAACTGCATCACACTTATGATATCAACGACCGGCTGACTCTGAAGAACACCCTGTACTACATCCGGGGCAAGGGCTACTATGAACAGTTTAAGGATGATTGCGACTACGACGAATACAATATACCGCCGCCGTTCCTGTCGGATCCCACCATGACAGAGATCAACCTGGTGCGTCAGAAATGGGCCAACAAGCAGCAGTATGGTTGGAATCCGAGACTGGACTGGCATCACCAACAGGGCCGGGCTACCTTTGGAGGCGCACTGTATTACTTTCGGTCTGAGCATTATGGCCAGGTGGTCTGGGCCGAGAACCTGGCCGGCGGCATTGATCCCCGTCACCGCTACTACGAGTACTTCGGCGAGAAATACTTAGCTTCGCTCTTTGCCAACGAGAGCCGGCACTTTGGTGAGCAGGTTGTAGTGACAGCCAGTTTGCAACTGAAATACCTGAAGTATGATTTCGAGCAAACCAAAATGGGTGCTTTTCTTGGCCACCAGTATGATCTCAACTGGCTCTTCCTGTCGCCGCGCGTTGGTTTGACGTACACTTTCGATGAACAAACCAGTGCCTACACCAGTTTCGCCTTCTCGTCGCGGGAGCCGGATGATGCCGCCATTTACGACGGAGACGATCCGGACAAGTTCCCTCAGTTGGAGATTCTGTTCAATTACGGCGACACGCTCTATGAGTTTGGCGATCCGACTGTCGCAAAGGAGCGCGTCTATGATGCTGAAATCGGACTTGATCACAGGGGCAATCGTTACCGGTGGGGAGTCAACCTTTACTGGATGCTCTTTGAGAATGAGAACATCTTCGAAGGCGGCTACGATGCTGACTGGCGGGAGATTACAATTTTTATGGATCGCTCGGTTCATGCCGGGATAGAGTTGACCGGCAGTGTGCGGCCGGTGGATGATCTTACGATCAGCGGCAACCTGGCTCTCAGCCGAAACCGCATCACCGAATATGACACTACCCTGTTCTACTCCGTCGATTCCATTGCGCCACCGGATACAATCACGCTGTATGAAAGTGTCTGTGTTGACTACGACGACAGGACGACACCGCTGTTTCCGTCGTACCTGGGTAACCTGATGCTGGATTACCGGTACCACTGGCTCCGTCTGACCTGCCGCGGCCGGTTCGTCGGCAAGCAGTATGTAGACCTGTACAACATCGAGGAGTTGGCTATCGATCCGTATTCAACATTTTCGGTGGGATTGGCAGTTAATATCGACGATTTCCTGAGGGTGGGACGTCTGACACTGTCAATGCGGGTGGACAATCTCTTTGGTGAGAAGTTTGAGACTTCCGGCTGGGCGTTGCAGAATGCATCCCGTCGGCCGGGTGAATCGGTGGTCATTGATGCCTGGAACGCATATATAGTCGGTGCGGAGCGGACTTTCTATACACAAGCCAGACTTCAAATGTTTTAGAGGTCCGGTGTGCATCTCGTTGACTATGGTCTGATCCTGGCTTACCTGGCGCTCCTGCTTTACCTGGGGCTGGCCCGGAGACTGAAGGGAAGCAGTACCACCGGTGAACTGATCATAGGCGGCCGGGCGCTCACCCTGCCTGCTTTCGTGGCCAGCCTGGTGTCGACCTGGTATGGCGGCATTCTGGGTGTCGGCGAATACAGCTTCAATCACGGTCTGTCCAACTGGCTGGTATTTGGCGTGCCCTACTATCTGGCTGCTTTTCTGTTTGCCCTTTTTCTGGCCCGGAAAGCCAGGGAGTCGGAAGTTCTTACCATTCCTGATCGTCTGGCTCAGGCTTATGATACCAGGACAGCGGTAGCCGGTTCGGTAATAATCTACCTGATGACAATCCCCGCCGCTTATATCCTGATGCTGGGTGTACTGTGCCAGTACCTGTTCGGTTGGCCGTTCTGGGTGGGTATAGTGCTGGGCACGTTCTTTTCTATCTGCTACGTCTACCTGGGCGGGTTTTCATCGGTGGTTCGTACCGACCTGCTGCAATTCGCTCTTATGTTTGTCGGGTTTGCGGTGCTGTTGATCGCTGTGGGAGTTGCCTGCGGCGGTCTCGGTTTTCTACGTTCAGCCCTGCCCGCAGACCATCTTACCTGGCATGGCGGCCGGTCGGGGTGGTACGTTGCCACCTGGTACTTTATTGCTCTGGCAACGTTGATTGAGCCGGCATTTTTCCAGCGATGTTATGCCGCCCGGAACGCTGGTATAGCTCGGCGGGGGATTTTTATTTCCATAGTCTGCTGGGCTTTGTTTGACTTTTTGACTACCTCCTGCGGTCTGTATGCTCGGGCAGTCCTGCCGACGCTGGCCGACCCGATTGGAGCCTACCCGGCCCTGGCGATGCAGATACTACCGGCGGGATTGATGGGTCTCTTCGCGCTGGCGCTGCTGTCGACCGTTATGTCAACAGTCGACTCATATTCCTTTCTGGCGGCGACAACGTTCGGCAACGACATTGTCGGTCGCCTGAGGCGACTTGATGCCGCCGGTATAATGCGCTACACTCGCCTGGGCCTGGTTGTGTCGGCGCTGCTGGCGGTACTGCTCGCGCTCTTTTTCCGCTCGGTGGTGGACATCTGGCATGTCTTCGGCTCGATCGGCACACCGGCTCTGCTGTTGCCGGTATTTTTCTCGTTTGTCGGCCGGCGTCGCCTGCCGCCACGAATGGCAATGGCATCCATTGTGCTCAGTGGCGGTATCTCGCTGGTGTGGTTTCTGTCGCAGTACGGCACTGACAGTGGTGACTTCTGGTTCGGCCTGCAGCCGATTTTCCCCGGCCTGCTCTGTTCATTAATCATATTCATCCGATATGCTCAAAGAAGCCGGGATGTCTTGCCTGGAAGCAAAGAATAGATTACTTTAGCTATAGTTATGACTGAACCAATATACCTGTCAAAAGAAGGCCTCCTCAAAATGGAGGCCGAACTCAGGCGCCTGAAGAGCGAGGAGCGCCCCATACTGGTGGCGGAGATCAAGCGCGCCCGCGAGATGGGCGATATATCGGAAAACGCCGAGTACCATGCCGCCAAGGAAACTCAGGAACACCTGGAACGTAAGATTTCCGAACTGGAGTACAAGCTTACCCGGGTTCGTATAGTTGATACCGACCAGATCCCCAGCGACAAGGTTTATCTCTTTGCCAGGGTGCTGGTCAAAGACGTCAAAGACGGCGAAGAAATCCTCTATACTATTGTCCCCTCGGAAGAAGCCGATGTCGACAACGACGTCATCTCCGTCAAGTCCCCTATCGGAGCCGGGCTGCTGGGTAAAGCAGTGGGTGATGTGGTTGAGATAACCGTCCCGGCCGGGATACTCAAATACGAGATTCTCAAGATAACCCGAGACTGACAGCCAGCCACAAGTGGAACTTAAGCCACAAGTGGCACTTAGGCCACAAGTCAATGTCGGAAACCCCTGCCTGTCCTGAGCTTGTCGAAGGGTGGTTTCGACTAACTGTGAACCCGACATCGCCTGATATATCTCTGCACAGACCGGTGTGGCCGCGATCTTTGATCGCGGTTTACCCCTAAGCCGGTAGACTACATCGCCGCACGTCAGTCCCCCCGCTCGGCTACCAGCGACATGATGTCGTGTACCCGTATCGGCTCAACCGCATAGAATCCCTGACCATACCGGCAGCCTGCCTGCAAGCCGAACGAACGCGCCATGGCAGTGATGGTTTCGAGGTAGTCCCTGGTTTTCTCCGGGTTGAGAAACTGCGACTTATGGGCTGACAGTGCCTTAAGCCACTGCTTAAAATGGGGGGTGATGTCCACTACAAACGTGGGGGAGAGGCCGGGCGGCAGAAAGTAATGAAAGATCCGTCTTGCCTGGTGTGGCTGACCGGGCAGGTCGGCTTTTTTGAGAGAGGCCAGGCTGGCGGCATTAATGGCTATCACTCCGGCAGCTACATGGTCCGGGTGCGATTGCCGGCGTCCGTGCCCGACCAGTGGACAGGGCGCCAGGATGATCGCCGGTTGAGTTTCACGGATCACCGCTGCCAGTTGTTGTCGTTTGTCATAGTCGTCATCGAGACGGGTGTCGCCCCAGTCAAAAGTTTTAACTACCACGGCACCGAGAATACCGGCCGCTTTCTCTACTTCGTGAGCCCTGATTTCGGGTGTGCCCCCGGTGCCCATTTCACCTTGTGTGAGAACGACAATACCGCATTTTTTGCTGCTCCGTGTCAAGCCGGCCAGCACCCCGCCGGCGCCGACTTCAACATCATCGGGATGGGAGCCGACAGCCAGCAGGTCGAGTTTATATTGTGGCATCATAAAACCAAATTAAAAAAAGCCCGGAAGAGGTTTGTTCTTCCGGGCCAGTTGTTGTCGAAACTCTTCACCTCTGAGCTTCAAACGCCTTCGAATGGAAGATCAATATGTCACGCATCAGGTCATACAGGTATTGATCGTTAGTAGCCGGGTTGCCGGTGTAGCCGTTGTACTCGACTACCTGCAGTTGCGGGGCGGTATAACTGTATGGTGATCCTTGCAACGTTGATATCCAGGATTGTGTCTGCGGCCGGTAGTTGGCATACGCAAACTCGGGAGTGGAGACAACGTACATCTGAATGCTGTCGAGAGAGTTGGCATTGTTCGTCAGCAGGTTCTCCAGGTTGTCGTCCAGCCACATATTCCAGATAAGACTGTAGATGTTACCGTTACTGTCGAAGGGCAGGTGGAAGTCAAAATCAAACTGTTCCTGGGAGATGATTTCTGTGATCAGTGTCATCGTGTCGTCGATCTGGTATCTCTGAGAATCTGGTAGAGTGATGGAATAATTGTCTAAGCCTCCGGGGCGGTAGATACCGACGGTATCAATCAGCGTATCATTGGGCGAAAAAGCCAGCGCGCCGCCAATGAACAGCCAGGACAGCGGATGGGCGTAGGATGTGTCAAACTCTTCACGCCAGGAGGGAGGCCAGGTAGTATCAATTCTGCTTATGGACGAGTTAAGACATACAGAATCAGAGGGTATAGAATCGACAAGTGTGGAATCAAACAGGGGCAACGAATCAATACAAATTGTATCTCCGGTGCCGACATCGATACTGTCATCGGTACAGAGCCAGTCAACGGTGTCGGTGGAGTCTACCTGGTATATCGAGTCCCATGCCGTAGTGTCCCAGATGTTGCACAGCCAGGTAGTGTCGATAACCGGTGGATCGGTGACACCGCCCAGAAGATTCTGTTCGGTCAGGCAGTCATCAAACAGTTCATCCAACCCAGCGTACCCGGCCGAACCGTCAAAATCCATGGGACCGTCGGTTGCAGAGACCGAGACAAACATACCTGGGTTGAGTATAGACGCGCGAAAAGCGCCGTAGCCACCCTGGCCGACGCCGCCGATGCCAACCGGCAGGCGATCAGACAAACATGAACCGACGAATAAGTAAAGGTATTCCAACAACGTGCTGCTGAGGAATGAATCCCAGTGGCCGGCGGGGTCACTGCTGCCGGCATAGAAATAGCCGCCGAATATGTTGTCGTTGGGCACACACGCAATTGCCATTGGTTCTATAGTTCCCTCGGCGATAAGCTCGTTGGCCAGTTCCTGTAGTCCGTGATTAAAGAAATACCATTCGTCGCCAAACTGAGGCGCCAGCAGTATCAACAACGGCACTTTCTGCGGTTCTCCGCCCGTGATAGGGGGAATGCCGACTTCAGGATAGTAGGTCCATATGTGCTTTAGTATACGAGGGGGGCCTTGGAAGCTGCCGTTACTTCCGATCTGTAGCAGGAAATCTTCTATGAAATCATGCCCCCCCTGACCGGTATAGTGCCCAAGGCTGGTTGGCCGATCGGGTGTGTTGGGACCACGATCAGTACAACTGATCAGCAGAACCATGATCAGAGCCGCCGGCAGTAAAATAAATCTCGAAATTATACGCATCTCTGATCTCCTCTAAAACCGGTAGTTGAATGACAGGATAGTCTCGTAGGCAGCAGCTCGATAGTCGCCCGGGAAGTAGACCAGGTCTTCTTCCTGGCCAAAAGTGCTTGGTGCTGCCACCTCCAGATCGGGATAGTGCAGGTAGCTGGTGGCCAATCCCAAGTCCCATCTTTCCAAATGCACCACCAACCCGCCGTTGAGACCATACTTGTCGCCGGTATCGACAAATAAAGGTGAGAACTGTTTGGTGCTGCGAGCCGGGGATTGATCGGCTGAAGCACCGGCCATCAGCGTCAGGTACTCGGAATAGTCATAACTGGCGCCCAACATCACCTTACCGGTGTTGGACCAGTCTACCTGGTAGGTTACATCACTTTCAACAAAGCTGCGCGCCCAGGCCGTTGTCGTGACCACCTCCGGCGGACCATAGTGATCAGTGTATGTAAACGCGAAACCATCGAATACCGACCACAACGTGTACTGCGCATCGAAACTTATCGTGAGTTTCTCACCAGCCGCGTAGGCCAGTCCCAGTGCCAGTGACGGCGGCAACTTGAGCTTGGTTGAAAACTCTGCGTGATCATTCACCTGTTCACCCGAAAGGAACAGTTGGCCTATAGTGCCCTCATCACCGATTGCTGCCGAATCAGCATTGTGCCACAGAGTTGAACACGATGGCATGTAGTATTCGTTCAGGCTCTTGCCGCTAATCGTTAAACTAAAGGGAATATCCACCGTGGCCGCCAGGTTAAGTTTTTCACTGGCGCGCCACAGAGCACCCGCTGTGATACCCAATCCCAAGCCGCGACCATCCTGGTGGTTGAATACGCTGATTTTTTCCATAGGCCGAATCCACATGTCGGGGTCGGCGCCTTCCAACTCCTTGACCGGATTGTCCCGAAAAATGATGCTGCTGAAGACCAGGTCTCCCCTGAGAATTTGCAGGCCGATACCAAGAGCCAGTTTGTCCTCGATATACTCCCTGGCCGCCGTCAATTGAATAGCCACCACATCGAGATTGTTGTGGTACTGATTGTCGGGGATATTGGCCATCGTGCTATAGCCCCGCAACGGTTCAAATAGATTCCATCTGATATTGTAGTCAAAAGGTTGGTAAGCCGACAGGCCGAACACCGTTTCGCCCCAGACCGGCAGTCGAACGATAAATCCTGCCGAAGGCAACGAGAAGATGTCGTGGGTGTTGTAATTAACCCGGTCGTTGAAAACTCCGGATTCGTATTCACCGCCCCACCGGTAGTCCGGCACCAACTCGTGGCGCAGATGGACCAGTGCCATATTGCCGCCGAGTTGGTTGTCGAAAGCGAAGCCATACCCCGCCGGGTTGTAGTATGCCGCTGTCCAGTCATCAGCGATGGCACGAAAAGCTCCGCCAATCGCCCGAGCTTTCACACCGACACCTGAGTTTTCAAACCCGCTGGCGATCAGTCCCGGCGACAGTATAGCTACCATCATCAGCAGAGTAGCACAAAACCTCACAATTCTCATTCTCATCTCCGTATTTCTATCAATGAAACGTCATTTGACCAATAATTTCATCAACAGCGATCTCAGGTTGCACCAACCCGAAAAACCGCCAAGCTACGTATTCCTTTCTTCCACCCAGGTTGACCCTGTTAAAGTTGGCCGTCAAATTACTGAAACGGCTGATCGTTGTCAAGCGCTATGCCTCTTTTTAAGTGGTCACGAAATACCGACAGCGCGACCCGACCAATACTGCCCTCACAGACGTGTAGTGACCTCAAAACGTGGAGTCAATATCCATCAGGCGGAGCGCCCGAAGATCGATATAAGCTGCCCGAAGTGACTTTATCAACAAGCCCCGGGATCACGGCTGATATCCCCTGGGGGAAGCGATAAACAGACCAGGCCAAACCTTGCGTGCCGTTGGAACAAATACCCGTGCCGGTAGCGCCACCTTACCGGAAAAATGTTCCCTTTTGATGTGGAAGTCATTACTCACAGCACTGCCTGCAGATGGTAGCAAATGCCGCGACTACCAACTATCACCAAATGTCACAACCACTTACGTGAACAGCCGCATCCGGCATCAGCCTTGCTTATATCTGATGTCGGTTGACCCGGCCATCAACAGCCGGGCTGCTGAAGGCAAAGCCATGGGAAGGAAGAAAATGAAAGCCAAGTTACTCATCCTGCTGCTGCTGATGATAGTTTTGGTGTCGCTTAACTGGTTCAGGACCGTAGTGGCACAGGATCTCTCCAGCCTTGAGAAGCTGGACAAGCAGCAACTACTTAAGAAGTATCGCGATAGCCTTGCTGACAGGAAAGAGTCCGAGTACTACCGGAGCCCTCAGATTTTTGACAGTGACAAGAATCGGTCTCAACATATACCCGGAGACAGTCTGAAGGGGGGGATGTCACTTTCCGGAAGGGATGCGGTTCTTGACAGCATCTCCGCTAATGACTCCGGCTTGATGGTCGCGGCGGATCAGATACAGGATTTTGACCAATTGCGGCCGTTCGGGATGGAGCTGTTCGATGCTCCCCCGGATTACGAACCTCCGGCTGACATCGCTTCTGCGGCCGACTATATGCTGGGTCCCGGTGACAATCTGATCATTTACCTGTGGGGGCGCGTTGAGAAGGAATACAACCTGACGCTGGACCGGGAAGGCAAGGTGTTCATCCCGAGGGTCGGTGAGATCATCGGCTGGGGATTGACCCTGCAGCAGTTTCAACAAAGAGTGAAAAAGCTGTTTTCCAAAGCCTATTCGGAGTTCGATCTGACCATCTCACTGGGCAAGATTCGATCTATCAGAATCTACGTCACCGGTGAAGTGAAAAAACCCGGAGCCTACAGTGTCTCGTCACTAACTTCCCTGTTTAATGCCATCTACCTGGCTGGAGGACCCAATCAAAGGGGCTCCATGCGGCATATCAAGCTGATGCGCCGAGGAAAAGTCCAGGCCGAAGTGGATCTGTACAACCTGTTGCTAGCGGGGGATAACTCCACCGATGCTCGACTTCAGACCGGCGATGTTGTTTTTGTGCCGGTGGCCGGAGATCGAGTGGCTGTCAGGGGTGAAATCAACAGGTCTGCCATCTACGAATTGAAGGGTGACGAAACCGCGCTGACGCTGCTGTCTCTGGCGGGTAACCCTACCGCACAGGCCCATCTGAACAGGGTCATGCTGGAACGAATCACAGCAGACGGCGAAAGAGAAGTACGGGATCTCAATCTCAACCGGGAGGATAGCTCTCAAACGGATGATATACTGTTGCTTGACGGTGATCGATTGACGGTTTTCTCAATCTTTGACGTTACCACCAACAGGGTGGCCGTTGCCGGTTGTGTTAAACATCCCGGATACTATGAACGCAACGATTCCACCCGTGTTTCCGATCTCGTACGGCAGGGGCAACTACAGCCGTATGATGTCTATTTCGAGCGTGCCGACCTCTACCGTTATTATCCTGATCGTCGGGCGGAGGTAACACCGATCAATCTCCACAAGATTCTGTCCGGCCCGCCGGATTCCGACATCCTCCTGCAGGACCGGGATTCATTGCACATATATGCCATTAATGAGGTACAGCGAGATAAACGGGTTTACATTGAAGGTGAGATCAAAACGCCCGGACCATATCCCCTATATGACATGATGACGGTTCAGGATATAATTTTTCTGGCCGGTTCGTTTACCCGGGGTGCGGTGCGTCACGAGGCGGAAATCGCCCGCATTGATTCTATCGGCAATGTCACAATGATCTTCGCCGATCTGGATTCGCCGAACAGCCCGCCAACTATCCTGCGCGAAGACGATCACGTATATATCCGCCAGATTCCGCAATGGCATCTTCATCAGGCTGTGACAATTGAGGGTGAGGTCAACTATCCCGGGGGATACACCCTGGCCGGCAAAGACGAGACCTTGTACCAACTGCTGCTGCGGGCCGGCGGTTTTACTCCCAATGCCTTTCCGCGAGGGATTGTCTTTGAGCGGCAATCAATTCAGCACCACCTTCAAAGACTGAAAGTGCCGGACCTGTTGGAGAGATCACGGCCGGTGACTGAAGATTCGCTGGGGAATATCGTCAAACATAACATCTCCCGGTACGACTTAGCCTCTATGAATCGGGTGATTATTGACCTGGAGAAAATCGTGGACAGCGACGGGCGGGAAGGAGACCTGGTACTCAAGCCGGGTGACCACATTTATGTTCCTTCAGTGCCGACGGGAATCTCAGTGATGGGTGCCGTTGGGGCCAACGGAACCATCAAGTTTAAGTCCAACAAAAAGGTTAAGCATTACATCCAATGGGCCGGCAACTTCACTCGTCAGGCGGATAAGAAAGAAGTACGCCTGATGCGCGCCGGTGGTGAAGTGATTTCCGGGCGTGGTTGTCTGGGTAAGAAAGTATATCTGGGGGATGTTATCATTGTCCCCACTAAAATAGAGAAAGAACGCAACTGGTTGAAAACCGTCACCACTGCCCTGACCGCTACTACGGGTGTGCTGACATCAATCTATATTGTATCGAAGTTGTAACCAGGCATCAGGAAAACTATCTCTTTACCGTTCTTGCCTTCCCAGAACCGTCGGTGGGCGCATGAGTCCGCCGGCGGTATTTTTTTTCAGAGGGAATTCTTTTCAGTCGCTTACGGAAAAAAGCTCAGCCAGGGTTCCCTGCTGGCCGGCATCCCGGTGAAAGCCGTACTATCGTAACACTCTGATCGGCACGGTCTTACCAGAGTGCTGTGCATCGGTTGAACAAAGCGGCACCGCCTTTGCTTTTATCGTTGGTAAAAAACGGACTGATCAATCAGGGAATGGTTAGCGACCTCGCGATGTCGCCAAAGTCTTCAGCACGTCTGATCGCATCCGGGGTGAGTTGACTGTTTCCGGAATATGAAGGTAAAGACTATGGCGTTATCAACGACACCCACCGGCATGGCGATTGACGAACTGACGGCCTTGGTGGCTCAGAAGGTTTTGACCACCAGGAGAAATATCCTGCCGTTTGTCAAGCTCTCATCCATTCTGACAGAACTGATCCGGACCTGGGATACACCCGGTTGTCGGTTTGTTTGTACCGGACACGTAACTCCGGACGTTGAGATCGCGGCCAATCAAGCGGATGTGGAGTTGGTCGAGAGACTGGGTCCATCCACTTTCTCGGCAGATTCGCAAGGTGCTGTCGAAACTGTGCGATCCCCCCGGGATCTGATTTACGTGGCCAATCCCAATCGAGTAACCGGCACAGGTATCTCGCTTTCCCAGTTGGAACAACTGGCGCGGGCGGTGCCTCAGGGGATGCTGTTTATCGATGAATATTATTTCGATCACTACGGGATATCAGGTTTTCCTCTGGTAGATCTGCTGACAAACGTAATTGTACTGAGGTCTTTTACGGCATCTTTTGGTATAACTTCTTCCGATGCCGGGTTCCTGCTGGCCAGTCCTGCGAACATCGAAACCGTTCAGAACTCCTGTCTCAATCAGCCGATTTCAGCCACTGTTCGCAAGACAATGTTGGCTACCCTGATTGATGGGGAGGCTCTGGCATCACACCTGCAGGTCATTCATGATGAGTCGCTGCGTCTGGCTACTGAGCTCAATCGTCTGAAAGTGCAGTGCCGTATCACGTCTACCGATTTTCTGCTGCTGCGAGTGGCCGATCCCGAACGGGTCGGAAACTTCATGGCCGGCTACAAAACACCGGTTGATAACCTTCATGGTTACCCTCAGCTCGAAAATTATCTGCGCTACCAGGTTCAATCGCCGTACTCAAATGACAAGCTGCTGGAGGCGTTCAGGAAGATGCCGACCGAATACTACCGGATGAAAACGCTTGATCGGCGTACGGTTAAACTGCGCCGGAGAGGTGAAGTATCTTCATCAGAAAAAGGTAACAAGTCCGCTCCGGTGGCGCCGATATCGGAAGCGTCTGTGGCGATGCCGCCGCGCTGGGTTAAGAACCAAAAGCAAGTGGCCGAGAAAGAGTGAAAGGGGTGCGACCTTGTTACCTCCGTCGGGACTCTTTTGGTCCGATGGACAGACCAGGTCTTGTCAGCCCGCAACTTCTTAACGAGAAGGTGGACGCTCATGGCTAGGACAGATGCTGCGCAGGCAACAAACGAGACAACTTCCCATCAGTTCTCCACTATTGAGACAGTACCGGCATCAACACCAGGAGGCGGTCTTCCACCCGGTGGACGAGACCGGTTCCGTTCGAAACGTGGTTCAGAACCCCAACGAGATCGGCGCTGGCCGACATCGACAACCCGACATCAGCGATCTTTCCGTCCCGACCGGCGGTTACTCAGTGATAAGTGGCGGCAAGTACTGACTGTTCTGCCGGGTGGTGTCGGAGCTACCGGTCTGTCGATTGTCGCCCTCTGGGTAAGCCTGGTAGTCGCCGGTGAAACCGGATATTCCCTGCTGGGACTAGTCGGAATGCTGGTAGCGGTGAGGGTATTGCTTTATTTCACCCGGGGTCGCCGATCAACACTTTCACTGCCATCGGCAATAAAGCGAGCCCGGTACCTGGTGGGCTTTGAGTTGAAAGTCTGCCTGGTGCTGGTGGCTGCTACCTCACTGGCTGGATGGCATTTGACCGCAGCAACCGCCGTCGTCTTTGTGTTGACGGATATTGTGCTGCAACTGGTCGTTCTTTCAGCTACTCGCCTGGGTTTGCGGGTTCTTACGCGCGGGGGGGCTCCCAACAGCAACCGTGGAGGTTTCAAGGAAATCATCATTATTGGTACCGGCAAGAAAGCCCGTGCTGTTGCTGACTCCGTAGCGGACTCACCCGATTCCGGTCTCTCGATCAAGGGGTTTCTGGATTACCGCCGAAGTGGGCTCTGGCGCTATCGGGACATTCCTCTCCTGGGACACCCGGATGAACTGGAACGCTTCGTTTTGAAAGAACAGGTTGATGCGGTGGTGGTGGATGTAGATGTGAAAGATTTATTGCGTACCCGTCGGTTGTTTGAAACCGCTGAGAAGATGGGCGTAGCTCTGTATTTCATGCCCGATATCTTCCAGGCTCACCTGACCAGGCCGCAACTGTCGGGCGTTAACGGCTCGCCGGCGCTGATATATCATGCGGCACCGTCCGGGCGCAGGGCAGAAATCGTCAAGAATATCATCGATAAAATCGGTGCGCTGGTTGGTATTATCCTGTCGGCGCCTCTCATGTTGCTGACGGCGGTGGCCATCAAACTCGACAGCCGGGGACCGGTCTTCTTCAGACAGGAACGGTGCGGAGTCAACGGGAAGCGTTTCATGCTTTATAAATTCCGAACCATGTACAACAAAGCCGACAAGCGAAAGCACCTGCTGAAAGACCTTAATATGATGTCCGGTCCGGTTTTCAAGGCCAAGGACGACCCCCGGGTTACCCGGATCGGTCGAATCCTTCGCCAGTGCTCCATAGATGAGGTGCCGCAGTTTTTCAATGTTCTGCGCGGAGACATGTCACTGGTAGGACCGCGTCCGCCGATTCCCTCCGAGGTGGAGAAGTATCAACCCTGGCAGCGTCGACGATTGTCGGTCAAGCCGGGTGTGACGTGCCTGTGGCAAATCAACGGGCGCAACAACATAGATTTTGAGCGGTGGATGGAGCTGGACTTGGAGTACATCGACAACTGGTCGTTGTGGCTGGACGCCAGGATTCTGGCTCGCACTCTACCGGCAGTCATAAAAGGTACCGGCGCGTCCTGACGGGCGGCGCCACCGGCAACATGGTTCTATCCGGAATAGGAGACTGGTATGAACTGCAGATCATTAACCACACTTTTTCTGGCTATACTGACAATGGCGGCTGCCGATGGGTCCACCACCGGTGTACTGCCCCCGAATGATTTGGAATATCAGTTTGTCTATGACCGGGCAGAGCGCACGGCCGTCGAACGGGATGAGCCGCTGGTTTTCCACCTGGGACCATACGCACTGGAAGATATCGACTTGTCCTGGTCGCCGTTTGCTGATCTGAAATCTCTCGATCAGCAGCAGGTATACCTGTTCGGTTTCTTTGGAGAGAACTTCCGTGCCGCCCGGGCTGAAGTCGGTCGCGGGTGGGAATCATTTCGCGGTGGGCTGGTGGGGATGCCGGCGCGAAGGTTGTATATGTACGCCGATTTTTCACTCGATGAACAACTCGCCCAGGACCCCACCTACCGGGGCAAGAAGTGGCGTGGTCTGGCCGGGGATGTCCGGCAGGCATTTTTACTCTACCGCTCGGGACCGTTGGCTGTCACTGCCGGACGTTTCGCCTCTTTTTGGGGACCGCGAAACTCGCTGGTGCTGTCAGCAGAAAAGCCGCTGGACGGCTTTGGGTATACTTTCCGTTGGGGGAGACTAACGCTGTCCTATCGACTGGCACGGCTGGACGGGCTTAATCCCGACCGCGACGGCAGCGAACAATTCGAAAACCGCTACCTGGCCGGTCACCGGCTGGATATTAATGCCGCCACCTGGTTGCAATTGGGATTTTTTGAAACTGTCGTTTTCGGCGGACCGGGTCGTCAGATAGACCTGTTCTATCTCAATCCAATCCTTTTCTATCACGGTACCCAGTTAAACGAGGGCATCGATGACAATACCTTCCTCGGACTGGATTTCAGTCTGCAACCGAGGCAGCGAATCAGATTATACGGACAGTTACTGGTCGATGATTTCCAGATTGATCGCGAAACCCAGGTCGATGAGGAACCGGATGAAATCGCTTTCCTGACCGGTCTGCACTGGGTCAACGTAGTGCCGAATCTTGATTTTCAGTTGGAGCACAGCCGGGTGACCAACTGGACCTTCAACCAGGTGCAAGAGCGTAATCGGTACACATACAACGACCGGCTCATCGGCGGTGCGTTGGGCAATGACTACGATCTGACCGAAGCGACGATTACCCACTGGTTGGCACGCGCTACGGCTGCCTCACTTCACTGGCGATATTATCGACAGGGTGAGGGTCAGGTCATCTCCGAGTGGACAGCTCCCTGGTTATCGACGAGTGGCGACTACGAGGAATCATTCCCCACCGGTACCATTGAGAAAAGGATGACTACCGCAGTCGGCTTGAAGGGCTTTTGGCAAGGTCACTTCTTTTTTGATATCAACGGTGGCGTGGAGTGGATTCGCAACTTCGATCACTCGGCGGGAATAAACAAGACCGTGCCGTTCGTTGAATTGAGAATCTCATCCTTCCTTTTTGTGCCGGTAGGGATTCAATAGGCGCAGCAACTGCAACGATTACTCTGATTCCATCGTCAACAAACCGGTGGCGGTCCACCCTGAAATAAGTAAGTGACCAGGTAGGTCAGGTCACCCACATCGATTATGCCACTGGCAATGGTCAGAAGCTTAGTACCAACAGGTCAGTGAAGGAGGCGCCGGTCCTCCGGAGAACAAGTAGGCGACAAAGTATGTCAGGTCACCTACGTCTATGCTGCCGCAGCCATCAACATCACCTTCGTCTCCGCAGGCGGGACTGGGACCGCCCTGAAACAGGTATGCCACAAGATAAGTGAGGTCACCGACGTCGATGCTGTAACTGTGGTCGACGTCGCCGCGTACCTTGCCACACTGCGGGCACGGCGGTAGGATATAATCCCCAAGCCAGTCATAGTACTCCTCCACATCGTTCAGGAAGACGGACAAGTTCCCATTTTCCGCGGTCACCAGTCCCACCAGGCAGATAATGGTGTCTTCCGGTCGCAGCATTTCCAAGGTGTCGAAAGTCATCACAGTGTGCAGGTCACCGTTGACGGAATCGGATATGTTGTAGCCACTATTGGCCATGTATCTGTACAGAGAGTCCTCGATGTAATCTCCGGCCAGATCAATGCAACTGGCATTGTCCCGAGTGTAACCGCCGTGGGGGAAATCTGTCACGATTGCGGGACCGCAGATGCCCAGACGTATGGTTAGTGCAAAGACGATGCCGCCATAGCGAAGGTCATTCGGTTGGCAGCCGATGCCGTCTTCCTCTGACCCCTGTTGATAGACCAGGTTGTGTGGGTAATCAAAGCCGCTGTGGTTGCGGTAGCCGGTATCAGCCGGGATATTGAAGTCAACCACTTCCCCAATGCGGATACCGGTAGGCGGCGGTTGCGTGGTGTCATTGAGGTAAACCGTGATCAGTTGCACCATGAAGCTGCAGGTGTCGGGGTTGTTGCGTGGGGCATACCAGTCAATCTCGATGGCGATCAGGGAGTCGTGGGTGACGAATTTGCCGGTCTGAAACAGTTCGTAGTCACCGTAATCGGTCGTCGGTGTGTGTTCCCCCACCGGCACAAAGCCATTGGAATCGGCCGGGCCGGTACCGAAGATCGAGAAATTGACCACGGTGTCGTTGCCGTTGCGGACATAGCCGATCACAATCGAGCCGTCATACAGATAGACATTTGCGGTGGGGTCGCAGTCACCGGCGTCAACGTAATCCATGTTAACGCCGCCGATTCCCTGCATACCGAAGTTGCCGGTGTTACTGACGATCAGCCTGGTACAGTTAGTGCTTATGGTATCCCAGACGGGCACCGCCGCACTCTCAGCACTGCCCATTGTGGCCGCTACTGTCATAACGGCGGCTGCAATAATGATCCTGAACTTCATACCGACCTCCACCTGCTTGAACTTTCTCCTCAGAGCATCGCTCGGCGCTCGGTTGGCGGTTGTCGTCAACGCCGTGGGGGAGAGGTGCACCATTCTGCCGGTGTCAACATTAAGATAGCCGAATTGGTCGCTGTTGTCAATAATAACATTGACCCACGGAGGTGCCGGAAGGTCGTTAACAAACCGGTGGCGGTCCACCCTGGAACAGGTAGGCGACCAGGTAGGTCAGGTCACCAACGTCGATAGTGGTGCTGCCGTCGACGTTGGCTGCTTTGAGAACCGGTGGTGGTGGTCCGCTTTGAAACAGGTAAGCCACCAGGTAGGTCAAGTCACCGACATCGGGGTTACCCCCGCTGCCATCGACGTCACCGCAGATGTAGCCCTCGAACTGGAACACGAACTCATAGATGTCGAGATTGTCGTTGCGATTGTCTGTGTATGCGATACGGTTGTCATACAGGTCGTGCAAGTACTGCTCGTCCGAGTCAAGTGTGACCTGTTCTGAAATCATCAAGGGAATGCTGTACAGATAAATATCGGCATCCCCCCCGGCGTAACTCTCGTAGGCGACGAAGTCACCTGAAACCGCTGGGTTGCGTTCATAGTCAGTTCCGGATGTAACCGCAAAGGTGGTCCCGGCGCTTATCTGGTAGCAGTAGATATCTCCCAGAGAGCTGCGGTTGGAACCGAATACAATAATGTCACCATCAATATCCGGTTCGCGATCCTGGGCCGGGTCGTTTGTTACCGCCCAAATGCTGTCGCCGCCGATATCATAGGCATAAATATCGGCGTTGCCGCTGCGGTAGTCCTCCCAGATAATAATATCGCCGTTTATAGCCGGGTTGCGCTGGTGGTTGGTGTCGGTAGTAATGCGGGTCTCCCCAAGAGTCGTGATGTCAACCAGGTAAATGTCGTAATTGCCGTTGCGGTCATCCTCGTAGACAACATATTCGCCGTCGATAGCGGGGTTGCGCTGGTTGGCCGGATCATTGGTCAGTTGCACTTGTGGCTGAGTGACGCTCTTATACAGGTAGATATCCGCCTGGCCGCTGCCGAAGTCGGTGTAGACAACACGGTGTTCCCAGACATCGTTAAAGAACTGGTCACCGCCACCGGAAGTGATCTGGATTTCAGAATCGGCGACCAGATCCCAGGCGTAGATATCAGCATCGGCACCGCGTCGATCCGAGTATACGATCAACTGCGATGAGACATGTGGATCAAACTGATCGGCGGAGTCGGTTGTCACCTGCGATTCGGTACCGTTGAAAACGTATAGCTGAGCATTGGCTGAACTTGCCGAACCAATAATGGCAACCATCGCAAGAAGCATTAAAAACTGTCGCGGAGTCATGGTAGGTCATCCTCCTTAAGATGTGTAATCGACGGGCGATCTGATATGACCGGCTACCGTCCCGCACACTCCACAATAAACAACAAAATCGCTGCCTGTCAAGGGGATAGTGGGATGGGCAAGTGTCAGGCGTTTGTGATACGCGAATAGCGGTTACGTGTTGACAACCACTACATTAAGAAGATATACAGCAGACTCATTGCTAACCCAGCGAAACCCATGGCGGCAGACACGATAGCAATAGTGAAATCACGGGAATGTTCAACTTCTGCCATACGTATGTTGAAGTTCGTCGTCAGTACGATCATATCCGAGCGCAACTGGTTCACTCTGTCTAAGAGCAACCGATGGTTAAGGTTAAATGCCACACTGGAGTCTGTGTCGGCAGGAAATGTGAACTGTGGATTCACAGCAAACCGGATCGCAGCTTTCTGGTCCTCAAGCCACTGCCTCTGCAGATCGCCGAATCGCTTCGCTAGTTTCTTCAGTTCTCGTTTACGGTTCCATGAATAGAATGGACCGCTTGTATGCATGCTCAACTCATTGTTGATGTTGTTCCATTCATCCATTACGCTGTTAGACGCCGTAATGATGTCGAAGAACTCCCGATTATCCTTTGGGTCAAGGTGGGTTAACACTCTGATCCTCCATTCCTGCGAGCATCACCACTGTTGGCAGTTCTCGCTGCTATTCAACGCACGGTTTGAATGAGACCTCTGCCTCGCAGATTGTCTACGCCTTCGGTCCAGTCATCTTTTCCGGACGGACGATCTCGTCGAACTTCTCCTCGGTCAGAATACCCAGCGCCACCGCCGCTTCTTTCAGTGTAGTGCCTTCAGTATGGGCCTTTTTGGCGATTTTGGCGGCGTTGTCATAACCGATATGCGGGTTGAGGGCCGTTACCAGCATCAGGGAATTTGTCAGGTGCTTGTCGATATTGGCCCGGTTCGGTTCGATACCTACGGCGCAGTTTTCATTAAACATCTCACAGGAGTCGGCCAGTAGACGAATCGACTGCAGCAGGTTGTAGATCATAACCGGCTTGAAGACGTTCAGCTCGAAATTGCCCGAGGCGCCGCCCACGTTGACGGCGACATCGTTGCCGATCACCTGGGTGCAAACCATCGTCATCGCCTCCGACTGGGTCGGGTTGACTTTGCCGGGCATGATAGATGATCCCGGTTCGTTGGCAGGAAGACTCAGTTCGCCCAGACCACAGCGCGGGCCGGAAGCCAGCCAGCGGATGTCGTTGGCGATTTTCATCAGAGAACAGGCCAGGGTCTTCATGACGCCCGACGCTTCGACGACGGCATCATGAGTTGCCAGCGCCTCGAACTTGTTGGGAGCGGAAACGAACGGCTGACCAGTCAATTTAGCAATAGTGGCGGCTGCCTTGTCGGCAAACTCCGGGTGGGTGTTCAGGCCGGTGCCGACGGCTGTGCCGCCCAGCGCCAGGGGATAGAGGCGTTTGAGGGTGTCGTCAATGCGCTCCAGACCGAGCGTCAGGGCAGCTACATAGCCTGAGAATTCCTGACCGAGAGTGAGCGGCACGGCATCCATCAGGTGAGTGCGCCCGATCTTGATAACCTGGTCAAACGCTTTTGATTTCTCATGTAGCGTATCCCTGAGCAGGGTAATCATCGGGATCAACCGCCGATGGATTTCCTCCACGGCGGCGATGTGCATAGCAGTGGGGAAAGTGTCGTTGGATGACTGGGCCTTGTTGACGTCATCATTGGGATGGATTGGCTTTTTTGATCCCAGTTCACCGCCGGAGATTTCGATGGCCCGGTTGGAGATGACCTCGTTGGTGTTCATGTTGGTCTGGGTGCCGGAGCCGGTTTGCCAGACCACCAGCGGGAAATGATCGTCCAGCTTGCCTTCGATCACTTCGTCGGCCGCCTTGACGATCAATTCGCTTTTTTCCGGGGGGAGTGTGCCCAGATCCATATTGACCATAGCCGCCGCCTTCTTGAGAATTCCCATAGCGCGGATCAATTCGCGCGGCATCCGTTCGCTGCCGATACGAAAGTTTTTCAGAGAACGGGCCGTCTGGGCACCGTAGTATCTGTCAGTCGGGACCTGGATTTGTCCCATAGAGTCGGTTTCAGTGCGATAACTCATAGCACCTCCCATAGGGTGACGTAATCATTTATAGTCGACATAACTGCCTTGGCATTGACAGGCCCGCCAATATACTATTTATGCCGCCGGGTGCAAGTGCAGCCGGATGTATCTTCCGAAAAAGTGAGCGCGTGAGCATTTTTTCACTTGACAAAAACAACCTCTGCAGGGTATATTCATAATGAGGCTGGCCCCCACCGGTCTCTCCTCGAGAGCATTTAGTATTTTTTTTGTACTCTTCCTCATCATTGGCTTTTTGATGGCTTTTTATGCTGGACAGCAGAGTTCCATGCAGACGACCCCTTCCCGTTGGACAGGGGGCGTATTTTGACGAAGGAGGGTTTGCCTATGTAATGAGACGACCCGTCAGGAATCGGGCATCCGACTGATTGGGTCACTTGAACGAGGAAAGCGTAAGACCAACGCACACGACTTGAAGCACCTGGGCGGTCTTGTCCGCTCCGGTACGACCTGAGGGTCACGGAAAGACCCCGTCAGGAGCCCTCCTGATACGGACACCACGAGTACGCTCATCTATCATCCGGTGTCAAAGGCCATCCGGAACCGGGGATCTACCCGGGGGTTTCAAAACGAACAATCGAAATCCGTAGTACGAATTACCGGCGGCATAACTTGTCGCCGGTAATTATCTTACCCCACATAATGGGGGGGTAACCCAATACTATCTCGCCGGGTCAATGTCTGAGGCAGGCTGTTCCACCCCCGGCATTGTCCTGTAAGCTCCAATCATACAACAAGTTACCCGACAAACACAAGAACCCCACCCACAGTGGCATTATGCTTGCATCTCCGTGGACAGAACAATAGTGAATTGCAACTTGAGACACCACGGGATGGTTTGGGTATGAAAGTCAAGTTTGTTCTCACAATGGATGACCTGGTCGTCGACGAAAGAAGTATTGATCAGGTTGTTTTACTCTGGGAATCCGAGATGGATCAGTCTGAGATTCTTGAGGTCTCTCACCAGTGGATCACCTCCAGGAACTTTCTCACCGGGCGGATGGTCGGTCTTGATCGGGTGGGAGAATCATCCCTGACCATCGAACCGGTTGATGAGATGGAAGATGTCTAAACTGACGCTGCTAAATCAAGCCGGTCGAATCACCGAGCAGGTCTCTGAGCAAATGGACCAATACTCAGGTGTTTTCGGGTCAGTCAAGGCCGTGATCATTGAGCACTTTGGATCTAACGGCCTGATTGCCGCCTATATCGTGGCAGCCGCGTTGATCCTGGTGGTGGTATCACGGTTGGCCAAAATCGGTTTTGCCACGGCCAGATACCTGGTATTGCCGGCGGTAGCGCTGGCCTTTCTGGGCAGCTTTTTTATGCCTTATTCGTTTTTCATGTTATTGCCGGTGACGGTTACCGCTTGTTCACTGGTTCTGCTTTTCAAAGGCTGAGTCCCTCGACGCGCCTTGATGTCGCTGCTGATGCGGCATTTATCGATTTCATTGCGAATTTCCACATCACTGCTATACAAGGTAGTGCAAGGATTATTGTGTAAATTGAGTTATGTGGTTTTCCCTGAGTCTTTGGTTCAGTTCAATTACCTGAGTGTATACTATCCTTTCA
>JBDRNJ010000061.1:0-3299 GCA_043811375.1 bacterium | reverse complement strand
TGAACAGGCCCTGCTGGAACAGGTCAAAGAGTTCCATGACCGTCCCGGCCACGGCCCAGGGGGACGAGGGGGTCGGTAGGAATGACGATGAACAAACAAGTGGAAGAGTTTAGTAACTTAATCAAGGAGGTTGTTATGAAGAAGACATTGATTCTCACGTTGGTCCTGGCGATGGTGGCATCGACCGCCTGGTCACAGCGCGGCCGCACCGGAAAGGGTCGCCCGGATGCCCCGATGCCTGCGGGGCAGCAACAGGGTTGGTTCGACCAGGGTCCCGGCATGGCAGGCCATGAGGGCATGGGAGGACTGCTGATGCTGGCCGACGAGCTCGGCCTGAACGACACTCAGCGTGAAAAGATCAAAGCGCTCACACTGGAGAACAGGATGGAGATGGTGGACCTTCAGGCCGCAGTCAAGAAGAGCGGACTCAAGGTTAAGGCCCTAATGCAAGGTGATGCTCCTGAGACCGAAGTAATTCGCGCTATTGAGAGAGCGTCACAAGCCAAAATGGAAGTCGCCAAGGCCAAGTATCTCCACCATCAAGCCATGAAGGACATTCTGACCGAGGAGCAGCAGGACAAAATGATGAAGCTGCACCAGAAACGTGGTACAATGGCCGGCGGTCCGAAGTTCGATGGCAAGCAATGCTGCCCCAAGTGTTGCCAGGGTCCCTGCGACATGCACGACAAGGGGGCGGACAAAGGCGGCCAGGGACAATTCCGCGACCGTCGCTACGGTCGATAGCCCCCACTTCACAGCGAATCTGAGTTCACATTGTCCGCCGGACGATCTCGTCCGGCGGTTCTTTTCTGCCCCGAACGCGGGTAATGTCAAGATAAGTGTGTAAAAAGGAGTACCCCTATTCATTAGGCAGCGGTCCTTGTTAACTGTTTGACGGTATTGATCTTCGTTTTGGGTCGTTGCCATTTGCTATTGAAATAGTTGAAGATGGCGTAGATGATGCGGTCACAGCTTCTTGAGTTCTGGAAGTATCCCATCACTTTTAGTCGTCTTCTGACTTCGCGGAAACATCGTTCAATGACATTGGTAGTACGAATCATCTTGCGCATGTTTTGTGGGAAGCCAAAGACCGGTATCAGCTTGTCGAAATCCTTCTCCAGACAGTTGACTGCTCTGGGGATCTTGTTGAGCCATCGTTTCTTCCAGGCCCGGAACTCACTGGCGGCTTTAGCTGAGGACTTAGCATACATAATTTTAGCCGCCTGGCTGACACACTCTTGCTGGTATCGTTTGGGACAGTATTTAGCGACATTGCGCAGCTTATGGACCCAACAGAGTTGGTGTTTAACCAACGGATAAACATCCTCAATAGCTGACCATAAGCCCCCACCACCATCCATGGCGATCAGTTGGAGAGTTCTTCCTTTGAGACCGCGAACATACAAGTTGTCCAGGAAACTCTTCCAACAGGCGGTTGATTCTGAGTTGGCTCGCCCGAAACTGATCATCTCTCTAGTACCATCAGTCTTGATGCCGTAGGCCACCAACAGCTTGACCTTCTTCGCCTTCAGCTCGAAACGAATCTTCACTGAGATAGCATCCAAAAACAAAAAGATATAGTCATCCTCAAGGGGACGGTTGGCATAGTCAGAAACGGCCTGGTCAAGTTCTCTGACTACGGTTGAGACTTTGCTGGCTGAAAGCCGCTCACCGCACAATACGTCAAGAATATCACCAACCTTTCGTGTTGATACACCCTGAAGAAACATCGCTCGAATCGTATCCTCCAGGGAACTATCGACACGACGATAACGCTCAAAAAGATCCGGCTGATACTGCCCTGCCCGATCACGGGGTATCTTCAAATCAAGCTGACCAACTGAAGTTAGAAGACTCCGTGAACGATACCCGTTGCGATAACCATTCCTCTGACTGGTTCGCTGGTGACAACCGGCATTGATAAAACTGTCAAAGTCGACCGCCAATATCTTCTGGTACATTCGCTTGGCCACATACTGACAGCCTCGTTCAAAATGCATTCGATACATATCCTTGACCTCGGACATACAGATTGCTACCATGTGACTGTCGAAATTCAATTCTCGATAAGGCATTAGGTGTCTCCTTTGTGGGTCGTTGAAAACTCTAGGATACACCTTCTGTCTTTTACACACTTCTAAAGATATTACCGAAGTTGTTTGAGATTTTAGGAAATGTTTGGGATTTGTTGAACAGTTGCTTATCTTGGCGGAAACGGCGGGGAAGCAGGATCGGCGTTGCCGTCCCGATGGTCTCCGCTGTCAATGAGAAACAATATGAGCAAGAGTCCGGAAATACTGGCGCGGGTCTACCGGGGTGATGCCGTTGAGGCCGTCCACTACGGGGCCATCGCGGTTGTCAATGGTAAGGGGCGGCTGACTCATGCTGTGGGTGATCCCCACGAGCCGTTTATGACCCGATCCTCAATAAAGCCATTTCAGTTGATGCCCCTGCTTGTGTCGGGTGCGGCCGATCATTACGGTTTCACACCACGCCAACTGGCCGTGATGTGTGGTTCTCATACCGGCGGCGATGACCACCATAGGGTGGTTTCTTCAAATCTTGGATTGGCCGATTGCGGTCCCGAAAATCTTCGCTGTGGCTGTCACTGGCCGTTGGGCATGCAGACAGATAAGAAATACCCCTTGGACGGTGAAGACCAAGACCCGGTGCGGCACAATTGCTCCGGCAAACATTCGGGCTTTCTGGCGTTGACCAGGTTCTTTGGTGATGATGTGGAGGAATATCTGAATCCAGCCAGCCGGACTCAGCAGATGGCCAAACGGATTCTGTCCGATTTCTGCGCGTATCCGGTGGAGAAGATGCCCACTGGAACTGACGGTTGCAGTGCGCCGAATTGGCCCTTGCCGCCGTATAATCTGGCTTTGGGGTTTATGAAACTGGCTAACCGCCAGGCGGATGCCGGAGTCAGTGCCGAAATCCTATCCAGGATACGAGGGGCAATGACGACCTATCCCGAGATGGTGTCAGGCGAGAAGCGCCTTGATCTCGATTTGGCTCGTTCATTCTCGCCCCGACTTATTTGTAAGGTTGGGGCCGAGTCGATCGAGGGGATCGGATTGTCTGACCCTCCGCTTGGGATCGCGGTCAAGATCTACGACGGCAACCAGCGAGCGCTGGGGGCGGTATGTGTTTCGGTTCTCAAACAGTTGGGAATCATAGAGAACATTGAAGGCTTTCCGCTACTGATCAGACACAAGCGTCCTGAAATTCGCAACTACCGCGATTTTCTCACCGGTCACATTGAAACAGAATTTGAACTCCGAGAGGTTTAGGTG
>JBDRNJ010000060.1:0-53987 GCA_043811375.1 bacterium | reverse complement strand
CCGACCTGGCCACCCTCACCGACAATCGCTTCCTCGAACTCATCCAGGCATACAATAACACACCACGAAAATGTCTGGACTTTCTAACACCAGCAGAGATATTTTGGAATAACATGTTGCACTTCAAATGTGAATCCACCTGCCCGCTTTCGCGGGCATGACAAGTCCAATGTCGTCCAGGTATGAAAAACGCTTTTTCAATAATCCCTAAATCGTGGGCCACCCGGGCTATTGTTTTTTTTGTTGAAGCACGATGTTAGCAATCTTATCTTACTTCTTGCCAGTTATTAGAGTATCTTAGGAGAAACCTATGGTAGAGCGTCCAGATAGGAACATTGAAGTAGAGAATACGGAGGAGACTCTTGACTTCTGGCTCAAATACCTAGACATAGAACGATCGACAGCAGAGTCGATCCGCCAAGCACAAGTTGTTTTACTTCCGTTTAAGTCTCATGGTGATCTCGATATACCATTCTTTCCGGAGTCTACAGAGGCATTCTTAGAGTACCTGAAACGCAACCTTGAACCGGACAAGAGTGTCGACATTTGCACGACCGATGCGGACTACAAGGAGCTCGCTCTTCACCACGATGTCGTTACGCTTCCCGTTTTGTTCCTCACGATAGTAGTTGCACCCACAGTGGTAAACGTCGTGTCGCGCTATATCTCCGAGAAAATACTCCGGACCAAGAAACTGCGCATGGTCAAAGTGTCACTGACGGTTCAGGACCATACTGGCACATTCAAACAGATTACATATGAAGGATCTGGTGACGAATTTGAGGGCATCGTTTCCCAGAAAATCGACCAAATGCTGCAAGGCTCCTCGGATGACGATTCAGCAAATTGATCAGGATATCAAGGATTCGATTCAGTCAAGATGGAGCAATGGGAGCCAACCGGAGGTTCTGCTTGATCAACTTAAAGCGGTCAAGTCAGAATACGTACACCGTGACGATCAAAGCGGTGCTAAACGGGCATGGTGCCTTGAACAGGTGGTGTTGGTACATAAGCATTATATTGAAGCGTACAGGAGTTTGCTGGATAGGCAATTCTACGGGTCTTGGTGTGCATTTGAGAAGAGCGAAATCAGATACGGATTTGTCACAGACCATTTAGAAAGACAAATAGATAACCCCTATTTGCTGGATTCTACGCTGGCGATGATACACAAGTTTCAGTCGCTGTTTCCCTACAAACTTTTTTTTAGTCCAGAAATGCTCTACCTTAATACGGCGTGTACAATCTGCGGAGCAGAAAGATCTATTCGTAACCCCTGCGGGCATGAGATTGGCGAGATATACGATGGAGAAATGTGTGGTAGGAGGATCACTGAGTTTAGGGCAGTTGGTGTTTCCGTTGTGACTGAGCCTCATCAGAAGTACTCAGTAGCCTTCCCTTCTAGTCCGGAAGATAAGGAACGGCGTGACCCGTACAATTATGCACAGTTAGAATATCTTGTTGCTAGGCTTCAAGACCCATACGACGAATGGGATGTGAGGCTTACCACAAAATCACATTCAATCAATAAATTCAAAAGCCTTGGTCGAAACGATCAGTGCCCTTGTGGATCAGGGATAAAATTCAAGAAGTGCTGCCTCCCTAAAGGAAGTATTGAATTGCCTCACTATGAATTTTGGATCGAGACAATTGGCGATCCCAAGTTGGCAGCTGACGAACTGCATTATGGAGCCGGGGGCAGTAGTAAGAGCACACAGTATTGATTCACGCCGGGTGTCGGGCTTTTCACTCCGGCGACCAGCATCACATCAGTGACCCAAACAGCCAGTTTTAAGTTGAAATCACGCGCTAAACGGCCTATCTATCGGTGTCATGCGAATAATGGGAATCGACCCCGGACTTAATGTCACCGGATATGGCATACTCGATAGCGACTCAGAGCAAATCACGGTCGTTGAGGCGGGAGTGGTGCGCACTAACCACCGGGACACGATGGCCGAGCGGCTCAAGACGATCGCTTTCGATATCGGGGTGATTATCGCCCAGTTTCAACCGGAAGCGGTTGCGGTGGAAGAGCTTTATTCTCACTACGGCCACCCGAAGACAGCCATTATTATGGGACATGCGAGGGGTATCATATTTCTCAAGGCGGCTGAGGCCGGTCTGCCGGTGTTTCCGTATGCCTCGACCCGTATCAAAAAGTCGCTGACCGGCAACGGCCGGGCCTCCAAAAGACAGGTGCAACTGATGATCTGCTCCACGCTGCGCCTGCCGGAAGTACCGGAACCCCCGGACGCCGCCGACGCCCTGGCGGCAGCGCTGTGTCATTGCCGAGTAGCTAATCTGAAAGAGGTGGCGGCAATATGATCAGTCGTATCCGGGGCAAGTTAGCTCTTATCACCGACCGCTATGCGCTGGTGGAGAACGGAGGGTTATCATACGAAGTGATGGTTCCCTCGGCGCTGGCGGAACGGTTGAAGAAAAACGGCACAATCGGGCAGGATGTCACTTTTGAGACGATCTACTTTATCGAGGCGGGCGACAAAAAATCCAACCATTATCCCAAATTGCTGGGTTTTACAGATCCGGTCGACCGGGAGTTTTTCTCGCTGTTTACGCAGGTGCCCGGTTTGGGTGTAAAGAAAGCTCTGAAATCACTGGTGATGCCGATCAGGGATATCGCCACCGCCATTGAAACCAGGGACGTCGGCAAGCTCAGCCAGTTGCCGGGGGTCGGCGGCCGTCTGGCCGACAAGATAGTGGCCGAGTTGCGCGGCAAGACAGCCAAGTTTGCCCTCTCCAGAAGCGACGAACCGCTGGCAATCAAAGAACGTCCGGCACCTCCGTTCGAGGCGGAGGCTATTGAAGTGTTACAGCAGTTGCAGTACAGCCGTCAGGAAGCCCAGGCAATGATCCGCCGGGCACTGTCGGCTAACCTCGGGATAGCCTCGGCGGAAAAGTTGATCGCAGTCATATTCAAAAACGAGCAGGAGATGCCATCAGCATGATGCCGTGGTCGGACGTGATAGAAGAGGTGATGCCTTGCGGGATACGAATCGAGATGATGTTCAAAAACGAGCAGGAGATACCGTCAACATGATGCCGTGGTCGGACGTAATAGAAGAGGCGATGCCTCATGGGACGTGAGCGAGTTGTGTCGGGCACGGCCGTGAATGCCGAAGAAGACGCCCTGCATCTGTCCCTGCGGCCGACGCGTCTTTGTGATTACGTCGGCCAGAAACAACTTCGGGAGAAGTTGAAGGTGACACTGAATGCGGCTCTCGGTCGCAATGAAGCGACAGAGCATATTCTGTTTCACGGTCCGCCCGGACTGGGCAAGACGACGCTGGCACATATTATTGCCGGTGAGATGAAATCCAAAATTGTGTCCACCGCCGGGCCGGCACTGCAGCGCACCGGCGACCTGATGGGCATTTTGACCAATCTCAAAGAGCGTGACATTTTGTTTATCGATGAAATTCACCGCCTGTCGCCGACGATCGAGGAATTCATCTACCCGGCCATGGAGGATTACAAGGTCGATTTCGTGGTCGACAAGGGAGCTTTCGCCAAAGTTATCAACGTACCGCTGAAGCACTTTACGCTGATCGGCGCCACCACCCGGGCCGGGCTGCTTTCGGCTCCGTTGAGAGACCGATTCGGCCTGTATTACCATATTGATTTTTATCCTGTCGTGGAATTGCAGGAAATCGTCTGCCGTTCGGCCCGGCTGCTTAAGACGGAGATGGTCCCGGAAGCGGCGGGAACAATCGCCCGGCGTTCGCGTGGGACACCCCGTATCGCCAACCGGCTGCTACGGCGTGTGCGCGACTACGCCGATGTCAAAGCCGACGGCAAAATAACTGTCGAACTGGCCGAGAAAGCGCTCGATGCCGAGGGGGTCGATTCACTGGGGCTGGACAGCCTTGATCGCAAGCTGCTGAAAGTCATCATCGAGTACTATCAGGGCGGGCCGGTCGGTATCGAGGCGCTGGGAGCGACTCTCAATGAAGAGACTGACACGCTGGTGGATATGGTCGAGCCTTATTTACTGAAAATTGGTTTTGTGCGGCGCACCAAACGGGGACGGGTAGCCTCGGCTGAAGCGGCCCGGCATATCGGCCTGAAAATGCCCGGCGACTCGGTGCAGGAAAAGCTGCTCTGATATGCACGAGGACGAACTGCAACTGTTGTTTGAGTCGCTCGGCGCCCTGGTTTTGGAAAAACAGGCCAACCCTACGGGGACGGTGGCTATGCTTATTTCAGAAACGGTCAAGTTCCGTGACAAGTTGAAAGATGAAACGGGGGAAATCCTGACTGTGGCCGACACCCGCACAGCTCTTGACGCGTTGGAGAATTGTCTGAACGGCCGGCCTTTCCCCAAAGAATTAACACCGGAACAAAAAGCGTTGGCGCAGATCTGGATCGACCGATTGACGGTGTTTAATACATAGCAGGTCAGGTGCCTTGTGCACCTGGCTAACATGTCATGACCGCAAGGAGGCAGTGATAAAAGCCAGTTGTAAGAAGATAACTTTCTCGTCACCCTGAGCGGAGACGAAGGGCGAGTGGCATTGCCAGTGGCAAGCCACTTCTATTTTCAATCGCGTAGTTATGGTGTGGCACTCCCAAACTCGTTTGTTGATGCCACCCGTCGGTGGCAAGACTTGGCGAAACTTTATTATGACACATCCGCAAGTTTGTGGATGCCAGCCGCGTCCGCCGATGGCTGTCATGTTTCGACTCCGCTCAACATGACAAGTGTGCTGTCGAGGTTTTCTGTGCTGCCGATGCCCACCTTTTATCAATGCTTTGCAAAGGACATGACCTGCACGGATTGTTTGTACCGGTCGTTATATAAACAATGAGAACTTCGCAGTTTGATTATCACCTCCCCGCCGAATTGGTCGCCCAGTTCCCGGCCCGCAGGCGTGATGCCTCGCGTCTGATGGTCCTTGATCGTCAGAGCGGTTCCACGACTATCGGGCCGTTTCGCAATCTGCTTGATTACCTGAAAAAGGGTGACGCCCTGGTGGTGAATAGTACCAAAGTTTTCAAGGCGCGGTTGTTCGGGCATCGAGCCAGCGGAGGCAAAGTAGAGATTTTCCTGGTGCGGCCCCTGCCGGACGCCGGGGAGATGGAAAATAAAAGGGGCATTGCCCCCTGGGTGGGGATGGTTAGTCCTTCGAGACGCGTCAGGGAGGGTGAGCAAATACTGTTTGAATCTTATCGTGTGATACTGCAGAAGGATTTGGGGGGTGGTTTGTGGCAGGTGGGGTTTCAATCCCGGTCGCAATTCCAACGGATTGTCGGTCGTTTCGGTCATGTGCCGCTGCCGCATTATATCAAACGGCAGGACCAGCCGTGTGACATCCGTCGCTACCAGACGATTTTTGCTGACCCCAATCAAGTGGGGGCGGTGGCGGCGCCGACGGCCGGGTTTCACTTTACCCGGTCACTGCTTGGCCGGATCAGGAACAATGGAGTAGAAATAATTGAGACTTGTCTCCATGTCGGGCCGGGGACTTTCAAGCCGGTCAAAGCTGCTGATATCGACGACCACGTTGTTGACCCGGAGTATGCCGTCCTGTCGCCCCGGGCGGCAAAGTCGTTGAACCGAATCAGAGAGCGGGGAGGTAGTATCTTCGCCGTAGGCACGACAAGCGTGAGGACACTCGAATCGGCCCGGATGATCAACGGTGAAATACAACCGTTTTCTTCTATGGTGGATTTGTATGTGAAACCCAACTTTGAGTTCCGCGTGGTCGATCACCTGATGACCAATTTCCATTTGCCGAAATCATCGCTTCTGATTCTGGTCGGCGCTTTTGCCGGCCGTGAGCGGATACTGTCGGCTTACCGTGAGGCAATCGAGAACCGGCTGCGATTCTACAGCTACGGCGATGCCATGCTAATTCTGTAATTCCCCTTTTGCCGCGTCTGAGGGGCGCGTATATTGATTTCCATGAAAGTATGGGGCATTATTGTAGCGGCCGGCGGGTCGCAGCGGTTCGGTAGTGTGGTGCCCAAGCAGTTCCTGGAGATTTGCGGCCGCCCGCTGTTGGCCTGGACTATCAGCCGCTTTGAAAATGCCGCCAGTATCGATAAGATCGCAGTAGTGGTGGCCGAGGAATACCTGCTGCACACCAGCCGGAAAGTGGTTGATCCGTTTGGCTTTGGGAAAGTCGCCAAAGTCGTCATTGGCGGCGAAACGCGACGGCAGTCGGTCCTGAACGGACTGCAGGCGCTGCCGATATCCACCGGCTATGTAGCTATTCATGACGGAGCGCGGCCGTTGGTGAAGCCTGACGATATCGACCGAGTGGTCGCCACTGCCCGGGCTGAGCGAGCCGCTCTCCTGGCGGTCCCGGCCACCGATACCGTCAAACGGGCGCGCCAGGGATTTGTGCTGAATACGCTGGCACGGGATTCTTTGTACCTGGCCCAGACGCCACAGGTGTTTCAGTACGATCTCATTATGGCCGCCCACCGGGGGGCCGCTTCCGATAATGGCAGCATCGGGCCGTTTACCGATGATGCGGCACTGGTGGAGGCTCGTGGTTTCAAAGTGAAAATAGTCGAACCAAGCGGCCCTAACCCCAAAGTCACCAGCCGCGATGATCTGGTTGGGGTGGAGGCTGTCCTGAAAAGGGAACTTGATGAAAAACCTGAGAGTCGGCCACGGCTTTGATGTCCACCCACTGGTGGCGGAACGAGAGCTGATCGTCGGCGGCGTCAATATCCCCTACGAAAAAGGATTGCTGGGTCACAGTGACGGGGATGTGCTCCTGCATGCCATCATAGATGCCCTGCTGGGAGCAGCCGGGCTGCCTGATATCGGGCAGCAGTTCCCGGCCACCGATGAAAGATACCACGGAGCCGATTCCGCCGGACTGTTGCAGCAAACCCTGGTGATGATCCGTAAGGCCGGTACCTCCGAGGTGGTCAATATAGATGCTACCATCATGGCACAACTTCCGCGTTTCAGTCCTCACCTGGCCGCTATGAAAGAGCGGGTAGCCGCCGTTATCGGTGTAGAAGTTTCCCGGGTCAATATCAAAGCCACCACCACCGAACGGCTGGGTTTTATCGGCCGTGAGGAAGGTATTGCCGCCGCCGCCGTCTGCCTGATTGCCCGCGATGCTTGAGGATCCACAACAGATCACGCAGTTTCTCGACTCGATCTTCAGCCATGGAACCGTCTGGATCTATCTCATCATTGTGGTGGCCTGTTTTATCGAGAATATCCTTCCTCCCTGGCCCGGGGACAGTTTTGTTGTTGCCGCCGGCGCCTTGGTAGGGGCGGCGCGGTTGGATTTTGTACCGGCCTTATTGTCGGTGGTGGTTGGTGGAATGTCATCGGTGATGCTGGTCTATTTTCTTGGCCGCAAATACGGTCACGATTATTTCATGCGCCGCGATTTCAAGTACTTCTCAGCCTCCGACATTGTGAAAGTGGAAGGATACCTCAAGCGATGGGGGGGTGTGATACTGATTTTTTCACGGTTTGTGGTGGGTTTTCGTTCGCCGCTGGCGCTGGTGGCCGGTATCGGTCGCTATCATGCGGCCAAAATGCTGCTTTATTCGCTGGTATCATACCTTATATTTGCGGTGTTACTGCTGTATATAGCGATGATGGCAGTCGAGAATCTGGATCGTATCGGTGATTTCATTGTCGGCTACAGTCGGGTGATCTTGCTGGTGCTGGCAATGATGCTGGCAGTCTATATTTTTCACAGATTCCGAAAATTACGCGGGAGAAGTAGATGAAGGTACTTTTGCTGGCCGGTGGTGATTCCAACGAACGTGAGGTTTCACTGACAACCGGCAAGGCTGTGTGTGAGGCTCTTATACGCCTGGGACATCAGGTCCGGGCGATTGATCCCGCCAGTGGGCAGCCCCTGCTGGGGTCGGACGGCGACTTCATCGCCATTGACAGGTCGAGTCCGGTATCTACCGATGTTGCTGACTATACCGGCCTTACGGCCCTGACAGCCGCTCTGGGGGCTGATGAAATGGATGATATCGAGGTGGTGTTTATAGCCCTGCACGGGGGAGCCGGTGAGAACGGTTCCATTCAATGTCTGCTGGAGTTGTCGGGAATTCCCGGCACCGGGTCGAGTATGACCGCCTCGGCGGTGGCGATGGACAAGGCTGTCTCCAAGCGATTGTTTACCTCGGTCGGTGTACCGACGCCCGACTGGCAGTTGTACCGACTTGATTCCGACAACTCCATCGACTCGATTGCCGACGCTGTCAGGAATCGGTTTACCTTTCCGATCGTTGTTAAGCCCAACGACGGCGGCTCGACAATCGGCCTGACCTGTGTGACCGGAGACGATCAGTTGCGACCGGCGGTAGAGACAGCGGCTGAACAATCACGACGGATACTGGTCGAACAGTACATCCCCGGTCGGGAACTGACCGTGGCCGTGCTGGACGGTGAAGCTTTGCCGGTGGTGGAAATCAAGGCGGTTAACGGACTGTACGACTTCGAAGCCAAATACACCCCGGGGAAATCAGAGTATATTGTTCCCGCCGACGTTTCTGCTCACCTGCGTGACGAATTACTGCAGGCGGCCGTGATTGTCTGCAATGTCATCGGTGTTACGGGACTGGCGCGAGTGGATTTCATCCTGGCCGATAACGGCCGGTCCTACTGCCTGGAAGTCAACACAGTGCCGGGTATGACCAGCCTGTCGCTGGCGCCGATGGCGGCACAGGCCGCCGGAATTGAATTCGACCAACTGATCGATCGCTTGCTGAAATCAGCCTTGAAACGACAGAAGGATAAATGAAAAAACTGCATCCCCGGGCGGTGATATTCGATCTGGGTTCCACCCTGATAGAGTACGAGGTTATACCGTGGAACGAGATCAATGTCAGTTGTGATCGCAGTGCCTGCGAGTTTCTCCATCGCGAAGGGTACCCTGTTCCGGACCATGAGGAATTTCACCGGGTGTACGCAAGCATCAAGGATCGCTACCGCGAGCATGCCATAAAGACCCTGCAAGAGTGGACCGTCGTTGAGGCGGCGGCGGAGATGCTTCGCCAGTGGGATATCGCACCCGACCCGGAGTTGCTGGACCGCTTCTTTGACGCCTACTACCGACCGATGGGTGAGATGATATGCCCCTACGACGATACCGTCACAACGCTGAAAAATATCCGCCGCCGGTATCCGGTGATCGGGTTGGTGTCCAATACCGTTTTCCCCGAACGAGCCCATCGGCAGGAACTGAAGCGTTTCGGTATCGAACCGTATCTTGATTTTGCCGTTTTCAGCTCCACCTTCGGTCTGCGCAAGCCGCATACTGACATTTTTTACCGGGCGGCCAACCTGGCCGGTTGTGCTCCGGCGGAGTGTGTCTATATCGGTGACCGCTATGTCGAGGACGTTCAGGGACCCACCGGGATCGGCATGGCGGCTATCCTCAAGCTGTGGAACGGCCGTGAGTACCCCGATGACATGCCCGACACGGTTCGCACCATAACGACCCTATCCGAACTGAGCCGCCACATCGAACTGGAAGATGCGAACGGATAACGGCGGCGGACTGGTAATGATAAACGGCTCCCCGCGGGAAAAACCTGTTGACACTCCGGCTTCTGTCGATAATATAGTACAATTGTACCTCGGCCCTCAGCCCCACCGCCACGGGGTATTGGCGGATGCCGGTGAGAGAACAGTACTGTCACATCGGGTGTTCCGGGAAAGGCTATGGAAGGTTTAATTGTCGACCGACGAGTCCTGATGCTCAATCAGAATTACGAGCCGTTGACTGTTTGTTCGGCCCGGCGAGCAGTGGTGTTGCTGTTCCAGGGCAAAGCGGAGATGATCGAGAAGGCCGATGGCCGGCGGTTGCGTACGGTGTCGCGCAGCTATGCTCTGCCCGCGGTGGTCAGGTTGTGGCAGTATCGGAAAGTCCCTCACAAGAGAATCATACTGACGCGCAAGAATATTCTCACCCGTGACAAACATCGCTGCCAGTACTGCGGAGGTATGCGCGGGCCGATGACGGTCGACCACGTGGTGCCGAGGAGACTGGGCGGGCGGGAAACCTGGGAAAACCTGGTGTGTGCCTGTTCCAAATGCAATAATCGGAAAGGCGACCATTCGCCGGAAGAAGCCGGTCTCAAGTTATTGAGAATACCGACCCGTCCGACATACATCACATTTATCCAGCGAAACTACGTCGTCTCCACACAATGGCGGCCTTACCTGTTTATCGATTCCAGTATCGGGGGTGCTACTACCTGACGAAGTGTTGCCTAACGGTCGCACTCCCGTCAGACGCCCGCAGGCATCGCCTGAGATGCGATGCCGTCACAAAGTTTTTATTTGATTAGACTTACGACGGTCGGTAGACTGTCAGTCTGAAGCGCAAATCTTCAGGTGTGTTATGAACGACAAGAACGAAGCCGACAACACTTCTGCACCCGGCGCCGCCAAGCGGAAAGAAACAATTCTCTCAGGTATGCAGCCGACCGGATCGCTGCACGTGGGCAATCTCGAGGGCGCCCTGCGCAACTGGGTTCGTCTGCAGGACGAATACTGGATGTATTGCTGCCTGGTGGACTGGCATGCGCTGACGGCTGAGTACAAAGACCCCCACGTGCTGAAGGATAACATCTTTCAGATGGCGGTCGATTTCCTGGCGGCCGGCCTTGATCCCGAACGGTGTGCTATCTTCGTGCAGTCGGAAGTCAAGGAACATGCCGAGTTGCACCTGATTTTTTCCATGCTGATAACGGTGCCGACCCTGACCCGTCTGCCCACTTACCTTGAGAAAAAACAGCAGCTTGACTCGTACGGTTTTCTGGGTTACCCGGTGCTGCAGGCGGCCGACATATGTCTGTACAACGCCCACAAGGTGCCGGTGGGAAAAGACCAGGAAAAGCACATCTGGCTGGCCAATGACTTAGCTTCGCGTTTCAACAGTCTTTATCGTAAGGTCTTCAATGAGCCGGTCGGTCTGTTTACGGAGATTCCCCTGATTCCTGGTGCCGACAACCGGAAAATGTCCAAGTCGTACAACAACCACCTCCCTCTTGACTTTACCGAGAAACAGACGCTCAAACGAATCAAAAGCTACTACACCGATCCGGAGAAGGTGCACCAGGGTGATCCCGGTCATCCCGAGGGCTGCCCGGTGTTCCTGCTGCATCAGGTGTACACGGCGGGAGCCTCCGATGAGATCGCCTCAGCCTGCCGCAGCGGCGAGTTGGGGTGTGTCGACTGCAAGACCCGCCTGAGCGATAATCTCAATACCGCCCTGCGACCGATTCGTGACCGACGAACACAGTTGTTGGCGCAACCGGATTACGTCTGGGATGTTCTGTCCACCGGTGCCGATCGCGCCCGTCAGCGCGCCCGGCAGGTGATGGACAAAGTCCGCTCGGCTATGAAAATGAACTATCGGGGTAAGAAAAAATGACTCAGACCGGCCTCAGTTCCGTTACCGATGATTACCAGGTCGACGTAGGCGTCTTTCACGGACCGCTGGATTTGTTGTTGTACCTGATCAGGAAAGAGGAAGTCGACATCTACGATATTCCCATCGCCCGAATCACGAATCAGTACCTGAAATACCTGGAGTTGATGACTACCTTTAACCTGGAGCTGGCCGGCGAATTCATTTTGATGGCGGCGACCCTGATCCGTATCAAAACCAGGATGTTGCTGCCTCGAGATGAAACCAATTCCGATGAACCGGATCCACGCGAGGAACTGATCTGGGCGTTAATCGAGTACAAAAAGTACAAGGAAGCCGGGGAGATTCTCAGGGAGAAAGCCCTCCTGGAGGAAAGAAACTTCGTGCCGCCCTCACCTGTCGGCAGAATCGAAGGTCGCACTGACTGGACGCCGGCTACCGATCTGTTTGACCTGCTGACAGCGTTCAAGGAGGTGCTGACCTCCCGTTCGGACGACGCCTATCACCAGGTTGAGGCCGAGAAGGTGTCGGTTGAGGATCGCATGCAATATGTCATGCTGAGTCTGCAACGGAGAAAGTTTGCCACATTTGCCGAACTGTTTGCCGATCTCCCGGCCAAAATAGTCGCCGTGGTTACTTTCGTAGCACTGCTGGAGTTGGCCCGCACGCGGCGGGTGGCAATTGAACAAACGCAGCCGTTCTCGGAATTACGGATTTATCGAGGTGACGCTTTTGATACCTGGTCACCCCCCGATGAAACCGAGACACACCCGGAAATGGAAAGTGAGGTAGTGGTTTAGACAATGCCGAACGGATCTTCAAATACTATCATTGAGGCCCTGATTCTGGCCTCACCGGAACCTCTGCCGCCACGAAAGATTGCGGAGGTGCTGCCGGATATGACGCCCGCCGCTGTCGGCAGATCGGTGGCGGAGCTGAACAACCGTTATATGCAGGCAGCCGCCAGCTACCGGATTCGCGAACTGGCCGGTGGCTTTCAGTTTTATATCATGCCGGAGTTTACGGCCTATGTTGAGGAACTGTTCACACGAAGGCGCAAGATGCGCCTGACGCGAGCGGCCCTGGAAACACTGGCTATCATTGCCTTTCGTCAGCCGGTCACGCGGAGCGATATCGAGCAAATTCGCGGCGTTGCTTCTGACGGCGTTTTGCACAATCTCCTTCAGAAGAAAGTCGTCACCATCAAGGGACGAGCGACCACGGTCGGCAAGCCGCTGCAATACGGCACGACCGGTGAGTTCCTCAAGTTGTTCGGTCTTGATTCCCTGAAAGATCTGCCCCACATGTCGGAGATTGAAGAGCTCATCTCGGCGCGGGAACCGCAGGCGAAAAACCAACTCCAGTTTGAAATGAGCCAGGAGGGTGATATTGCCGGCTTGAAACTGAATATCGCCGATGGCACCTATGATCCCAAACAGACGGCCCCGCAGGATGATGACCCTGACCTGACCTCGCAGCAGCCGGCAGAACCCCATCGACCCGGTGTGGACAATCCACTCGATGAGGACGAATCCAAAGCTGCCGATTCACCATCGCCACCGAGCGGTGTTGTCGACCACTGATGTCTCCGACAGCTGCGAACGTGGCACCCCTGCTGATCGTTGTCGTTGAAGGGGAGCCGAATCGATCCGGTATCGGACCCGCTGGACGGTGTCACGGTGCGCGATTACCTGCGGCTGGGTGGTGAGATAATCTATGATCAGGCTCAGTAAATTTCTGTCGCAGTGCGGCGTAACTTCCCGTCGGGGAGCAACCGGTCTCGTTGCGGAAGGCCGCGTTACAATCAATGATATTACGGTCGAGCAGATCGGTACCATCATCGACGAGACAGTCGACACGGTCAAAGTAGATGGCTCGGTTGTTGCCCCTGTCGAAAATAAAGTGTACGTGGTACTGAACAAGCCCCGACAGGTTATGACGACCCTGCACGATCCTTTCAAACGCCGGACAATACTGCATTATCTGAAGAACCTGCGCCACCGGGTCTATCCGATGGGGCGGCTGGATTTTGATACCGCCGGGGTGCTGCTGCTGTGTAATGACGGCGATCTTGCTTTCCGTCTGACCCATCCCCGCTACCACGTGGAAAAGATATACGAAGCCGTCGTGACCGGTTGTTTCCAACCGGAAGACTGCTCCCGCATTGAGAAAGGGATTAAACTCGAAGACGGAGCCACCGGCCGGGCGCTGGTTCGGATCCTGGAGCACAGAGGCAATACCAGCCGTCTGAGACTGACGTTGACCGAAGGGCGTAAGCGGGAAGTGAAGCAGTTATGTCGCCTGGTGGGTCATCCGGTGCGTGAGTTGACCCGTATTGAATTTGCCGGTATCCGTACCGGGAGCCTGGGTCCGGGCACCTGGCGGCACCTGACCGAGGATGAGGTAAACCAACTGCAAGCAATGGTCGGCCTGTAGACCGGGCGCAATAATGACTTGATGTTGTACGAGGGGCAGGTGTGGAGAGGTTATCTCAGAAGCTTGTTTCTTGCTCCGTCACGAATCCTCTCGTGACGGCTGCACGTGGTGCGATCAGGATAGGATTCCTGACCGCGCGTAAAGTCGTCACCACGTTTATTTAATTCTCTGGGTACACTTGGAATTGTGGGATGGTCGTCAGGTCACACCCCCGACTTCGTCGCTCAGCCCAACTTCGTCGGTGGCAAGACCCGACGAAACTAACTTGTTTGACAACCTCAGGATATACGCCGCACACAGAAAAAGAATGCTGCGTCGTTCCACTGTTAGGCCAGGTCTTGGCTCGCCTCCGGGCGAGGTGTAACCTGGCTGGTGGCATCGCCACATCTATTGGTATCGCCAGTGACAAGTCAGTGGCAAGCCACCTTTTTGGTTGGGAGACACCCCCCCGCCGCTACGCGAGCAGGAATAGGGTACCTTGTAGGACAGCCTCAGGTCTCACGCCAGTCAACAAGCATATATTTATGAGAATCGCTCTAAGAACCCTATCAAAGGGGCGACCGTTTCCACGGTGTTTCCACTTGCCCTCAGCCTGATTTGTCCCCTTTCTTAACGAACAGCAGAAAATGCTGCTCCACGAAACTGATTGCTGCCGGCAAATGAAAGGAAACCAACTATGCGAATCAAATACTCTTCTCAACCACTTCAGAAACTAATTGTCGACAGCCTGATCGTGCTGGTACCGGCTTTCGACCGCATCGTCGATCCCCGCCTGAAAGCGCTGGATGCTACCACCAGGGGTGGCGTCAGGACTATGTTGACATCGGAAGAGTTCCGCGGCCGGGAAGGTGAAACGGCGACCGTACTTCATCCCGACGGTTTTCGAGCCCGTCGCGTTATTCTGGCCGGAGTGGGTGAGAAAAGCAAGTTACAGCCGGACGCCTTCCGCCAGGCAGCCGGTATCCTGTCGCGGCAGCCGGCTCTGAGCAGTTCCCGCACGGTTGCCATCTCGCCAGGTGACATGTCTGATGACAGATTTTTCCAGGCTGTTATGGAAGGCTACCTGCTGGGTGGCTATCAATTCGGGGGTTTCAAGACTTCGACCGCAGAGAAGAGCAAGAGCCGTCTTTCGGAAATAACCTTCGTTGCCGCCGACCAGTCTGATCTCAAGAAAGTTCGACCGGCTGTCCGGCGAGGCCGGATAATCGCCGAGGGGCAGATGCTGGTCAGGCAACTTGCTTTCACACCCGGCAACTACCTCACACCCCGACTATTGGCTCAAAAGGCCCGGCAACTGGCGCGACGGTATCAGTTCTCCTGCCGCGTGCTGGACGAAAAAGCTATCGTCCGGGAAAAGATGGGCGCTCTGCTGGGAGTAGCCAAAGGATCGAAAGAACCACCCCGCTTTATTATCGTCCGGCATCGTGGTGGGAAACCCGGCTCCAAACCGATCGTGCTGGTCGGTAAAGGTGTGACGTTTGACGCCGGGGGTATATCGCTCAAAGCTCCCCTTAACATGCACGAGATGAAAGGCGACATGGCCGGAGGGGCAGCGTTGCTGGCAACGGTAATGACAGCCGCCCGTCTGAAACTGCCGCTCGACGTGGTGGGGTTGATCCCGGCTGCCGAAAACCTGCCCTCGGGAACCGCTACCAAACCGGGGGACGTCCTCACCAGCCGCAAAGGGCTTACCATCGAAACTATCAACACCGATGCCGAAGGCCGCCTGTTGCTGGCCGACGCTCTCGATTTCGCCAACACCTTTAAGCCTCAGGCTGTGATTGACATCGCCACCCTGACCGGTGCTTCGCTATACGTGCTGGGATACGCGGGGGCACCGATTTTAGGCAACCATGAACAGTTGCTGCAGAGAGTAAAAGAGGCTTCGCAGGCAACGGCTGAGAAGGTGTGGGCATTACCGATCTGGGACGATCACCGGGAGTTGTTGAAATCACCCGTTGCCGACATGGTCAACTCAGCCGGTCGCCCGGCCGGGACGATTGTCGCCTCCGCCTTTCTGGAGAATTTCATCGGCGACTGGCCGTGGGCGCACATTGATATCGCTTACGTCGATGTGGAACCGAAAGGCAAACCGTACATTCCCAAAGGCGCTACCGGCTTCGGGTTGAGGCTGCTGGTAGAAATGCTCTCCCGATGGCAACCGCTCAAGTAAAAACCTCCGAGAGCACTGCTGTGAATGTCCCCGGAGGTTCAATTTACTGACGGTATAGAGCGATTCTCATATATATGTTCCGTTTGCTACAATAAACCCTATGCTTGTGACTGGCGTACGTCCTCGTGCGCCAGTATTAACGCGGTCAGACTCCCCGCAGCAGACGAGGACATCCGCAGCGCACGTAATGTTGGAGATGCTGGTGCACCGGGAGGTACACCAGCCACTATATCGGAACTTACGGAGGTGGTGGCGGGCCGCCCTGGAACAGATAAGCCACCAGGTAGGTCAGATCACCAACGTCCGTGCCGCCGCTGGCATCGACGTCACCGGATTCCGTGTTGGGCGGTGGTGGGCCGCCCTGGAAAAGGTAAGCCACCAGGTACGTCAGATCGCCGACATTGATATCCCCGTCACAGTCGACATCTCCACGGTCACATAGACTGACGACGATCTTGCCGGGTACCAATACCGGCCAGTAGTCGCCCCAGATACTAACCATATTCGGAATCTTGGAACTGACCGTCATGGTATCGACAGTCACCAGACCGGCCGACGCCGATGATGAAACATTAAAATAGAGATTGAGAATGGCGCCGGTGTCCGGCGTCAGGTATTGGGAACTGTCGGGATGGCTGGATCGCATACGAATGGCGTAACGCTGACTTCCCGGGTCAAAAGCGGAATAAACGATGGAATAAAAATAATCTGTCCTCAGGCCTGCTGTTGAGAAGGAGTCCAGACTGACTCCGATGGAATTGGCGAAAGAGAAAGCAAAAACAATCTCGCTGATTGGAGAAGTGCTTACAACGTAAACCGGCAAAACCACTTTGTCTCCGGCTGACGCCTTGACCGAGTCGAGACGACAGGTGTCGGCCCGGGCCCAGACGTAGTCCTTCAGATGTTCTTCACCGAGACCGAGCGCGTTGCCATCATCGACCAGCAGCGATACCGAGTAGATTCCGGGGCTGGTGTAGGTGTACAATGGATTTTGCACCGTAGAGTCATCGCCGTTGCCGAAACTCCATTGCCAGGAAGATGGCGAGTTTGGCGAAAGGTCGGTAAACTGTACCGGCATAGGAATATTGCCTTCGGTGACATCGGCAGTGAATCTGGCGCTGGCCAGGGCAGCCAGAGCGGTATGGGCGTTGATGCGGCCCGAACCAAGCCAGGTGGCATGGCTGGGGTTAACTGCGTCGATATCATCCGCCGTATTGATAATAAGCGAGTCAACCTGGTCCTTCGACAGCGACGGCATGGCCGACCGGATCAGAAGCGCCAGGCCGGATACCATTGGGGCTGCCATCGAGGTCCCGTAGTAGTAAAGGTAACCGGGCACGCCGAATTCCGAGCTGGTCGACAGAATATTGGCGCCGGGTGCGCTAACGTCGATCCAATCCCCGTAATTGGACCAGGACCATTTTACGTCCGAACTCGGTCCCAGGGCGGCTACCGACAGTACTTCCGTGTAGGGGTCGCCGTCAAGATAATCCCCGGTGGGGGAATCATCGTTGCCGGCAGCGTGGACTACGGTAACGCCGTTAGCGGCGGCGGCCTGCATGCCGATATTCATGGTCGAAGTGCTCGAGCTGCCCCAACTGCAGTTGATAACGTGCGCGCCGTTGTTAGCGGCATAAGCGATGCCCGTGCCGCAGTTGTTGGAATTGACGTACCCGAGACCATCGGAAGCCAAAGCGCCCACCCGGATGCACATAATCTGCGCGCCCCGGAAAGAGCGGTGTCCACCGTGCCAGCCGCCGGCGGCGCCGGTGACTCCTTTGTCATTGTTGGTCATGGCGGCGGCGATTCCGGCTACGTGGGTACCGTGACCGGCAAAATCACTCGGGTCGGTATCAATCCCGCCGCCGTCCTCACCGGGCCAGACTCCGCTGCCAAGCCCTGTGAAGAAATCGTACCCGATCAAATCGTCAGCAACGCCGTTGCCGTCGTCGTCCATGCCGTTCAGGTCGTCGACATCGTACACGACGCCATCACCGTCGATATCCTCCCCCGGGTTGACCCAGATATGATCCTTGAGATCCTCATGCTTGTAATTCACGCCGCTGTCGATACAACCGAACTTGATCGAATCCGAACCGGTTTCAATATTCCAGCCATCGTAGAAGTAAGGGTCCGGTGGCGGTGGTGACATGGCCCACTGGTTGGACCAACTGGGATCGTCGGGGCTGGCCAGCACCGGCAGCGCCCAAACCGGTTCGGCCAGACGGACATGCGGGTTTTGCATCAGGGCATCGATAACCTGATCTACTGCAATAGTATCAGGAAAAGTTATCTCGTATAGCCGCGTGGGGTCAGCGAGCGTACGGTCGGCCGAAAGTCTTTCGGTGTACCAGGGAAAGAGCTTCCTGGCCGTAGAGACCTGAAGACCGTCGAGTACGTGATCCAGGCTGGGGATTCCCAGACTGATACTGCCCAGACCGGTAGCCAGTTGGGCCGGGTCAACATCGGTCTCAAACTCAACCGTGGCCAGACCGGGTATTACAAATGGTTGCGGCTGATCCAGCCCCGGGTAAGCCTTACCGTACCCGGTCGCGGTCAGCATCAATAACAGAACCGGTACTACCACGGCCGCCCGGAGCCATCCAATCCTTTGTGTCATTCCTATTCTCCAACGTTAGAGATTGTGATTGTCCTTTCTTCTTAACAATACGACAGCCGTCGTAGTTCTCTAAACCCCTAATATTTAGCGGCTCGTAATGCTCTCTTGAGATGTGTCGACCGCAACAGTGTCGGCCGCCCCTGACACGCAGGGGCGGCCGAGTATAGTCAGATATCTCAGCGAGTTCTCTTAATTAGGTGCATGGCGGAGGATCCGCACCTCCCTGGAACAGATAGGCTACCAGGTAGGTCAGATCACCAACGTCAATACTGCCGGTTCCGTCAACATCGCCTTCGATATCGCACGGCGGCGCAGCACCACCCTGGAAGAGATAAGCAACCAGGTAGGTCAAATCACCAACGTCAATACTGCCGGTTCCGTCAACATCGCCTCTAACCTTACAGCAGGATGATGACACCGGTCTGATGTAATCGTTGAAGAACTTCTTACTCTGCTCGACCTCTTCAAGGAAAGAGGCCAAATCACCGTTCCAGTGAGTAAGGATCTCGACATAGAACACATAGGTGTCGCCCGGCAACAGGGTTGCCAGCGTGTCGAATGTCATCACCGCGTGTAAATCGACATTGTCGGAATCGGAAATAGCGTAGCCACTGTTGGCCATGTACTTATACAACGAATCCTCAACGAAACCGCCTGCCGGATACACGTAGGTCGCGTTATCCTTGGTATAGGCGCCATGAGGAGTGCTGTCGTACGGAACTCCGTTCTTGTAGGCCATCAGGAAGTCGATACCGCCCCAGCGGGTGTCGTTCGGCTGACAGCCTTCGCCGTCTTCCTCCGAACCCTGCTGGTAGATCAGGTTATGCGTGTAGTCGAAGCCGGAGTGGTTACGCGATCCGGTATCGGCCGGGATATCGAAGTCAATCGCCTCTCCGATGCGAATGCCGGTCGGCGGCGTCCGCAGGGTGTCATAGAGGTACACCTTGATGCACTCAATAACAAAGCTGCAAGTGTCCGGGTTTGTCCTGGGAGCATACCAGATCTTCTCAATGGCGATCAGGGAGTCACTGGTGACAATGACGCCGCTCTCAAAGACCTCGTACTCTCCCATGTCCGTAGTAGGCGTATGATCGCCAATCGGACGGAGGGCGCTGGTATCAACGTAGGTCACGTCGAAGATCGAGAAATTGACCACCGTGTCGTTGCCGTTGCGAACATAGCCGATCACCGGCGACCCGTCATATACATAAACCTCCGCAGTCGTGTCGCAATCACCGGCATCGTAGTAGTCCATGTTGGTGCGGCCTTCGCCCTGATGACCGAAGTTACCGGAGTTGGCCACAACCAGGCTGAGACAGTAAGTGGAGATTGTGTCATAGATTGGCGCGATCAGGGTGTCGGTCACCCAGGCTTCGATCGGCAGGTCCTTCGGTGAATCAGGATCGTTGGAAGAGTATGTGATGTAACCGGCCAGATACACGATCGTACCCGGAGTGTTGACCGTCCCGCCGGAATTGATATGCACCGTCATGGTGTCTTTGTTGGCGCAACCGGACGGGATAGCGGCCGGGTCGCCGCTCTTGGTCAGTGAGCCGCCGGGACCATCGGTCTGGGTCAGCGTTATACTGGTAAAGGTCAACGGGGCATTGCCGGTATTTTCGCAGATGACATCGACATCCAACTGGACACCATGTTTGGTCCAGGTCGGATAGCCGATTTCGGGCGGATCCAACGACAGGCTCGGTGCCGAGATAGGCGGGCAGCAGGGCACGCGCATCCATCTGACATCGGCGTTGGCCCACCAGCCCTGTTCCTGAATGGTGCCGCCGGCGCTCTTATCGTCAACATACATGATGTCGAGATAATATGTCTGCGGGTCGGTGCAGTTGTCGGGAACCACGATATTGGCGCCGCTGAAGTCGCCGCTGTAGTTGGTGCCGAACCTGGCCATCGATGACCAGGTCTCATCGGCGCAATCCAGCGAGCAGGCCGGGGTATAGGAGTTGGTCAGATTACGGGCCTTGTCCCAGGTAACACCCCTGTCATTCGAAACCGTCAGATAAAGATCGGCATTTGCAGCGCCGCCCGGGAAGCCGGGGTTGCTCTCTACAGCGCAGTCGTCCTCAACACCGCCGGGAATGTCGTTGTACTGAGCAAATAGTGTGTACAACCGGCCGTCGCATTCAGACACGCTCAATTTACAGGCGTTGAGGTTCCAGGCGTTGGGTGAGCATTCAGTCTGATCCCAGTTGGCGTCGTGTACGGTGCGAATACCGCACTGAGCGGGTGAGTAATGAAACAGGCGGCCGGCATACAGTCCGGCATCGCCGCCACAGGCGGCGTCCGACGGCCAGTAACGGGAGGCCCAGGTCAGGTGAATCTGGTTGTCGGAGGTGATCAGTGCCGATACGTCGGTATAGGGACGGTACGGGTAGGGATCGTTGCCGCCCTCGCACTCGTCTTCATGCTGAGTGACGTTGACCCGGTTCTGCCAGCTGGCACCGCCATCGGTTGAGACCTGGTAGTATATGTCATTATCCCATTGAGAATAATCGCGATCGTGACAGGAACAGGTATCGCAGGGATCACCTTTGCACGGGATACCGCCGATCCAGGCGATCACCACTAAACCGGCATCGGTGCAATCAATCTCTTCCGCCAGCACGTTGACGGTATCAACACAGCGGTGCTGCCAGATGCCGCTATTTTCAGGATTGACGCACCTGAAATAGGCCACCGCCTGGGGATTGATATCATTGGCCCATTCCTGCGCGAACACATGCAGGATAGTGTCGGTACCTTCCTGCCAGGCCATAGCCGGCCAGCAGAAGCCATTGTCGGCGCCAGCGTCGTCGATTGACTGACATGACCATCCGGAATCAACCGGAATCTCGTGACCGGTGAAAAAGCAACCACCAGGCTCAAAATCGAAATAGGGCACGGTCCGATACGGACTCACACCGGTCTCCGGTGTGTAATGACCTCCGGGGATACCCCGGTTGTCATTGGTCACTTCCATCACCACGTAGCCGGCCTTTTCGTTAGTCGTGATCGACTGCACCCGACCCTTACAGGCCTCGGCGCCCACAGCCGCGTTCCAACTGTAATAGTAGTAACAGCGGTCCGGAGCAGCCTCCGTCGCATCCGGCGAGTGCATGAAGTTCATATGAACGATCAGCGTATCCGGAGTACCATGGGTACCCCAGGTGACCATCCGCCGCATGGAACCGTTGCGTTGGTATTCGTACCAGGTATCGCCGATTTTGGCGCCCGGCGAGGCTGATATCGAAGCTCCCCCGAGCGGCGTCCGTTGAGTCTCCCGAACCAGGCTTGATTGCTCATAAGGCGGTAAGCCCTGGTCCGCAAATGAGTACACCTCGGATTTGATCAGACGCGGATCAACTTTCCGCGCCTCCTCCGCCGATCTGGCGCCCAGAACCGTTGCGGTTGCCAGAGCGATCAGCAGGAACGTGAGAATCGTCAGTGAACAAATTCGTCTTGCCATCCGCTACTCCTTTCACAAAATTGTAAACTCTTATTGTTTTTCCCAGCCGACCAGGCCAACTCACCGGCGATCCTGACCTGGGGACAAGATACTTTACTATAAGAAATACGAAACTGCCTGGTCCGAGTTGTCTCCCAAAGTGCTGATAAATGAATCTTAACCAAATTGACGATTTGCGACCTCATTTTCTGCAGCCTGCTATTTTTGCCCTGAACCCAACAAACAGTCCGGCCGATTGCCCAACCGGTCAGATATTATGGTATCCTGGCGTCGCAGATTTTGCGGGACGCCGGCGCTTTTCTCGTCTTTAGAACGAGGCAGGTCTGCTGCCGGGGACAGCCCTCACGGCATACCCCGAAAAAAATACGGTAGTCACACGTAGACCAATAACGATGTAATATAACGAATTATGCCGCTAATTCAAGTAAAAAATATGGCTTCGGCGCGTCTCTCAATCAATCTCACTTCAGCAGCAGCATCTTCTTGCTGGTGGTGAAGTCGTTGGCTTTGAGTCGGTAGATGTAGACACCGCTGGAGACCGGACGGCCCGGCTCATAACTCAGTCGAACAGATTCACGCTTGAACTCACCATCATACTAACGACGATGGGGTTCCTTAGACATTACAAAAACACCTACTTAAGCTAATATAGCCTGGCTTCTCTCGTTGTCCACTAAACAGGGGGAGGTTCAGTGATCCCCTCCTAATCTGTCTACAGAGTATACAGTCCGGATCAAGACTACGGATATCAGCCACACAGGTGTGGCTCAGCACCATCAGATAGTTGGCATTCCGGAACCAACTACCCGGCTACTTCGCAGCAACATGACATTCCGATACCCGCTGGAGTTTGCCGCTGATACGTACGGCAACAGATCCCCCGTGCGCACAAGAGTAGTATCATCAGAGCAGTGTCATTTCAAAAGAAAGTTTTTCCACCGGTTTCGTCGGCCTGTCCGCCGCAGTAATTATCCTTTTGAAATGCCGACGTCGACGGTATCTTCATGGTGTCAGACAGGGTCGATCAGTCTTGATCGCCTTTTGTCGGAATATTGGCTATGTGGAAAACCAGAGTAAACACGACTTGTGCAAAGATCGTCCGCATCCTGGCCCTGTCGGGTGTAATGCTGCTCGCAGCAGGGATTGGCAGGGAATCGGTCTGTTATTCACTGGTACCGTCAGCGGACACCACCGGCACTATCGTTCTACCGCATTCAGAGGACTATCCGCCGTTCTTTTATGTGGATGACGGAGGCGCTTCGCAGGGGATACTGGTTGACTACTGGCAGCTATGGTCGGCCAGGACCGGTATACCGGTACGTTTTGAGCCACACTCCTGGCATGAGTGTATTGAACTCGTACGGTCAGGGCAGGCGGATGTAATCCCCGGCATTTTCTATTCCGCCGAACGGGATGCGGTCCTGGATTTCTCCCAGGCGTTTCTGGAGGTGAAGACGGTCCTGTATGTCCGCAAGTCGCTCGAGGTCGACCGTATCGATGAACTGGAAACATGCCTGGTTGGCGTCACTCGTGGTGACCGGGCAGCGGACTATCTGGCCGACAACGTGCCTTCCGCACGACTGCAGATATACGATGGTTTCCAACAACTGGCACAGGCGGCAGCGGCGGGAGAAGTCGATGCTTTCGCTATGGATCGTCCGTGCGCCCTGTATTACCTGCGGGCTCTCGGCGCGGGGGAACAGTTTGAGCCGCTGCAAACTCTCTTTGTGGGCAAGTTCTGTGCGGCCGTACAGGAGGGCAACCGGGCGTTACTGATTGATCTCAACTACGGTATTGAACTGATCCACGAAGATGATATCAACGATATCTTTAGCCGCTTTATGCCGCAGCCGGTAATACCAGCCTGGGTTGTCCGGGCGGTGTTGATAGGTTTGGCCGTCGTCGTGGCCCTGATGTTGATCTGGCACATCGTCGTCCTGCGGCTGCGGGTATACCGCCGGACCTGTATGTTGCAGTCGGCCCGCCGCAAGTATGAGGTGTTGTTTGAAAACGCCACCGATGGCGTCGGTGTCTGCCAGGACGGTCGTTACAACTTCGTCAGCCCGAGCATGACCAGGATCACCGGTTACTCCGAAAGCGAACTGACCTCCCGGAACCGGATAGAACTTATTCATCCTGATGATCGCTCGACCGTGGTCGATTGTGACCGTCAGTTGGCCGGTGACCACAAGACTCCGGTCAGCGCGCCGGTGCGAATAATCTGCGTATCAGGGGAGATTTGCTGGGTCCAGTGGACGACCACCCGTATTGACTGGGAAGGTGAGCCGGCTCTGCTGGATTTTGTAACTGATATCAGTGACCTGATGCGGGCCAGAGAAGCTCTCAAGGAAGCTGAAGCTCAAGTGCGCACGATAGTGGAAGTCTCACCCGTGCCGTTGATAATAACACGTATGAGCGATGGTATGATACTTTACGCCAACGACGACCTCGGGAAACTGGCTGGGTACGACAAGGAAGAACTCGTGGGTCAGTTCTCACCCGATTTCTACTACGACCTCAATGATCGAAAACAGGCGCTTCAGGCACTGAAGCGTGACGGCCAGATTCGTAACTTTGAGGTCCGCCTGAAAAAACGCGATGGTCGCGTCATCTGGACCATCTTCTCATTGATTGCAACCGAGTTGGCCGGTGAGAAGGTCATAATGGGCGGTATTTATGACATCACGGAAAGTAAGGCGGCTCGCGATACCCTGGCTCGACGGTTGCGCTACGAAGAGGGATTGGCGGAATGCTCGCGGGCGCTGCTGGAAGGAAACGACAAAGACAGCGCTCTGCGCCAGGCACTGGGACATCTGCTGACGTCTTCGCGGTCCAGCCGCGCTTATATATTCGAGAATTTCGAGGACGACATCGACGGACTCTGTATGCGCCAGACGCACGAAGTGTGCGCTGAAGGCATAGAGCCGCAGATTGACAATGAGCTGTTGCAGCACGTTCCCTACGGAGGAGGTTTTGAGCGCTGGCGGGACATGTTGTCTCGTGGAGAGGCGGTTGTCGGCTCGGTGGCATCACTCCCGGAGAGCGAACGGGCGATCCTGGCTCAGCAGGGTATCATCTCCATCCTGGCTCTTCCCATCACGGTGGCGGGGAAGTGGTACGGTTTTATCGGTTTCGATGACTGTAAATGCGAGCGGGAAGCCATACAGGAGGACATCCGACTTTTGCGCACAGCTGCCGAGATGATCGGCGCCTACATTGAAAGCAAACGCTTCGAAGCGGCGCTCCGGGTCAGCGAAGAGAGATTTCGCTCGCTGGTGGAGAACGCCACCGAAGTTATCTTTTCTCTGACGCCCGATGGTCGCTTCTCTTATCTGTCGCCGCAGTTTGCCAAAGCCACCGGCTTTGAAGTGTCTGAAGTCCTGGGACAATTGGTGTATGAAGGCATGCACCCCGACGATCGGGGAAACACCCGTCTTTGGGTGGAAGCAGGAATGCCGCAAGACGAGGGTTTGCCCGCCGGCTACGAGTTCCGCATCCGGGCCAGGGACGGTAGCTGGCGCTGGTTTGTCTCCAATTCTTCCATCATTCGGGACGAAAAGGGCGATGTCATCGAAGCTATCGGAGTCGCTCACGACATCACCGAGATGAAAAAAGTGCTGCAAGACCTCAAGCAGGCCAACCGCAACCTGCGCGACGCCCAGACCCAACTGGTACAGTCGGAGAAGATGGCTTCGCTGGGTATGCTGGTAGCCGGCGTGGCGCATGAGATCAATACCCCGGTGGGCGCCATAAACAGTATGCACGATACCCAGGTGAGAGCCGTCGAAAGGCTGCGAGCCGTCGTTGAGCAACACCGTGGCGATGACCCGAAGCTGAGAGACAAGGTTTTTGAGTATCTGACCGTCATAGAGGATGCCAACAGAGTGATTGAATCAGGGAGCAGCCGCGTAACCAATATCGTCACCCGGCTCCGCAGCTTTGCCCGGTTGGACGAAGCTGAACTTAAGAAGGTCGACATCCACGAGGGGTTGGAGGACACCCTGACGTTAATTCATCACGAGATCAAGCACCGCATCACGATCGAGCGAAACTATGGCGATATACCTATGATCACCTGTTACCCCGGTCAGCTCAACCAGGTATTTCTCAACATCCTGATCAACGCCCGCCAGGCTATCGAAGATACCGGTGTCATCACGATCTCGACATTCATGAAAGATGCCGGAGTACACGTGGTAATTAAAGACAGCGGCCGGGGTATCCCCGCAGAAAGTCTGCCCCGGATATTTGATCCCGGGTTTACAACCAAGGGGGTTGGTGTCGGGACCGGTCTGGGTCTGTCAATTTGCTACCAGATCGTTCAGGACCACCGGGGGTGGATTCGCGCCGAAAGTAAACCCGGTCAGGGGACCCGCTTTACTATCATTTTGCCGACCGACCTCGACAAGCAGATCACTTAACAGCCGCCTTGATCAGAGTTCGCTGATAACAACTACCGCTGTCTGATCCGTTTCGGACACAACAGCCGATGAACCGATTGCTTTGCCGACCGATCCTGATTAACTTACCGGATAAACGACAATAGCAGCAAACGATCGATTCCAGCGTGACGATGATGTGTGATAGTAGTCAACACCTGATGCGATGAGAAAATTACTCAGCTACATGCCCGATATTCGCCGGGGTGAAATCGGCATCACCGCCCTGATGGGTCTCAACTACTTTCTGATCCTGGTCACCCTGTTCCTGCTGAAACCGGCCCGTGATTCGTTATTCCTGATCAACGTCTCCTCAGAGCAGCTACCGCTGGTTTTCATACTGATCGCCCTGGTCACAGTACCGATAGTCACTCTTTACTCGCGAGCAAGCAGACGCTGGTCGCTTAACCGGCTGATCAATATCACCACCGGTATCCTGATCGTCAGTCTGCTGGTGCTGCGTTGGTTGATTGGGCAAGATCACCCCTGGGTTTACTATTTATTCTACACCTGGGTCAGTATCTTCGGATTGCTCACGACATCACAATTCTGGCTTCTGGCCAACGATATTTACGACGCCTCACAGGCCAAGCGGATTTTTGTGCTGCTGGGTCTGGCCGGAACGGCGGGGGCTGTCACCGGTGGTGAGGTGACCGGTATAGTGACGAAGGCCGTCAACACCGAAGACCTGCTTTTCGTTTGCATGGCGCTGATGGTCATCAGTACTATCCTGGTAGGTCTGATCTGGTCACGGAGAACGACCGATGTCGAGCCGGGAGCGGTCCGCCGGACGGGCGAGCCGCAGAAGGACAAACTAAGCCGAACGTTGCAACTGCTGTATCGTTCACGCCACCTGTCGATCACCGTCGGTATCATCGCTGTCATGATGATGATCGGATCAATTGTTGATTTCCAATTCAAGACCATCGCAGAACAGTCTTTTGACACCGAACCGGCGCTGACAGCTTTTCTGGGCAAGTTTTACGGTCGCCTCAATCTCGTGGCACTGGTGCTGCAGTTGTTTCTCAGTTACCGACTGATCCGAACGATCGGCGTCGTCGGAGTGATCATGTTGCTACCTGCCTGCCTGGCGCTGGGCACGGTAGCCATGCTGGTGGCGCCGGGTCTGATGGTGGCGGTTCTCTTGCGCGGCACCGACCTGAGCCTGAGGAACTCGCTGGACAAAACTGGTCGCGAACTGTTGTTTCTACCTGTCCCTCTCGAAGTCAAGAAGCGCACCAAGCTGTTTATCGACATGTTCGTCGATCGCTGGTTTCGCGGACTGGCCGGCGGATTGCTGTTACTGTTCACCATGGTCTTTGGTATGGGCCTTCGCGGCATCAGTCTGGTAGTGATAGCGCTCCTGGCGGTGTGGCTGGTGCTGGTGTTCATGATGCGTCGGGAGTACATCAACTCTTTCCGTAACGCTATCATCCGACGGACTATTGATCTCAGCGAACTGACCGTGCCCATCAATGATACCGGGACGGTCAACGCTCTGATTGCCTCCCTGGGCAGCATTAACGAACGCCAGGTAGTATACGCTCTGGAGATGCTGGTTTCGGTCAGGGACGTAGAACTGATGTGGCCGGTAAGACCGCTGCTGGTGCACGCGTCATCGGTGGTTCGTTGTAAGGCTCTGCAATTGCTGCAATCGCACGGTGACAGCTCGCTGCTGGGCGAAGTTGAGAAACTGCTGGCCGATGAAGATCCACAGGTTCGTCGGGAAGCCGTCCATTTCATCCACCTTCACTCGCCGGATGATGCCGAGCAAAAACTGAAGGGGTTTCTTCATCATCGCGAAGAAAGAATTCGTTTGGCGGCCATGGCCTTTGTGGCGATGCACGGTACCGGTCGCGAACGGAAGCTGATCAGCCACGACCTGATCGAGTCGATTCTCACGGCCACCGGCTCTGAGGCTCAGGAGGGTCGGCAGCAACTGGCCAGAATCCTGGGAACGCTGGATGGTTCATTCGGTGACGCTTATCTCAGTCGGCTGCTCGACGATCCGTCGCCGCCTGTCGTGAGAGAGGCGATAGGTACGATCGGGCAACTCAGGGCCCGGCTGCATGTTCCCTGGCTGGTGGGCAAACTGGGCGACCGCGACTATCGTGCGGCGGCCAGGAGTGCCCTGACGGCTTTCGGTGACAGCGTTCTGGGTACCTTGCAGGATTACCTCGACGATACGACGACACCGATGACGGTACGCTGCAATATCCCCCGGGTACTGGCCGGGATACCAGTGCAGCAATCGGTGGACGTGCTTACCATATCGCTGGAAAATGCCGATATCCGGCTGAGATACCATATTATTAAGGGACTCAATCGCCTGCGCGCTCGGTACTCCGACTTACGGTTTGATCCCCGACAACTTAAGAAGTCCCTGATCAGCGAAACCCGGCACTACTACGAAATCTTGCAGATGCTGCACAATCGCGATGATCGGGATGACAACCCGGCAGTGCGTTTACTGACAAAGGCGCTGGAAGAAAAACAGCAGCAGAATCTGGAACGGATATTTCGTTTGCTGGGGCTGGTTTATCCGCCACGAGACGTATACAATGCTTATCATAGAATCGTCAGCGGAAGCAAAACACTTTACGCCAATGCCGTGGAACTGCTGGACAACTTGTTGAAATCAGATCTCAAGAAATACATTCTGCCGATTCTGGATGACGTCTCGGACGAGTTGGTGCTGCGACGAGCACAGAAGTTGTTCGATCTGGGCAGCGGTGACTGGGAGGAAGGTCTGGCCGGCCTGATTACCGGCCGTGACAGGTGGCTCCGATGCTGCGCTATTTACAGCACCCGGGGAAAGATGACAGAGCGCCTGCGGAAACTGGTGGCGGCATCGTCCGACGATGTCGACCCGATGATAGCGGAAACCGCCCGTCTGGTACTGGCCGAGGACGCCGGTTGAAAATCGATTATGGTTGAACTGTCAGTCTATTATGATGTTACTTTATGTGAAAGGAGTCGCGGCGATGCTGACGGTAGTTGAAAAGGTTATATTTCTGCAGAACGTAGATGTTTTCTCCGAAGTGCCCACCGAACAACTGGCCACCATGGCCACAATCGCCGAGGAAATGAATGTTCTCAAGGGTGATGTCATCTACCATGAGAACGAGTACTCCGATGCTTTATACCTGGTGCTGGACGGACGTGTGCGGCTGCACCAGGCCGACCGGGAAATCACTGTCGCTGTCGCCAGGGAGGCGTTTGGTACCTGGGCCCTGTTCGATGAAGAAGTGCGCCTGGTGACCGCCACCGCCGAAGAGGACTCACATCTGTTGCGCCTTGATCGTGAAGAATTTGTCGATTTGCTGGCCGACCATGTTCAGATCGCCCAGGGAGTTCTCAAAACAGTGGCGCGCCGACTGCGCATCGTGTTCGACAAAATCTCGACCTCGGAGAACAAACGATAACTACCTTGATTACTGAATTGATGGCCTGAATCGTGACCGAAGCAGACCACAAAGAGATAGCCCATCTGCGGGAATCCGAAGAGAAGTACCGCAAGATGATCGAGTTGGCCAACGATGCCATCTTTGCCATCGACCCCAGGGACGGCACTATCCTTGAAGTAAATCCCAAAGGAGAAGAATTGACCGGTTACTCCGGCGGGGAACTGATCGGCGGAAAGGTCTGGAATCTCCATCCCTCGGAGGAAGAAGACTCGGCCAGGAAGCTCTTTGAGCATGTTGTTGAGACTGGCCGTGGCACCTGCAGTGAAATGAATCTGCTGAGAAAAGACGGGCAACTGGTTCGTATCGAAGTGAGCGCTGCTGTAATTACCTATGGAGGTCGGCGGATCATCCAGCGTATCTGCCGCGATATTACGGAACGCCACCGATTAAAAACGGCTCTCGAGGAAGCCAACCAGGGTCTGGAACAGAGAGTCCGCGAGCGCACCCGCGAGCTACAGCAGAAGCAGACGCAACTCATACAGGCCGAGAAAATGGCCTCGCTGGGTAATCTGGTTGCCGGTGTCGCTCACGAAATCAACACTCCCCTGGGGGCGTTGAGGAGCAACACCGATCTGTTCATGCGTACCCTGAATAAAATGCACAACATTGTCACCGATGCCGGGGCACCGACTGAAATGCGTGAGAACACGCAACTGCAACAACTGTTCGACAAGATCAAGCAGCTTAACGATATTAACCAGACGGCCTCGGAGCGAATCGTCGGTATTGTCAACAGTCTGAGACGCTTTGCTCGGCTGGATCAATCCGAAATGGATCGGGTGGACATCCGGGAGGGTCTGGAAAACACCCTGACGCTGGTTAATCATGAACTGAGGGACCGCATCACGGTGGTCAGGGAGTATGGCGACATCCCTCCGATCAGTTGCTTCCCCAATCAACTCAACCAGGTATTTATGAACCTTCTGGTTAATGCCAGTCAGGCTATCGAAGGCAAAGGCACCATCACTATCAGAACCAGACACGGTAACGGACAGGTGGTGGTTGAGTTTATCGATACCGGCCGGGGCATGAACGCCGAAACGGTTAAACGGATATTCGATCCCGGCTTCACGACCAAAGGATCGGGTGTGGGCACCGGATTGGGTTTGTCGATCGTATATCAGATAATCGAGGCTCACCACGGCCGTATTGACGTAGATAGTGAACCGGGCCGGGGGGCTGTTATCCGCTTGACACTGCCGGTTGATCCGCCATGAACGACGCCTCCGGAGACAAGACCCGCAGCCGGGCCGGCGGCGTTATCGTCATTGTCGATGACGAAGAGATTGTTACCCGGAGCTTGATGTCGTTTCTGCAACTGGAAACGGAGTATGAAGTCCATACGTTCCAGTCACCGGAAGAGGCACTGCGTTTGCTTCGGCAAAGGCAGGTCGATCTGGTAATTTCCGATTTTCTGATGCCCGACATGAACGGGCTGCGATTTCTCGCGGCCGTCAAGAAACTGCATCCCGATACACTGCGAATCCTGTTGACCGGCTATGCCGACAAGGAAAACGCCATCCGGGCCATCAACGAGGTGGGGCTTTTCCAGTACGTCGAAAAACCGTGGGATATCGATCAGTTGAAACTGGTGATAGACAATGCCATAACGTCCAGGAGCCGGCAGGAACTCTTGCGGGAAAAGATTAATGAACTCAACGATGTCCTGCGTCAGCGCGATGAGTTGTTCGAGCGTGACAATTTCATGAAGCGCGAACTGCATATGGCTGCTGCGGTGCAGAAGAAACTGTTGCCGTCATCTCTGCCGCAGGCTGCGGCTTTCACCTTTGATGTTTTTTACCGACCGGCGATGGAAGTGGGCGGGGATTTCTACGATATCATTGACCTGGGCGACCACCAACTGGCGCTCCTGCTGGCTGATGTTATGGGCCATGGTATTCAGGCGGCGTTGAGCACGGCGCTGCTGAAGTTTGCCTTTGGGTCGTTTTCCGGCACTGCTGCTTCGCCGGCCGGGATACTGGCCGGTATGAACAACATGTTACGCACCGGTCTGCCGACCGGTTCCTTCGTGGCGGCGGCAGTGGCGATTATCAATACCGACCGTCGCCTGTGCACCGTGGCTAACAGTGGGCTGCCACACCCGTACATCCTCTGCCGGTCAACCGGACGAGCCGAATTGATAGCCGGCGAAGGGCTGCTGCTGGGGTTTGCCGGGGAGGAACTCTATCAGCCCGGAGAGGAAACTACCGTCACACTTGACATCGGCGACAGTTTGATTATATACACTGACGGTCTTAGTGAAGCTCAGAATCCGGAAGGTGACCGTTATGGTGAAACGGCCCTGTCGGAGCAGTTGACTGCGCTTCCCGGCCTGGAATCAGACATCGGCCCGGCAACTGTACTGGGGGAAACGGTACAGCAGTTCACTGCCGGGGCGGTCGATGACGACGTTACCATTTTGGCAGTCACCGTCCGATAATGACAGGAGATAGATGACAATGGCTGACACAACCTCCACCAATACGATTGTGATCGTCGATGACGAGGAGATGGTGCTGACCAGTCTCAGCGCCTTCCTGAGCCTGGAAACCGATTACACTGTTAAAGTCTTCACCTCAGCCCGGGAGGCCCTGGAGTTTATCAGGAACAACGATATTGATCTGGTGGTGTCCGATTACCTGATGCCGGAGATGAACGGCATTCAGTTTCTGGCCCGGGTCAGAGAAATAAAGCCGGAAGTCCCACGGATTATTCTGACCGGCTACGCCGACAAGGAAAACGCTATTAAGGCCATCAACGATGTCGGGCTCTATCGGTATATCGAAAAACCGTGGGATAACGACGAAATTCTCCTGGATCTGCGCAATGGAATAGAGCGACAGGAACTGATGAAGAAGCTCAACGAGAAAATACTTCTGATCAACGCGGCTTACGCGGAACTGCAGGAAATGCAGAAGGAAATCCTCAAAACTTTTAGCTGATACCGCCACCTCCGATACGACCGGAGGTCAGAAAGCGAATGTGATTCTCAGCAACGTTCCCTGCTGACTGCTGTCGATACCCCGGCGGCTGATCTCATCTGCGAAAGAATAGTACAACTCCGCTATCAAATACCCGGCCAGCGCCCCCGCCACAACGTCGGACAGGAAATGCTGATGGGCTTGTATACGGCTCAGGCCGACAAACGAGGCCCAGCCGAGCAGAAAAGCCGATGGTGCCCAGCGCCAGGTACGGTATTCCTGAGTGCTCATTTCCTGACGCATCACCCCCCGGATACGCTTGTTCAGGAACGCCATCGCAAAAAAGGCGCTCGAAGTATGCCCCGAGAAAAACGACTGATGGTCGCGGGCGTAGCCTTTTCCCGATAGTTGACGGGCGGGGTCGGTCTCGAAACAGACATACGGCCGCGGTCGCGCGAACAGACCCTTGAAGATGCCGGTGACACCTTTTGTAGCGGCCAGGCCGGAAAAATACAGGAACATGTTTTGCGCCGCCCGGCGATGAGAGTCCTCCTCACCGCGGGTGGCATCGATAGCCAATAGCGCTACCGCACCGATAGACGGCGTGTACATGGAACCCAGCGTATGATTGAGAAAATTGTTCCGCTGGTCTTTCGGATAGTCACCGCCCAGCAGTTTCTGAACTCTCATTTCAACCGGCAGCGGGCCGGTGATAAGCGATGTCCGGCTGCTGTCGAATTTCTTGGCCCACTGGCCCAAACCCAGCACCGATGCCGAGCCCAGAGATATATAGGCTACCTCCGAGCTGGACAAAAAATCGGTGGCATCGATCGGTGCCGCCGGCAACAGCAATAAGACCAGCGTCAGCACCACCGGCCTCAGAAGGCACAACCGTCCGGCGGTGGTGATAAAATGAGTCTTCCCAATAATTCCAGAGCGAATCAAACTAACCTCATGAAAACCTGGTGTAGTGACTTACAGTTTGCTTACTAATATATCATCGTACCCAATGCCCAGGCTGTCCAGCGCCCTGAAGAAATGACCCAGGCTCAACAGATAGTAATCGGAATGTACGGCTATGTCCTCGCGTATCGACGGAGTGCTGTTGCTGAAGAAATAGTGCCCGGTATCGATATTTACGCGGGATATCCGACGGGGATGTAGGGTCTCCACAAAAAAGGCTCCGGCCGTCAGCACCGGCTCACCGGGAAATAGAAATGCGTGGTTGGCGCGAGCAGCCGCACGGCCGGTCCGTTTTTCAATCTCAGCCGCCTCCCGGCGCGACAGTTCGCGCACGAACCGGATCGAGCCGGATACACTAACGGTATAGAGGTATTCGCCCGGAGAAAGTGTGTCCAGCCCCGACTGAGTCAAAGTATTCATTTCTCGCACGTCGCCGCCGCGTTCAAAAAACTCGCGGTACTCCTGCTGCAGAAAAGCCGCTTCCTTGTTGCGGAAGCAGGTCTCCGGAGCATTTTCTTTGAGCCGTTTAAGTATCTCGTCGGTGGCTACGAAATTCGTAACACCGCTTGCGAAATCGAGCTTGATCTCACGGTGAGCGTGCATAAACGCCCGGTAGTTCTCATATCCCTCGATGACGTACTGCGGTGGTGGGCCATAGAAATCCCACTCGTCGGGAACACCGTAGTCATCTGCAGCCGGCGGTTCAGCCAGCAGGTTGCCGGTATCGATTACATACAGGTAATCTGAAACCGCCTGGCTATAGACACGACGGGACTCATCGTTGACGGTGTCCATGTTCGGACTATGGACAAGAATGCTGCGGCTGGCCCATATCAGCCAGCGTGTCTGCTGAGTCGTATTGATCTGCACAAATGGCCCGGTGCGTCCGGAATCCAGCTTCACGAGGGCACCACGATATCCATAGAGGCCGGTAGTGTTGTCATGTTTCTCAATTGACAGAAAGGGAAGAATTATTTGATTATCCAGCTTGTCAACAGCTCTCAGGTAGGTTTCCTGATCAGGACATATAATCCGTACTGATTGCAGCAGTGCTGGGTATCTGCCATTTCCCGGCCACAGCGGGCCAGTAACCTGATACCCCTCCGACTCCGGGAACAGTTCCGTCAACGTCTGTTGTAATTGGGGCTGCTGAACGTGCTGGTAGAGGTCCAGTACGGTGCTTACTGGTACAGAATCCTCCGCCTGGCCGACTGAGACAGCAGTCAACAGCCAGACAGCCAGCCATATCCATTGATATCGGCGAGCAGCTATCATGACCACCTCAGGCTGCGGGTGGGAGCAATATCGGGCGCAATAAATATAGGTACAGAAACACTTTCTCACTCAGTCATACAACCCTGACAAGGAACGGTTCGGGACGCTTGACAGCAACAAAAACCGGTCTGTCGGTCGAGCATCTTTCTCACTGCAATCGACGATCGCTGTTATTAAACAAATCTGCAACGGCAGCGTCTGAGAGACGTACAGTAAGGTGGTTAATAAAAGCAACTGTAAACCTGCCGGTAGAGGTATCAGATGGCCAGAATGTTAGCGTGTTTGTTGATTGTGTTGTTGACGTCAGCGATGGTGGTTTCAGCGGGGGCTATCCACGAAGCTGTCGAAACCGTCAACCATGACGAAGTGGTCCGGCTGTTGAACGAACAACCGCGACTGCTGGAAGACCGGGATGAAAGCGGCGCTACCCCCTTGTTGACGGCCGCCTCGGAAGGACAACTGGAGTTAGTGGAATTGCTGTTGGACAGGGGTGCCGATATCATGGTTACCAACAACCGTGGCAGCACCGCGTTGCATCTGGCCGCCTATTTTGGCCACGAACCATTGGTCAGTTTTTTTCTGAAACAGGACATCAATATTAATGTCCGTAGCAGCAGTGGTTTCACGCCGTTGATGTACGCCGGCTACCGCGGCCATACTGAGGCTGTAAGAGTTCTGCTCGATGCCGGTGCCGACCTGAATGACAGCGACAGCAGTTGGGGCGGCACGGTTATCCATTGGACCTGTTCCCGGGGCAACGCCGAAACCATGGCCCTGTTACTGGCGCACGGTGTAGATCTGAATCAGCCCTGCGTCCGAGACAGCGCCGCACCGATTTCCTGGGCAACTTATGCCAGCAATATCGCCACGCTGCAATTCCTGTTGGACAACGGTGTGAGTGCAAATGGGGTAGCGGCCGAAGGCTGGACGCCACTGCACAATTCCGCCCGACGAGGCGACACCGCCGCCGTACGCTTGCTGTTGGCACGCGGCGCTCAAGTCGGTGCCACCGATGACCAGGGTCGATCAGCTTTGTTCGTCGCCGTTGAAAATGGGGAAGAGGCCGTGAGCCGGATGCTGGTGGCCGCCGGCGCCGATCCCAACAACGCCACCTCAAACGGATTCTCCTGTTTGATGATGGCCGCCCTTGGGGGTCACTTTGACGTGGCCAAGCACCTGATTGCCAAGGGAGCCGATGTCAATGCGCTGAACGAAAACGGCGTGACGCCGTTGCACTTCGTGATAAACGGCGGCAACAGAGAGGTCGCCCGGCTGTTTATCGAGAACGGTGCCGACGTAAACGCCACCGACACAAGGGGTAACACCCCACTCCGGTCGGCAGTGATCCGGGGAGAGGATGAGATTGCCCGGTTGCTGCTTCAGAACTCCGCTCGGCCTGATCTGGAGGACCAGGACTATGGCCGCACGGCTCTCCATTGGGCAGCTATAAAAGGCAACGCCGCGGCCGCCGAATTATTGCTGGCCGGTTCGGCCTCGGTCAATGCCGTCGATGACGCCGGTTATACGTCGCTGTATTACGCCGGGAAGTATGGTCACCTGGAAGTGGCCCGGTTGTTGAGCAATCGGGGTGCCACCTCCGCCGATCTGGAAGAGAAACATAATCCCTCCGGAATACTGAATTGCACTCTTGAAGATGGCGAAGCTGTCATCTGGTATCTGGGGCATTGCGGTTTCGCTGTCAGGACCGCCGGCCATCTACTGGTGTTCGACTACTACAACACCGGCAAAGACCCCGGCTCGCCGACGCTGGCCAACGGGCACATTGACCCCGCCGAGATCGCCGGTCAGAATTTCTGTGTCTTTGTCTCTCACGAGCACCGCGACCACTTTGACACCGTCATATTCCCCTGGCGCGAGCAGGTTGAGAATCTCACCTACGTCTACGGTTTCCGTCCCGAAGAACTTGCGGAATACCAGGACTCCAGGTATACCGGCCCTGACTATCAGTATGTCGGTCCGCGCCAGCAGATCAGCCTGGGCAATATACAAGTTACCACCCTTGAGTCCAATGATGCCGGGGTTGGCTTTCTGGTCGAAGTCGACGGCCTGGCCATCTACCATGCCGGTGACCATGGCGGCTGGCGGGAAAATGAGCGGGAGGCGTTCATGGCGGAGATAGACTTTCTGGCAGAACGGACCACCGGTATTGATCTGGTGTTTCTCAACGTTACCGGTTGCCATCACCAGGATACACTCGCCCTGTTGGAAGGCACTCTTTACACGCTCGACAAGCTGACGCCCAAGGTCTGGTTTCCCACCCACGGGCTCGACCGCGAACTGGTCTACCGGCGCTTCGCTGAGAAAGTCGAATCAGCCGGTGCCTCGACACAAGCCGCCTGCGCCGAAAACCGTGGTGACCGCTTTTTCTACAGAAACGGTCGCATATAATACGAAGGTCAAAGTAAGTCGGAACCCCTGTGGTTCCGACTAGCGGGGATTCGGGCGGTGTCCTAATTAGAAATGTCAGCCCGGATAACGTTGAGCGACGGAACCCACAACGTTATAGTCATAGATGCGTTTTTCTGGTTGGGCCTCGCGTCTCCCTGCAATTGCCTTCTTGATAGCGTCACGATCATTACGAGCGTTAAGTAGAGTAGTATAAACTCGATGGGAATCATGCTGATTGTCGGGATCAAGGGGCCGATCGAACAAGCCAGCTTTTTCCTCCGACCACGATACATCAGTTAGAACATAGGTGATTTCAACATGAAACTGCGGCACGACATTCCCCCCTTGGCTATTTGGGTTTATGGTCTCTCACGATAGACGCCCTCACCGCATCTTCCGGTGATTCTACGGGTGGCAAGTGAAGCACGGCATAGAACCGTCGCTTCTCTGAATCTTCAATCGGTGACGACCAAGCATAGCAGATAGAAGCAACTGGGTGGTCTTCGACATTAAAGACGGCAACAATACCGTCCCAGACAATGTGTCCTTCAAAAGTCTCTACGACCCGAATCGCTTTTTTGAATGTGGCACGGCAGTTGTGCAATCCCTCAACTGTTTGCCTCAACTGCACCTCAGCTATCTGGTCAATCGCTTAACTCCTCATCGTCGGAAATTGTATTCCCCATAAGGTCTAACCAACTTCTAATCTGGTCAATATCTTGGCTTGAAATAGGATACTCTAAGCGCAATATAGCCAAGCGCCCAGCCTTGCGGGGAATGGAAAAGTCACGAGTAACCAAGACTTTTGGGCCTGTCGTGCTTACAAGGGCACTGACTGGTTTCGGCGCGACAACAGCGTTCATTTGCTCACCAAAAGAGTTAGAGGTTTGAGGCTCTGGCGAACCACTTCCTCCGTGGCTCTCTGTTTCAATTGGCAATATATCGCTTTTATCCAGTTTAGCAAAGGAAATAGTGCCCCGGAATTGAGAAATAAAACTATCAACAGACTTATCGTTGAACTTCAGTTCCCATATTAGATAGTCTTTCAGAACGTCATCTCTCGGAAGGTCCCCACCGAAGTGATCCCAGATTTCCCGATGTGCGTTGGGGGCCAGAGCTATATCCTGTATGATCTTGGCCCGATCAGGATGGTCTAAAAATATCTTCCGGGCCAATTCGGTCAACGCAACTCGGCGCTTTTCTCCGCTGCCCTCAACTTCAGTCAGGCCGTATGCCTTCAGGGCTGCCAACATCAAATCCCCAGGACTCCCCCCGGGCTTGTAACCCCACCTCTCATGGGCAATCCTAATAGGTATTTTCTGGGCCCCGTCCACATCGTGCTGCTTTCTCGCCAACTCAAGTGCACGCTCAAGCCCTATTGCAGGATAATTCGGGCTGCGATGTTTGGACCTTTTCTGTTTCTTCTCTTCAGTTCCCGAGCCGGTACTCATATCTAACCTCCATTTATTTGCTTGCAATTTAGTTCACTAAGTAGATTCTGTCAACAACTAAAAAGCCATAAAACTGAAAATATATTGGTTTTTTTATGCCTCAGCTATTGACAAACCCTCAAAAAACCGTATATAGAGATGTGAAGAGGATAATAAAGAGCCCCCGACAAGCATCGGGGGCGGTAAATCTGGGGCAAGGCAGGATGCCCAGAACAGGATTTACACCTGATTCTGGGGGGTTTGAATCCCCCTTGCTCCATATCAATATATATCGGAAGGAAGGTTTTGTCAATGAATAAGTTGAAGCCGGAAAAACAGGAGGCGGTGATTCGCTGTCTGGTCAATGGAAACTCAGTCCCGGCCACAGAGCGTATTGTTGGGGTCCACCGAGATACAATTCTCCGCCTGATGGTCCGAGTCGGCTCTGATTGTGAAAAGTTAATGGCCCAAGAATTGACTGGCTTAACTCTACGTCATATCCAGCTTGACGAGATTCACGGCACAGTCGGAAAGAAGCAGCGCCGACTAACTGAGCAGGGGGGCATTTGGTCTCTCAGGCGCTTGTTATCCGAAGTTGAAACGAGAGGGGGTGATTGATGGCTCAATGATAATGTAAAACAGCAGAAACCTTCAACATTGATTCATGGAGGAATCAAAAGTGGCAAACAAGCCAGACAAACGTGGTCGGGACGCCAGAACAGGCAGGTTTATTCCTATAAAGGATGCCAGGCGTCGACCGAACACAACGGTGGTCGAGACTATCCCGCCGCCCAAAAAGCGGAAGAAGAAGTAGTTAACTCTTCCTTAGCATAATTGTCTTGGCAATCGCTTTCAGGGGTATGGTGATATCGCCACACCCCTGAAGCACTATCTCACCGTTTTTTTCTCCGGATATATGGGGCACAATAGTCTTAGACTCTTTGGTTTCTGATACTAACCACCCGACAGACCGGCAGTGAAGCGGCTCACAGGTTGATTGTATATTATCTATATCTTACCAGCCTCTCCCGCTATGGGAATCAAGCCACTCAATCAGTACAAGTTTCACTAGCTGACTCCATTCTAATTAGGACACCGCCAGGATTCGGGGGCGCGATTGACAAAGGTTGGGTAATATCCTAAATTGAACGATGCTCTACTTCCGGGTGATTTTACCTGCCACCGGCTCCGTTTTGAAACACCGGCGGATTGCAGGCAGCCGGATGCCCGAAGAGAAAATCAAAAGATACATACCCAACAACAGGAGACGAAGCGATGTTTCTTAGTAGTCGACACTCGACCGTTACTGCCCTGACAGTACTACTTGCGATTCTGACCGCAACAGTGTTGAGTTTTTCGGGTTGCTCAAACACCGACCAACAGAGCGCGGGCGGAGACTATACTTATCCGCCGGCCCGGCAGGGTGACGTGACCGACAATTATCACGGCACCGTCGTAGCCGACCCTTATCGCTGGATGGAAGACGCTGACTCGGATGAGGTAGTGGACTGGGTAACGGCGCAGAACATGCTGACGGCGGATTTCCTCAATACTCCACAGCGGCAGACATTCAAACAACTACTGACCGATCGCTGGGACTATCCGCGCTATTCCCTGCCCTACAAGAAGGGCAATCGTTACTTCTTCCTGAAAAATGAGGGCTTGCAGGCTCAGTATGTCTGGTATATGCAGAAAACACTCGACTCCGAACTGGATGTTATACTCGACCCCAATGGATTCAGTGAGGACGGCACTATTGCCGTGAGTTCCACCGCATTTAGTAAAGACGGCACGTTGCTGGCTTATGCGCTTTCCGAAAGAGGCAGTGACTGGCAGGAATACCACGTGTGCAACCTGGACACCGGCGAGGATTATGATGAGGTCCTCCATTGGTGCAAGTTCACCGGCGTGGCCTGGAAACACGACAACAGCGGGTTTTACTATAACCGCTACCCGGACACCACCACCGTGGCGCCGGAGGACTACTACAACTACAACCGCCTCTACCGGCACACCCTGGGCACACCGCAGTTACAGGACCAATTGATCTATGAACATCCCGACGACAAAGAGTTGGATTTATCCCCAAAAATCACTTACGATGGCAAGTATTTGCTGCTGCATATCTGGCACGGCACCGACCGCGAAAACCGCATCTACTACCGGGAAGTGGACAACCGGGGTGATTTCGTCCGGTTACTGGATGAAGCCGATGCCGGTTACCATTTCATCCACAATGTCGGTACCCGCTTCTATTTCAAGACCGATCTGGATGCTCCCCGGGGGCGTATTATCGCTATCGATATCAAGCAACCCGACCGGGCGCACTGGGACGAGATCATGCCCCAGCAGGACGACGTTCTCTCCAGTGTCAGGGTGGTCAACAACCACCTGGTGGCGGCCTATTCGCACGATGCCTATCACCTGCTGAAGCTGTATGATCTGAAGGGAGGTTTTGTCAGGGATATCGAGTTGCCCACCCTGGGTTCGCTGGCCGGTCTTTCGGGACAGCCGGACGACACTGAGTTGCTGATCGGCTTCAAGTCGTTTCTCTACCCCACCAGCCACTTCCGTTATGATTTTGCCACCGGTGAAATGACTCTGCTGAGAAAGTCCGAAGTTGACTTCGACCCGTCGCAGTTCGAAACCAGTCAGATTTTCTGTACTTCCAAAGACGGTACACAGGTGCCGGTATTCCTGACACACCGGAAAGATATGCCGCTTAACGGCAATAACCCGACGATTCTGAACGGTTACGGCGGGTTTCAGATCAGCGAGAGGCCGTATTTCTCACTCACCTACAGTCTCTGGATGGAACAGGGCGGTGTGCTGGCGGTGGCCTGCTTGCGCGGCGGCAACGAGTACGGCGAAAAGTGGCACCAGGCCGGTATGCTGGAAAACAAACAGAACGTCTTCGATGATTTTATCGCAGTGGCTGAGTGGCTGATTGAAAACAAGTACACCAGCACACCGAAACTGGCTATACAAGGCGGCAGCAACGGCGGATTGCTGGTGGCCGCCTGCATGGTGCAACGCCCCGACCTGTTCGGAGCGGTGCTGTGCGGGGTGCCGGTTATCGATATGCTGCGCTACCACAAATACACAGTCGGTCGATACTGGACCGGCGAGTACGGCAACGCCGAGACCGACCCGGAGCATTTCAAATTCATGTACGCCTATTCGCCGCTGCACAACATCAAGGCCGGGACCAGCTACCCGCCCATTCTGGTAACCACCGCCGACACCGATGACCGCGTCGCCCCGGCCCACTCCAAGAAGTTCGTAGCCACACTGCAGGCGGCCGACAGCGGCGCTAACCCGATTCTGATCAGAATCGAAACCAAAGCCGGGCATGGCGGCGGCAAACCGACGGAGAAAATCATTGAGGAATTGTCCGACAAGTTCGCCTTTCTGTTTAAGGTGTTCGATATGCAATGTGAGCCGGCACTCTGAAGACGGGTGATCAATTGAACCATAGCATAGTAATAAGCGGATACAGCTTATGAGCGGCATTTATTTCTCCGGAACAGTGATGCTTCAGCAACTGAAACGTTTTTACGTGGAGCGGATCGGTTGCCGGGTGTGGTTAGAGCAGGCCGACTGTGTAATCTTACAGCACGGCAACCTGCTGTTTGGTCTCTGTCGGCGTGACGAACCCGACACCGGCGGCATGGTCACCTTTTTTTACGAGACATCCGAGGAGGTTGACCGCAGGTATGAGGCACTGAAGGACATTGCCGATACGACTCCCACGAAGAATGAGAAGTACGACATTTATCAGTTCTTTGCGCGTGATCCCGAGGGAAGGCGGCTGGAGTTTCAGCATTTCCAGCATCCCGTTGACAAGTATTTTGGCGGCGATGAATTACTGTTGACCAGACGCAGCGTGCGCGCCTTTGAATCGAAAGAAGTAACCGATGACGTTCTCAACCTGGTTCTGGACAACTGCCGCTTTGCGCCGACCTCCCGGAACACCCAGTCGTATTATTTCAAAGTTATCAGGGATAAAGAAACTATCGTCCGGCTTGCCGGGGTGCGAGACAAAAGCAGCAACCCCATAGGCCGGGCACCGTTGGTGGTTGCAATCTGCTCTGACCCGGAAGTATCGAAACGGTATGTTCAGGACGGATGCATCGCCGCTTACCATTTCATGCTGGCGGCCTGGCACTACGGATTGGGCACCTGCTGGATTGCCGCTATGGACAGAGAGGACGTCAAGGAAAAGTTGGGGATACCGGTGCATCACTATGTGGCTACCGTGACGCCGCTGGGTTATCCCCGACGACCGTTGCCGTCGTGCCCAAAACGGAAAGAACTGTCCTGGTTTGTCAGGGATTAGTCGTCCTTGTGCGGGATTGAATGCTGTCGAACCGGGTGAGAAACTATGCACACAATTGGAATTATTCTGGCTGCTGTTCTTCTACAGGGAGATTTGGATCATATGAAAGATGAAGGCCGTTTTAGTCGGCAGTACGAGCAGTTGATTGAAAACACCGGTCATGAAAGTGACTCGACCCGCCTGCTCCGTTTCTTCGCCATAGCCTGGGAGCAACTGATGGCTGATTTCCCGGAATGGGCGACCAGCGTCGGTCATCCCGGCTACGACGACCGCTGGACCGATTGGTCGTTTGAAGCGATTGAGCAACGTCGACAAGACCGACGATTGCGAGCACGTGTACTTCAGTCAATCGACCACGAGCAATTGTCAGGAGAGGACCGCCTCAGCTATGACCTGTTCGATCGCGATCTACACGAAGAAATGGAGTCCGAGCGGTTTCACTCTGAGTTGCAACCGGTCAACCAGATGGCGGGTGTCCAGCAGGAGGTCGCTCGTTATTTGAGCATGATGCCCGCCAAAACAACGGTTCAATGCGAAAATATCCTGGCCCGACTGGCGGCGCTGCCGGTTCTGATCGAACAGGTGATAGCCCTGATGGACTCCGGACTTCAGGCCTCCATCACGCCACCCCGGGTGACGCTGACCGAGGTGCCGCAGCAGGTTGCCAATCAGATTGTTGCTGAACCCGAGAAAGCGCCGACTCTCGCTTTCCTGGGCAGCCTTTCGTCAAGAATCGATGAGAGCCTGCAGCAGCAGATTCGTCATCGTGCAGCTGAAATCTACACCTCCCAGGTGGCGCCTGCTTTCCGTCTACTGCACGAATACCTGACACAGACTTATCTGCCGGGTTGTCGTGAATCGACGGCCTGGTCCGACCTGCCTGACGGCAGCGAATGGTACGCCTTTCTGGTGCGACGTTACACAACCACCGACCTGACGCCGGACGAGATATTTGCTATCGGGCAGAAAGAGGTAGCTCGCATTCGTCTGGAAATGGACAAGGTAATTGCCGGCACCGGTTTTGAGGGAGGCTTCGCCGCTTTCTGCGATTTTTTACGTACAGATGAACGGTTTTTCTTTGACCGGGCTGACGATCTGTTGCGAGAGTACCGTGATATTGCCAAGCGTGTTGATCCGGAACTGATCAAGCTGTTCGGTCGTCTGCCTCGTCTGCCCTACGGCGTGATTGCGGTACCATCGTATGCTGAGAAATCTCAGACCACCGGCGGCTACCAACCGGGATCGCTTCAGGCCGGACGCCCCGGTTACTACTACGCCAACACCTACGATCTGAAATCGCGTCCCAAATGGGAAATGGAGGCGTTGACACTGCACGAAGCCGTACCGGGTCACCATCTTCAGATCGCTCTGGCGCAGGAACTTGAAGATTTGCCGGAGTTCCGTCGCCAGGGCTGGTACACGGCCTACGGTGAGGGTTGGGCGCTGTATGCCGAGAGCCTGGGCGATGTGATGGGCTTTTACAAGGATCCGTATGCTAGGTTCGGCCAGTTGACGTACGAAATGTGGCGAGCCATCCGGCTGGTCGTGGATGTCGGCCTTCATACCAAAGGCTGGAGCCGCCAACAGGCAATTGATTTCTTCCAGCAAAACTCCAGCAAGACCGAGCACGACATCGAAGTGGAAGTTGACCGTTACATTGTCTGGCCGGGCCAGGCTCTGGCCTACAAGATTGGCGAACTAAGTATAAAGCAGCTTCGGACGATAGCTGAAAAGGAACTGGGGGAGAAGTTTGATATCCGTGCTTTCCACGACGAACTTCTCCGGCATGGTTGCCTGCCTCTGAACATTCTCGAGGCTCACATGACGGACTGGGTGCGGAGTCAGCAGTAGGGCAGGTCCGGTACGGACCTGCCACCGCTAATATTGTAAATAATATGTTCATGGGCAGGTCTCTTCGAGACCTTCCCTACGGCAGCTGGGTTGAGCAGCAGTAGGGCAGGTAGATGAGACAATTTGTTATGGATTTAATCCAACAGCGCAAAGGCACCGGGCAGATAGTCGATCAAATCGCCCGCGATCAGGCAGCGCTGGGACAGGTCTGCGGCGGCGAAATCACCGGCCAGACCGTGTACATAGACACCACCCACGGCCGCGTCAAGCCCTGACATCCCCTGCGCCATAAACGACCCGATAGCTCCCGACAGAACGTCACCCGAACCGCCGGTAGCCATACCGCTGTTACCGGTCGGGTTGAGATAGCAGGTGCCGTTGGGTTCAGCTACCAATGTGGGGCTGCCCTTGAGCACCATAACGCAGTGGAGGTCACGGGCGGCACCAATGGCAACCTTGATGCGTTCGTGTATCTCTGATTCCGGCGGCACCATCCGGCCGGTCAGTCTGCGAAACTCGCCCGGATGCGGTGTCAGTACCGGCTGTACTTTCATCTCCCTCAGCAGATCAGTGTGACCGGCGAGAGCATTGAGGCCGTCGGCGTCGACGATTACCGGTCGGTCCAGTTTTAACAGAAAGCGGCGCACCAGTTCCTGTGTTTCGTGGTGTTGTCCCAGACCGGGTCCAACGATGACTACGTCATGCTCGGCAGCCAGCTTACGAATCTCACCCAGACCGCGCAATGCCGGCGCGCCCTTCCCGGCGACATCCGGCAGCGGCCACAAGGTAGCTTCCATGGCCAGCGAAGCGATAGTAGGCAACACCGTTTGCGGACAGGCGACTTTGACTAACCCGCATCCGCAACGCAACGCACTCTTGGCGGTCATAGCCGCCGCACCGGTCAGGCCGGTCGAACCGGCCAGCACCAGCAGTTTACCGAAATCTCCCTTGTGTCCGTCGGGTTTGCGATGGGGTAGTCGGGCGTTAACCAGCTCCGGCGTGATCAGCTCGACCGGCAGATCAAACTTGTCAATCACGTCGTCAGGAATGCCTATCGGAATAACTGTTACCTGTCCGGTCAGTTCCCGTCCGGGTGAGACGTACAGACCGTATTTCGGTAAGGCCAGCGGGAAAGTGTAATCGGCATTGACCACCTCACCTTCATGCTGTCCCGTGTCGGCGTTTAGTCCCGACGGCATATCCACCGCTACGACTATCTTCCCCGCATCGCGGCTGTGGTTGATGTACTTTATGATCTCAGCCACTAAACCACGGGGAGCACCAGTAAAACCGGTACCGAACAGGGCGTCGATAATGTACTCGCACTCCAGTTGATCCGGCAGGATGTCAGGCGACGTTAATTCCACCAGGTTAAGGCCGACACCGGCGGCGCGATCGAAATTGAGGCGGGCGTCGGTTGACAGTTTGTCCACCGGTCCCAGGAAATAGACGGTGACTTCAACTTCAGCCTGGTACAGGTGCCGGGCAATAACCAGACCATCACCGCCGTTGTTACCCTTGCCGCAAAAGACAGCCACTTTTTCCGACGGCGAACTGCTGAGTATATTGTGCAGGATATTCTCGGCAATCCCCCGTCCGGCGTTTTCCATCAACTCCGGGCCGGGGACTATCCCGCCTTCGATGGTAGCGCTGTCGATATCGCGCATTTGCCCGGACGTGACCAGCTTCAGACGTTGGGGACCGGGTTTCGTCATGTCGTCCTTTTCTTTTTCCGGCGTGGCCGCTCGGATTCCTTTCGGGGAGCACTCTCCAGGGCATACTTCACCGCTGCCAGCGTCTGGCTAAAGAACTTCAGCTTCAGGCCTTTTCTGATCTCCGGTGGCAGTTCGCGCGTGTCTTTGCGATTGTCCTGCGGCAGAATAACCGTTCTGATACCGGCCCGATATGCGGCCAGTAGTTTTTCCTTCAGTCCGCCGATAGGCAGTATCTGTCCCCTGAGAGTGATCTCTCCGGTCATGGCCAGAAAAGGTTTGACCGGTTGGCCGCTCAGCAGGGAAGCTAACGCCACCACCATGGTGATCCCGGCCGAAGGTCCGTCTTTCGGAATTGCTCCGGACGGAACATGTATATGAATCTCATGATCTTTAAACTGCTCGGCTGCTATGTGAAGATCGGGGCCGTTGGAGCGCAGAAACGACAGAGCCGCCTGAGCCGATTCCTTCATGATGTCACCCAGGTGTCCGGTCAGGGTCAGCTCTTCTTTGCCCGGCATCGAAGTAGCCTCAACAAACAGTAACTCGCCACCGGCCGCAGTATAGGCCAGACCGGGAACGACCCCCACCTGTCCCTGGCGTGAGAGAGCTTCGCGGGTGAATTTTTTCGGCCCCAGCAGTCGCGCGATCTCGGTCGCGCCGACAACTAATTTCTTTTTTGATCCCGAGGCTACCTTGCGGGCGGCTTTGCGCGCTACCGCTGCGATTTCGCGCTCCAGGTTGCGCAAACCGGCCTCGCGGGTATAGCTGTCGATAATAGTCTGAATGGCGGCTGTCTTGAACCTCAGATTATCATGCGAAAGCCCGTGATTGTCCAGTTGCTTGGGTATCAAATGGCGCTCGGCGATCTTACACTTCTCTATGTCGGTGTAACCGGGAAGGTTGATTACTTCCATCCGATCACGCAATACGTGCGGAATCGGTTCCAGCCAGTTGGCGGTGGTGATGAACATCACCCGCGACAGATCAAACGCTATTTCAAGATAGTGGTCGGAAAAGGCGTTGTTCTGCTCCGGGTCGAGCACTTCCAGCAGCGCCGATGAAGGATCACCTCGGAAGTCGGCGCCCAGCTTGTCTACCTCGTCGAGCATGATCACCGGATTGTTGGAGCCACAGCGCTTGACCGACTGAATCACCCGCCCCGGCATGGAGCCGATGTAGGTACGGCGATGTCCTCTGATCTCGGCTTCGTCGCGTATACCGCCCAGCGAAACTCGTGCGAACTGCCGCCCCATAGCCCGCGCGATTGATTTACCCAGCGAAGTCTTGCCCACCCCGGGCGGACCGACAAAACAGAGGATGGGGCCCTTGACGTCTGATTTCAGCTTGCGCACCGCCAGGTGCTCCAGGATGCGGTCCTTGACTTTGTTGAGGTTGTAATGATCCTCATCCAGAATCTTCTTGGCTTGTCTCAGGTCCAGCTTATCGGTGGTCGACTTGTTCCAGGGAAGGGAGACCAGCCAGTCCAGGTAAGTTCGGGAAACAGTATACTCGGCGGCGGAAGGATTCATGTGCGACAGGCGGTCAAGTTCCTTGCGAGCCACCTGCTCGGCGTGCTCGGGTAGTTCGGCCTGTTCGATTTTTTTGGCGAATTCCTCAATCTCGGATGTCTCGTCACCGTCGCCCAACTCCTTCTTGATCGCTTTCATCTGTTCGCGGAGAATATAATCCCGCTGTGATTTCCCCAGTTCCGTGGCTGCCTGTGCCTGAATCATCTGCGATAGCTGCAGAACCTCAATCTCCTTGTTCAGGGCGAGGTACAGCTTGTTCATCCTCTTCAAAACGTTGCGCTGCTCCAGCATTTGCTGTTTCTCCTCGATAGAGATGTTGATGCTGGAAGCGATAAAATCAGACAGTTTGGAGGGTGTGTCCTGGTTGATGGCCGATACATAGAACTCTTCACTGAGGTATGGAGCCAGCTCAGCCAACGTTTTGACTTGCTCCAGCACGTTGCGCTGGAGGGCTTCCATGCGAACCGTATCACTGACGACTTCAGTGATTTCCTCCACCTCAGCCATCATGGCCGGGGAGTCGGACACAAATCGCCGGATATGGATACGGGCCAGCCCCTGGATCAGGAACCGCACGGTGCCGTCCGGGAAACGCAGCATCTTGAGGATGTTGCCGGAGCAGCCGACATGATGCAGGTCGTCCGGGGAGGGGTTGCTCAACCGTGGATCTTTCTGCAGAAAAAGTCCGATACGCGAACCGCGCATGAGGGCGTCATCCACCAGGCGAGTCTGCTCCTGGTCCTGAATCATCAGCGGCACCACCAGGTATGGGAAAACCATCGTACCCTTCAGGGGCAGAATCGGCAAAACCTGGATGGCTGTTGTCTCCGATTGCTTGGTATTGTCCAATACTTCAACCACATTTACCTCAACTTGATCAGAACAATGCGAATATCACGCTCATCGCTTGTATCGGCAGAGCCTGTCATTCATTGAACCGCCGACGGCATGTTTGGGTTCACGGTTTCTGTCGGCCGTTATACGTTAAACCGGAACAGAATCACATCGCCGTCCCGTATCACGTAATCCTTTCCCTCCAGGCGCGTTTTACCGGCGGCTTTCAGTGCTGCCGGAGTTTTGTACTCCAGGTAGTCCTCGTAGGCTATTGTCTCAGCCCGAATGAAGCCGCGTTCCATATCACTGTGGATCACTCCCGCCGCCTTTCTGGCCACCGTTCCCTTCTTAAGCGGCCAGGCCCTGAGTTCCGGTCCCCCCGCCGTGAAGAAGGAGATCAGGCCCAGCAGGTCGTACGATTTCTGTATCACCTTTTCGACGGCCGGGGAGGTGATTGACAGTTCGTCAAGAAACGCCCGGCGCTCGTCCTCCTCCAGATCGGCCAGTTCCATCTCAATACTGCCGCACACAACCGCCAGTTCACGTTTGCCCGACGTCGCCAAATGCTGGAATTCCCGGTAGATCGCCGCCGTTGTTGCCAGGTCCTTTTCGGCGATATTGAGTACCACCAGCAGCGGCTTGCGGGTCAGGAGCGTATAACCTCTGGCCAGCCTGGCTTCATCGGGTGGCAGGTCCAGTTCTATCAGCGGTTTTTCCTGTTGTATCGCTTCGAGCAGTTTCTCAAGCAGGGCCAGGTCCCGAACCAGTGACTTGTCACCGGTCAACTTCAGGTTTTTGTTTTTCTTGTCGATGCTGCTTTCCAGCACTGCCTGATCGGCCAGAATCAATTCATCCGTAACGTCCTGAATATCGCGCGACGGCCGGGCCTCCTCTGAAAAAGCGTCGATAACCGCTATCAGGGCGTCGGTTTTCTCCAGTTCCGGGCTGATATCAAAAGTGGTCGATTGCTTACCCTGACCGGACAGACCGGGTAAATCGAGAAACTCTATTTCGGCCTGGGTAATCATGGGCGGTTTGACAAGAGCCGCCAGCTTCATAAGCCGTTCATCGGGCACCTTGATAACGGCGCGGTGGGCAGCCTTACTGTAGTCGCCGACCGCTTCCTGTCGGCCGCAGGCAGCATTAAAAACGGTCGTTTTGCCCGACTGTGGTTTGCCTATAATACCCAACCTCATGAAAGCAATAGTACTGCACAGCTATGCCGTATGCAAGGTGATAGTGAGACCAGACCGGCAGGATTCAAACTGTTTGCTCCGGGTTGGCTTTTTCGTATACTGCCTGCATGTTACAAAAGGCGCTGACGGATTACTTTAAGTCCCTGATCGCAGAAGGACGGCACGCACCCGGGACTATCGAGAGCTATCGCCGCGACCTGACCCCGTGGGTAACGTTTCTTGTGGAGAAGCACGCGGCGTTGCCCTCGGCGCCAAAAAACGACCCGCTTCTGCTGCGCCTGTACCTGCGGTCGCGCCTTGATCAGGGTGTATCCAATCGTACACTGGCGCGGTTCTTGTCGGCTCTGTCGGGATTCCAGCGCTACCTCAGCCAACAACCGGACGGGAAACAGCATCTGTTCAAGCTGCCCCGGATGAAATTTGAAAAAAGTCTGCCACGCTTTGTGCCCCAGGCGGAAGCGGCCCGACTCTTCGAGCATGGTAACGCCCGCGACGACAAAAGCGGCTACTTCTACTGGCGTGACTTCATCATGATTGCTCTGTTGTATGCCACCGGTATCCGCCGCCAGGAACTGGCCGGCATTACGCTGGCCGATCTCGATCTGCCGGCCGGGATGATTACCGTTACCGGCAAAGGCAACCGGATACGGATTGTGCCCGTCGGCGAGAAGACACTGGCGGACCTGGGCAAATACCTGGAGGTCCGACAGAAATTTGTCCGGCAAAAGGAAATACCTGCCGGCGACAAAAGCGCCCCATCTTCGCTACTGCTCAATCGTCGGGGAGGACCGCTGAGCGTGCGGTCCATCGATCGCCTGGTGAAAAAGTACGGGCGCCGCGAGGGACTCGACCTTACTCCGCATATGCTGCGGCATTCTTTTGCCACCCATCTGCTGGAGAACGGAGCGGATATCATGTTGATAAAGGAAATCCTGGGACATGCCTCATTGACAACTACACAGAAATATACTCACGTGACCGCCGAAATATTAAAGGACGCCTACCGGACGGCACACCCGCGGTCAGGCGCCAAGCGGTGAAGGGATAATTATGCACGTACGGGCCACTACCATATTGGGACTTATTCATCGGGGACGGGCGGCTATGGCCGGAGACGGCCAGATAACCCTGGATGATACGATTCTGAAAGCGAAGTCGTCCAAAATCAGAACCATGCGCGAGGGCACTATTCTGGCTGGATTCGCCGGCACCGCCGCCGATGCGCTGGCATTGTTTGAGTTGCTGGAAAAAAAGATCGATGAGCAGTCCGGAAACCTCCCCCGAGCGGCGGTGGATCTGGCCAAAGAATGGCGCACCGACAAGACACTGCAGAAACTGGAGGCGGTGATCGCCGTTACGGACAAAAAGCATATTTTCCTGGTAAGCGGCACCGGTGACGTCATTGAGCCGGATGACGGGATCATTGCTATCGGTTCCGGCGGGTCGTACGCGCTGGCGGCGGCCCGTGGCTTGATTCTGGCCAATCCCAAGTTGTCGGCTGAGAAAATCGCCCGCCAGGCGTTGGGAATTGCTGCCGATATCTGTGTTTACACCAACAATAACATCACGATAGAAACCCTCAAATGAATAACGACTACCACACTCCCAGAGAGATTGTGACGCACCTGGACAAGTACATCATTGGCCAGGACAACGCCAAGCGGTCAGTAGCAATTGCCCTGCGCAATCGCTGGCGCCGCCGCCAGGTACCGGACGATTTGCGTCAGGAAATTATGCCCAACAACATTATTATGATCGGCCCCACCGGAGTGGGCAAGACCGAGATCGCCCGCCGACTGGCCGACCTGGCCCGGGCGCCCTTTGTCAAGGTGGAAGCTTCCAAATTCACCGAAGTCGGCTATGTGGGGCGCGATGTCGAGTCGATGGCTCGCGACCTGGTGGACGTCTCCGTTAACATGGTCAAGACGGAGAAGTCCCGGCAGGTGCAGCCCCAGGCTGAAGAAAACACGGTCGAACGACTGCTGGATCTGCTGTTGGTTCCACCTCGCAAGAAAACTGCCGACGCGAGCGTCGAGGTAACCTCCAGCGACTCCGTAGCCCGCACCCGAGAGAAATTACGCCAACGCCTGCTGGCAGGAAAGTTCGATGACCGTGAAGTAGAGTTGGAAACCCCCCAGACCCAGTTTCCCGTGATCGAAATCTTCTCTCCTGCGGGCATGGAGGAACTGGGGATAAATTTCCAGGAAATGTTCTCCGGCCTGATGCCGAAAAAAAGTAAACGACGCCGGCTGCCGCTGAAGGAGGCGCGCCGTTTTCTCATCAATGAGGAATTGAACAAACTGATCAATATGGATGCCGTCGTGAGTGAGGCGCTGGAACGCGCACAGGAATTCGGTATTATTTTCGTTGATGAAATCGACAAGATTGTCGGCGGTGAGGGCAAAACCGGTCCCGATATCAGCCGCGAAGGAGTCCAGCGCGACATCCTGCCCATTGTCGAAGGTTGCACTGTCTCGACCAAGTACGGCATGATCCGCACCGATCACGTTCTGTTCATAGCGGCCGGTGCCTTCCACGGGTCCAAACCGTCCGACCTGGTGCCCGAGTTACAGGGCCGCTTCCCCATTCGGGTGGAACTTGATTCACTGACAGCCGAGGACTTCCGGAGAATTCTCACCGAACCGAAATCGGCGCTGATCAAACAGTACCAGGCGCTCCTGAGGACGGAGGGATTGCAACTGGAGTTTGCCCCGGCAGCGGTTAAAAAAATAGCCGGCTACGCTGAACGGGTCAACAACGAGGCCGAGAACATCGGTGCTCGTCGACTGCACACGGTTATGACTACGTTGTTGGAAGACCTGCTCTTTGAACCGCCGTCAGACAGAAAAAAAATTACAATTACGGCCAAAGCGGTCGACAAGAACCTCTCGGCGATAGTCGCCGATGAAGACCTCAGCCGCTATATTTTGTAACTGTTTGGTCTAACCTTCAAACAGCAGTCAGTAGGACGGAATCCCTGAGGTTCCGACATCGTTTTACTAAGCAACGAAAGATGTGGGCGGGTGCCCTAGGGCTTGCCCTGGGTTTTTGAATGCCCTGAAAATCCCTTGACAGATAGTCGATTACACGTTATATTCGCCTAAGTAGGGTTGTCACAGGCTGACAACAGAGTTGATGAGAACATTGAAATGACACCGGGTAACATTGACTTACCGCGCAGGCATAATCCCGCTGTTTCCGTCTTTCCAATCCACACCTGCGTGTTCCCCGCGCCCCCCTATGTCATTCCCGTGCAGGCGGGAAGGTGGATTCAAATTTGAAGTGCAACATGTTATTCCAAAATATCTCTGCTGGTGTTAGAAAGTCCAGACATTTTCGTGGTGTGTTATTGTATGCCTGGATGAGTTCGAGGAAGCGATTGTCGGTGAGGGTGGCCAGGTCAGTTTTTCTGGGAAGGGTGCGGCGCATACGGCCGATGGCGTTTTCGACACCGCCTTTTTGCCACGGTGAGTAGGTGTCACAGAAGAATGTCTTGATGTCGAGTGCATGGAGTTGGTAGTGGCGTGC
>JBDRNJ010000059.1:0-10364 GCA_043811375.1 bacterium | reverse complement strand
TACCAGATAGATAAACGTGTGCAACATGAGTGCTCCCGATACCCGTTCGCTCATTTGATCGAGCCAACCACCCTGGAACGCCTCCAGTCGCTGCGCTATCACCTCGGCTGAAGGTGTCCAATACTGGGCGTTTCCCTTGATCGCGTCGGGCGGCCAGAATGGGATACTCCATTGAGCCAGGGCGTAGATACCGGTACCGATCAACATCAGCAGCAATGACCAGAACAGCAACCAACCGGGTCGTACTCTCCAGAAAAGGTAGGCTATCAGAGCACTAAGACTGTACCAGACCAGGACGTCACCGTGCCATAGCAAATAGGCATGTATCAGGCCGAAGAGCAGAAGCCAGACGATACGGCGATAATGCAGACTGGCCGGACTGTAACCTTTCTCTTCTATACGCCGGCCCATGAGCACAATGCCGGCACCAAAGAGCAAGGTGAACAGGGTCATGAATTTGGTGTCGAAGAACAGGTGGGAGACCAGCCAGACGGCGAAGTTTATCCCGGTCCAGTCGCCGAACACGGTCGGGTTGAAATAGGCCGGATCGACCATGGAAAACGATTGGATGTTCATCACCAGGATGCCCAGCACGGCAAAGCCGCGGAGGACATCGAGCGATTCAATGCGTCTCGAGAGTTCGACTGGCGTCGCCGGCTCCGGGGTAGTTACGTTCGAAGGTTGGGTGTCTGGCATAATTTCGGCTCCGAAAGGGTGGACAACTAATGATTGAGTATAAGCAAATGACCGCAAGGCGCAATGGTAAACATCGTCGAATCATCCCGCATTCTGGTAAGGTCCAGGGACACGATTGACACCGCCGCTCCATGGGATTATCCATACTGGTCTTGTAGATCAGGACCCCTGCGGTCCTGACATCTTCCTGAAGAAATCGTAAGTCTTGTAGGTCAGGACCCTTGTGGTCCTGACATCTTTTTCTATCTGTCGAAATTGCAAGGGGTCTCGACCTGCTTGATTTATCCCCGGTATGCGCTGAAGTTTCCTGTTTGTACTTGTAGGATCATCGTTTATATTGCCCCAAGGAGGTATATGCAAGGAACTTATAGTAAACTGTTGGCTACTGGCCGGCATTACGATGTAGCAAGTTGCCTTGAAAGTTGATGTGCATCACGATTAGACGGCGGTGGCACAGCCAAAATAACGGTGGGTAGATTATGGCATTTAGTGAAATCGAAACAAGAAAGTACGAGAAGCAAGTGGCCGCATTTGTAGAGAAACGCCGGCCACCTGAGCATATTCGAGATGAACTGGATATCGGTTTCAGGATTAATGGTCAAAGCATCGAGATATTTGAAATTCGGCCCGTTTGGTTGGACCCCGATGAGAAGATGGAATGTCCTGTTGCCAAAGCGACCTATGTTAGAACCAAGAGAGTTTGGAAAGTATTCTGGCAGATGAGGGATTTGAAATGGCACGGCCATCCCACTCATCCGGAAATTCGGAATCTAAAGAAGTTCCTTGAACTGGTAGACGAGGATGCTATTTGTTGTTTTTGGGGTTAAATCAGCGATATCTAACCTGGATAGTTCATGAAATATATTGCCAGGTCATCTCTGAAAGCGAAGCGACGTGGCGATGACGTGAAACGCAGGTTTATCAACAGGCCCCAGGCGGTGGGGCACCGGGCTTTACCGAAAGATGTTGACTCAACTGAACTCAGAATTAGGTGAGGATCCAGGTAAAGGAGCCCCTGCGTGATCTCGTCTTGGTTGCCATATGCGCTCCTAGCCATCATTGTCATCAGTGCTCTATTAGTCACATTTATGAAACGGAGCCGAGGCAAGAAGGCGAAATTAAGCCTCTTGTACAAGACAGTGGATGTCGAGGCCTATCAATTGGGTCCAATTAGGCTCGAGAGACACGGTAGACTTGTTTCAATGTCCTCCTTCAAGTCAGGGCAGTTACATCGGAAATTAAGAAAACTAATCCTAAAGATGAGACCGAAACTGAAGAAGGAGATAGACAGAAAAATAGCTCGTCTTCGCAAATCATTGAGAAACATTGACTCTGCCTATCTGCTTGGGGAATTAGCCCTGTACAATCTGATACTATTCGGTGACAAGGATTCCGAATCAGAATACAAAGGTCCGACCGTCGTGGACTACATTCTAAGTCTAACGCTGGCTGATGAGCCTTCAGACAATGAGTCTCTTCCTTCTGAAGAGAATATTGTGAAAGTTCAAAAACTCGCGCGTGATATCCTGTTGTTAACCTCCCAGTATTTTAGCTCTGAACTGGCAGATGACAATCTTGACAAGTCAGAGCGAGATCTGCGCTTCTTCATGATGCAAAGGCAACTCCTTAGACGTGGTGACGCCTATAAAGACCACGAATTGGATACAGCAGTCGAGATATTGCAGCCTCTGAATGACGTATTGTTCGAGAGATTCGGATTTCGTGCTGAGAATATCCGCAACTTAGTAAGAATTGCTTCTTCGCAGTTTCAATCTCGATTACGAGAAGACACAACGAAAATGGCGAAACTTAAAGAGGCACATGAGTTATTCAAGAAGTACTGTGATGACACGAACCTTGGCAAGGGAATGACTGAGGAACAATTCCGTAGCGGATATGAGAATCTGCCCGAGGTCAAAACTCTGATTCAAGAGTTGAGTTATCATACTTTTCTCAGCGGCCTAGAATTGTGTGAGGTGGTGCCCGATGACGCGGAAGAGGAGAGAATTATCAAGCTATTGAGCTGTCGGTTCGGTGAAAACAAAGCCTTCTTGGAAGGCGATTGGAAGGGCTGGCCATTAAATGACTCCATTATCACTCGCCGCCTATTTGTGCAGCATGATGGGAAGTACTTTTGTTTTGCACGTCATGCCCTGTCATACCACCTTCGAGATGCCATAGAAGGCCTAATTCGAGAGGACGACAATAGGCTTTTTGAGAATCGCTACGAGCCAGCGAGGAATTCATATCTTGAACGGACCTCGCTCTCCAGTGTGGCGAAGGCTCTTCCAGGATGCAACGCTTACAGCAATCTCTATTATACGATTTCAGAGGAAGGCAAGGAAAAGCGGTGTGAGCTTGATGGTCTTATTCTATTTGACACCACGCTCATTCTAATTGAAGCGAAAGCCGGCACGTTATCAGTTCAAGCACGCCGAGGTAGCGTCAGTCGTTTACGGAAGGACATCAAGAAGCTCATTGACAAGCCTTTTGATCAATGTCTCCGGGCGCGCGATTACATACTGGGAAACGACACATGTGCGTTCTTCGACAAGAAGAACAGAGAGGTATGCAGGATAGAACAATCCACCGTGAACGAGATATTCATGATTGCGGTAACCCTTGACTCCTTAGGACCAATTTCTGGCGACCTAAATACGGTTAGACAGCTCGGCCTTGCCAAAGGCGATGAGTGGTTCTGGTCTGTCGGAATCCATGACCTGCGGATCATAACTGACCTGACTGAGTTTCCGACTCAACTTCTACACTATATACAAAGGCGGATTAGAGTCAATACTCAGCCTGTGATAAAGTCCATAGACGAAGTTGATCTATTCGGTGTCTATCTTACAGAAGGGCTGTTCTTTGAGGACCGGGAGCTCGAGGATATGAGTATCGTCTCTTTTAATGGCTACACCGATGCAATAGACGACTATTATTATCGCGTTGAGGCCGGCCAGCAACCTCAAAAGCCACGTCAGGATATACCCGACACCTTGAGGGTTCTAATCCACAAGCTGGAAGGGACTCAGAAAAGAGGTTTTTCAGAGATTACTACTGCATTGTTGAACATGGATGATGAGAGCAGGAGGAAATTCGCAGAGCTTCTGGAAGAGAGAATAGCCCGTGCCAAAACGTCAGACAGAAGGGGGAATTTCTCCATGACGTTCCAAGAGCTTTCGCGCGCAATAACGGTAACTATTGAGCCGAAATTGACGACCTCTAAGAAAATCGCCGCTAGAGAGTATTGTGTTAGCAAAATGTCTGAACTGCAACTTTCCAAATGGTATTGTATCATGGTGGGGGCGAGTGGCTCTGACAACAGTGTTGATTTCGCTATCCTGAGATAGGTGGGCTACCGAATCCTGGAAGGCAGCAAGGTGGATGACGTACGTGAATTTGAGCAGTCATGTAGGTACGGATCCCTGTGGTCCGGACATACTCCTACTCCACCCGTTTCTTCATTGCCAGTTGCCATTTGTGGAGCGGTAGCATGTTCTTGAAATGGTTGTAGCAGTAGTCCACGATCTTAGGAGTGTACAGTTCTTTTGGGATGGGCGTCTCAAGGCCGGCCCAGAGACCGCCGTAAAGCAACAGTTCAGCGCGCTTATGCTGAGGGTCGTAGCCGCGTGGTGTGCGAACATACCGTTTTCCGCCGATTGTGTAGGGACCGCTCCGTCGGACCGCCGCCAGCGCGCGCGTCAAGGCCGGGCCGTATCGGGAATGTACCACCGAGTCGCGGTATTCCTGCAGCATCGGTTTGTGGAAGATGTACATGCCGACACCCAGCATCAGGTTGGGTGGTTCCAGGTGGAAATAAAAGCCACTGTTGCCGTTTTTGCCGCCGTCGCCCTCCCACATCCAGATGCCGAGGTGGGTCTTGTAGGGGCTTTTGTCTTTTGAGAAACGGCAGTCACGGTGGATGCGGAAAATCGACTGATCGATCTTCGGTATCGCCACCACGTGCGGGCTGATCCGGCGCAGTCGCTCGCCCATAACCGCCACGAAGTCAGCTGCCGGAGCCAGCAGGTTGTCGGCGTATTCGTCGCGGTGTCGCTGGAACCAGAGCCGTTGATTGTTTCGGGCCAGCGCCAGCAAAAACCCCACAGATTCTTTGGGAAAGCCGACAAAGGTATTATTGTCAGACATTGGTTGCTGCCTGTTTCGTTTTACGACATTTACTTTTGAGATAGCACCTCATTATCGGCCGCGTGGGGGAACGCCGGGCTACTTCTTTGAACCCGGCCTTGCGATAAGCCGAGACCAGACCGGTCCAGACGAACGCTCCCGGCAGGGGAGACTTGCGGCCGGTAAGATCAAACGGGTAGCCCTCGACAATCAAGGCACCGCTGCTTTGGGCATAGCTGACGGCTGCTTTGAGTAACTGTTGTGATACGCCCATGTTTCGATAGTGGGAAGCCACAAACAGGCAGACGATTGTCCAGACCGGGAGATCATCGACCGGCTTAAGAATGCGCGACCGCTCCAGCGCCGGGAACTCCTCGCGCGGAGCGATTGAACACCAGCCTATCGGTTCACCATCGACCAGAGCCAGAATACCGGGTACCCGGCCATTGGTGATAATTCTCTTCATGGCGCGCTTGTTGGAATCACCCTTGCGCCTTTCGAAATCGGAGCGTTTCAGCCGCCACCACATGCACCAGCAGCCGCCGCAGGCGCCCCGTTTGCCGAAAAGCTTAGCAAACTCCGGCCAACGCTCCGGCGTCACCGGACAGAAATCGATAGTCGTTGGTTTGGTCATTGCTGTTAATGATCGCTCCTGTTTGTGTCGACTCGCTCGGTTCTGTTTAATACGGAATATACGTTGTTTTCGAGGAAGATTATCTGCTCCAAAAGGGCGTATTGTTCTTCGGAATCTGCCGCGGCTATCCGGTCCCAGATGGAGGCGGCCACGATTTCTCCGAAAACGACAAAACCGGAGCCGATCTCGGATGTCCGGTGGAGTCGGCATTCAAGATGGGCACGGCACTCTGCTACCAGGGGAGCCTCGATCTTAGAGGCCGTCACCAGGCTGAATCCGGCCTTCTTAATCCGTTCCAGCCCAAACCATTGAATACAACCGAACACCCTCGATGCTATGGAAGCGTCGACGATATTTACGCCAAAACAACCGGTCTGGATGATATTGACCTCGGTGGTGTTTCCCTTCGTGCCGGAGAACATCAACATGGGAGGTTCGAAAGAAACCATCTGGACCCAGCTTTTGGGAGCTATATTTGGCTTCTTTGTTGCGTCGCACGTGGAAACAAGCACTACCGGACCCGGAATCAGGCTGGGCTGCCAATTTCGCTTGTCAATCGGATATTCGATCTTGTTCATACTACCTGCTGAATCTTTCCTCAACTGTCGCAAAATCAATATAATAATTATAAGCTCTTAATTCAAATAATAGAAAATAGACTGACACGATCTGTCAGGGGCATGTACGATATTGATTGCAGAGACAGTAGAGAGAAAGCTGGTGGGCAGCCGGTGGCGGTTGTTCACCGAGGGTTGAGAGTGGGGGGAGGTCGTCGACAACGGCGGCCTCCCCGCTTATTCAAGCGCTGGTGAACAAAGACCGGTAACCTTACAGGTGGGATGAAATCAGGATGTTGTCAAAAATCATATCCTCGGCCACACTGGGTATTGACGCCTATGCAGTGGAAGTCGAAGCTGACATCCAGCAGCAGTTGCCGTCGTTTGTGACGGTCGGGTTGCCTGAGGGCGCCGTGAGGGAATCCAAAGAGCGGGTCACGGCAGCCATCAAGAACTCCGACTTCGTGTTTCCATCCAAACGAGTGACTATTAACCTGGCACCGGCGGATATCAAGAAGGAAGGCTCCGCCTTTGACCTGCCCATCGCAGTGGGAATACTGGCGGCCACGGGACAGATCCTGCGAGATCGCTGTGACGAGTTCATCATGTTGGGGGAGTTGTCTCTGGATGGAGCTCTTCGGCCGGTGCCGGGTGTGTTGCCGATGACGATGACTTTTGAGCCCGGTAACGGTATTAAAGGGATCATCGTCCCCAAAGCAAACGCTCGCGAGGCAGCTATGGCCGGTACAGTCCCGGTCTATCCGGTAGAGTCACTGAAAGAGACGGTTCATTTCCTCGAGGATGAGACGACAATCAGGCCATTTAACGTCGATATCCGCTCCGTTTTTAATGAGGCACGCTCTTACAATCTCGATTTTGCCGATGTCAAGGGCCAGGAATCGGCCAAGCGGGCGCTGGAGGTGGCTGCGGCCGGAGGGCATAATATCGTGATGATCGGCCCGCCGGGATCGGGTAAAACGATGCTGGCTCGGCGTATGCCAACTATCCTGCCGGATATGAGCGTTGAGGAAGCCCTGGAAACAACCAAGATTCACTCGGTGGCGGGGCGGCTGGCGGCCGAAATGGCATTGGTGGCGACACGGCCGTTCCGGGCACCGCATCACTCCATATCATACGCCGGTCTGATCGGTGGCGGCGCCGTACCCAAGCCGGGCGAGGTTTCGCTGGCACACCACGGTGTCCTCTTTCTCGACGAGCTTCCCGAATTCAAGAAAGACATTCTCGAGATGTTGCGCCAGCCGATGGAAGACAACCAGGTCACGATCTCGCGAGCGGCCACCACCCTGACTTATCCGGCTGGGTTCATGCTGATCTCCGCCATGAATCCCTGCCCCTGCGGTTATTACGGTGACACCAAACATGAATGCAACTGTTCCACGGGCGAAATCCAGCGCTATATGTCGCGCATTTCCGGTCCCTTGATGGATCGTATCGATATTCATATCACGGTGCCCTCGGTCAAGTTCAAGGAGTTGTCCTCAGATGCCTGCGGTGAGAAGTCGGTCAACATCCGGCAACGAGTCAATTCAGCCCGGCAGCGGCAGATGGAGCGCTTCAGGAACGAGAAAAGGGTTTTCTGTAATGCCCACATGGAATCGCGCGAGACGCGGACCTACTGCACTATTGACGACAAATCACAATCGTTGCTGGCTCTGGCCATTACCAAACAGGGTCTTTCAGCCCGAGCGTATGATCGGATACTGAAGGTATCGCGCACTATCGCTGATTTGGCCGATTCCGAAAAAATCGAGATGGGGCATATCGCCGAAGCCATCCACTACCGCACGCTCGACCGGCAATTGTGGATATGAGGGGGAAAGTGAAGTATAAACTGCGATTCGCTCGCACTCCGGCGATTTCTTATACTGCCGGTTCTTCCATATCGTACTCGGCCCAGTCTTCCCTTGCCGGGCCATAGATTGACGGCACCCGCAGGCCGGCCTGGCGCATCAGTACCGTCATCTGGCCCCGGTGATGGACTTGGTGTTGAATCAAGGCGGTCAATGTGAAGCGGCGCTCCCAGGTTTCGCCGTACATATCGTCCTTGATATCCAGCGACTCATTGGTCCATTCCTGCTTGATTTTCTCCAGCAACACCGCCGCCAACGACACATAGGCGCGTTCGATATCCAGGGCCGTGGCGGGCACCGGGGCGTCGGTCTTCAGCAGGTCCAGTTTCAAACCGGTGTGCTCCATCATTTCCGGGATAGTGGTGACGATATGCCAGGCTATCCGTCCCAGCGTGCGATGGTCATCGACTACTTTTTGCGAGATTGTCTCATCGGTGAGTTTCTGCATGACCTGGTGAGTCAGCTTCGCTTCTGACGTCCAGGCCTGGATGAATTGGTCAATAGTCATGTACATCTCCAAACCTTCCTGTTAAGTGGCATTTCTATGCTATGATCCTGCCGGGTGGCTTCCGCCACGATATGTTATTATCTCGTAAATGACATTTGGTACCGGAGAAGATAACCAGCGGTGGGCTCGATGGCAAACGATACGTCAGGTTCAATAAGTTCGTTGAGAGCAGCAATTAGCCCCTATTGAAAAGCCACCCCCGCAGCAGCAGGGGTGGCTTTGTTGGTTATTGGTTTCCGTCAGCGTCTACCAGCCGTTATCGGCACGGGAGCGGTGCCGGCCCGCCCTGGAAGATGTACTGGACCAGGTACATGAGATCACCCACGTCGACAAAGTCAGTCCAGTCGACATCAGCTTCCATGTCACAGGGTGGTGCCGGCCCGCCCTGGAAGATGTACTGGACCAGGTACATGAGATCACCCACGTTGATCTCGTCAATGGGGTCGAAGTCGACATTGCCTCTGATGGGATCCACACAACATCCCTGGCAGACATCTCCGACACCATCGCCGTCAGTGTCTAACTGGTCGGGATTGTACTTATCGGGACAGTTGTCGCAGGTGTCACCAACGCCGTCGACGTCGAAGTCTTCCTGTCCGGGGTTGTACAGGGTGTCACAGTTGTCGCAGGAGTCACCCAGCAGGTCACCGTCGAAGTCATCCTGATCGGGGTTGGGCCAGACCGGACAATTGTCCACGTCACCGCAGACTCCGTCGCCGTCGATATCGTTGTCGGGATCAAACGGACAGACGTCGCAGGAATCGCCGAGACCGTCGCTGTCACTGTCCTCCTGGAGGGGGTTAGCGTCGTCGGGGCAGTTGTCGCAGACATTGCCCAGGTCGTCGGCATCGTTGTCTTCCTGAAGGGGATTGTAGTCGTTTATACAATTGTCACAGACATTGCCTACGTCGTCTCCGTCGGCATCCTGCTGACCCGGGTTGTTATCATCCGGGCAGTTGTCACAGATGTTGCCCAGGCCGTCAAAGTCGACATCCTCCTGATTGGGGTTGTAATTGCTGGGACAGTTATCACAGGCGTTACCGACACCATCAAGATCGTTGTCTTCCTGACCCGGGTTGTATTCATCGGGGCAGTTGTCGCAACTGTCACCCACACCGTCGGCATCGACGTCTTCCTGAAGCGGGTTGACGTCGTCGGGGCAGTTGTCACAGACATTACCGATGGCGTCGGTGTCATTGTCGGCCTGATCGGAGTTGGCGTCGGTGGGACAGTTGTCACAGTCATCGCCGACACCGTCAGAGTCGCCGTCTTCCTGACCCGGGTTGGCTACCTGGATGCAGTTATCGCAGGAGTCACCGACGTTATCACCGTCATAGTCCTCCTGGCCGGGGTTGGGAGTAGTTACGCAGTTGTCGACGTCGCCGCAAACTCCGTCACCGTCGATATCGTTGTCGGCATCAAAGGGACAGACGTCGCATGAGTCACCGATACCGTCGCTGTCACTGTCCTCCTGAAGCGGGTTGGCGTCGTCGGGGCAGTTGTCGCAGACATTACCCAGGCCGTCGGTATCATTGTCTGCTTGATCGGAGTTGGCGTCGGTGGGACAGTTGTCACAGTCGTCGCCGACACCGTCACTGTCGCCGTCTTCCTGACCCGGGTTGGCCACTGTTATGCAGTTATCGCAACTATCACCGACGCCGTCAGTGTCGATGTCCTCCTGAGCCGGATTGTTGTTGTCGGGGCAGTTATCACAGACGTCACCCAGTCCATCCAAGTCGACATCTTTCTGATTGGGGTTGAAATTGGAAGGGCAGTTGTCGCAGCTATCACCGACACCGTCAGTGTCGATGTCCTCCTGAGCCGGATTGTTGTTGTCGGGGCAGTTATCACAGACGTCACCCAGTCCATCCAAGTCGGCATCTTCCTGATTGGGGTTGTAATCGGAGGGGCAGTTGTCGCAACTGTCACCGACACCGTCCGCATCGACATCCTCCTGAGCGGGATTGGCA
>JBDRNJ010000058.1:0-4770 GCA_043811375.1 bacterium | reverse complement strand
CGGCTTCTTGGTCTTCACCAAGGATGCGGAGTTTTCCAGTCCATCTGCGGCGGCGGCTGTCATACACGGCGGGAGCGCAAACGGACTTACCGCGTGGAAAACTGAGGGTGGCAAGTCGCTCAAACAGCTCGACGAACAGGCCTAATCAGCTGCTTCGGCGGATGGCAGACCGCCGTCGCAGAGCCATCGCGTTATTCGCATATATTGAATGCATGTAGGGGAAAATGATGGTTTGCAAGAATTGGCAGTACCTAATAACATTGGATTCGGACCTTAATGAAGTATCGAGATATGTTGATATCAGATCAGGTAATTTCGGAACCTTTTCGATAGAATTTGTTCGGCTGCTACTTGCTGCTGGCTCCGAGATCGATGTGGTTGCTAAACTCCTGTGCGAGAAAATTGACGCCTCAAAGGGCTGCAAAAATATCAATGAGTATCGTGACACCATCACCGACAGATACCCAAAGTTTCACTCGATGATAATCGATGTTCCAATATACGAATTTCAGTTGACCCCATGGGCTGATTGGCAAAATGGCCAAAATCCTTCGTGGTGGAGAGCTTACAATGACGTTAAGCATCAGAGAGATAGCCATTTTTCGGATGCAAACCTTGAAAATACAATCAAGGCAATAGCTGGATTATATGTCATGATTTGGTACCTTCATCGAGAAGATCCTCAACGAAAAAAATTGAACAAGACTGTTCTGTTGTCTGTGGACAGGTATTATATCGGCGGCAGTCGCTGGGCGGATGCGAATCATTATGCGATACCGGAAGACGAATGAAATTCGGCTACTGCCAAGAAAACCCTGCTATACTTCGGCGAAATCGAGAAAACTAAACACATATGAGTCAAAATACAAGCATAACGGCATCAACTGGACGCAAGGGAGCGCGGTTTTTTTTATTCAAGTTCAGTGGCGGCTCCGATTATACCTGGCGTTGGACCGCTACAAGAGATGTGGGTTGAGCATGGAGAAGCTGCTAATTGGACGAGTTCGCTATCTGCGCGCCGACTTCAGGGATGTGGTCGGCGAGCCCTTTAACCACTTCTATTGCCCCATCCTCTTCCAGGACGAAGAGACGGAACTGTGCAGGGCTCATATCGTGAACGCCACATTCCCGGGATCAACGCGCTGGACCGTACAACGAAAGGATGTCGACAACTTCTACGGCCGTATGTTCGAAGCCGAGTTTGTCGACATCAGGCATCGATGGCACAAGCCCGACGAAGTCCTCGCCGATCTCGATCTGTCGAAGCGGCTCCGTCCACAGGTCGTTGTGGATGGTCGGCGCGTCGAACACTACCTCGTGGCAAAGGGCCCAGTACCAAAGCAGTACTCTCCGTTCGTGGTTGATGGAAAGTCAGGCCCAGTGCGACTCGCGCTCAAGATCGACCCAACCGAGACGATGACCCTTGCAGATGCACATTGGCAGATTCTTGTTGAGAAGGACCTCCGCATCCCTGCTTTGGTGTCGCTTCTCAAGGCCGCTCACCTGACCATGTTCGACATGCTCGGCTACCGCTACGCCCTGTCACCCGGTGGCCACCTCCTTGGTAGAGATGTGTTGGGTGAGTTCTATTTGGCGAATGTAGGTCGCTCGAAGCCTGACGTGCTCACCAGCGCGCGTGAGTACTTTCGAAACCTCATGCATGCTGTGAGGCCCGTCCTGGATGGCGATTCTACGCTGAGGGGCACTGCGGTCGACAGGATGGTCTACATGTGTCGGACGAGCGGTGTCAACTGGGGCATGATCGTGCTCGTGCGTACAGCGACATCATTGCACGCAGTGCTCGTGCCAGTGTTCCAGGACGACGTTGGTGCACAGCTCTTCGGTGACTTCCTCGATGATTCGGATGAGTGCATTGAGGCGTACCTGACCAAGTACGAGGGCGATCGATGGATGGCGGCAAAGGAGTCGACGGTGCTGGCGTGGCCGAAGGCCGATGTAGGATATCCGAGCGCATGAGGGACGGTCCATGCTATGCACCGGATCGCCGATATATCCGGCTCCCGGTGAACTCGGTCGTTGTGCATCAAAGATTCATTATCGACAAATAGGGGAAAATGATGGGCCAAGAAGGATATGACGTTGCACAGATATGTGCGAATGGTCACGTCGCCAACAGCTTTACGCAACACTCCCCGCAATTCGACCAGACGTTCTGTCAGACGTGCGGAGCCGCAACTATGACCACATGCCCAGGCTGCCAGGCACCTATTCGTGGTGGGTATTGGGGGGACGGGCGCGAATGTGAGGCTCCTAAGTTCTGCATTAACTGTGGTGAACCATTTCCTTGGACAAGCTTGAGGATAAGGGCGGCAAACGATCTTGCCAAGGAGTTCGAATCTATTGACGATCAGGACAGGCGTGTGCTCGAAGAAAGTATTGGCGAGTTGACTAAAGACACCCCATCCACTCAAGCAGCGGCGCTCAAGTTTAAGAAAGTTATGGCCAAGGTCGGTACCAGTACTGCATCTATGTTCCGAGACATACTTACCGACGTGCTATCCGAGACTGCTAAGAAGATCCTTTGGCCTTGATATGGTTGGGATGAAGACTGCACACACAAGACGGTGCACCGGATCGGCGGGAAACGGCACCTGCGTCCCGGTGACCTTTGTGTGGGCCACAAATAAAAATAGAGGGGATTTCTTTATTGTGAAAATTAGTGAACTGCCATCAACCATCGAGCGTGCATGGAATTTTGTAGCCCCCTTATTCGTGGAAGCTTTTACAGCGATTCTCATTGTGATACTAATTGCAGGCAATGCTCCTCTGCATGCACTCTCCGCTATTCGGAGTCCGTACCTCGACATGTTAAAGGATCCTGAGGTCATCAAGCTACTTTCCATATACGGCATTATTACACTAATGCCGATTATCTTGCTGTTCATTCTTCTGACAGTTATCTATGCCTTTGATAAGGTTGCCCACCTAATTGGAGATTTGTTTTCTATAATAGCCTGGGATCACAATGTAATGATGGCCAGGAATGTGTCTCCATATTTGGTAGCTGACGTTTGGAAATACTATCCAAATATCAATAACGTTCCAGACTTAAACAGACTTATAGACGAACGGCTGGGGCGGGCAAAGCTCGAAAACGATCCTCTCTTTGCAACTGCAATATTTTACGAAGAGCTCTTCAGTAAGCTACATGGGTATTTGAGATTTCTTCAATTCCTGATAATTGAAGCCGCCATTATTCCATTTATTCCATTCGCAGGGGCAGCCAGCAAAACACCCGATTGGACAATGCTATTTCCTAATTCCTTTTTAGTAATCATTTCACTATTAATAATTTATGCACTCGTGGTGAGACAACAGGCCTATTATCTAAAACAGTTGGTGTTTTTTAAAGTATCTGCCATGAGAACTTCCCTCCAGGTTCAAATGCAAAGGACTGCCCAGCCAGAGGAGGAAAGACGATTGGGCCTACGACAACAGCAATGCAAGGACGAGTTCAAGGATGTAAAAAAGGACAGGGTTATTAGCCTACATTACAACTGGAAATAGGAATGCCAATTAGCGCTCAACAAGGGTAATGCAACCGATGCAAAAAACCAGCGTGGCGGATTATATTGTATTTTCTATAGGCCCCTCGGCCTGAACCGGGTAGGACACCGCGAAGGAGAGAATTTTTATGCCACGACTGACCGAACAGGAACAGCAGGAGATTGTCCGTTTTATCGAGGCGGACAGGCCGTTGCCGGAGAAGTATCGCTTTCTGCTGTTCGAGGACAAGCGCGAGGTGGAGCTGGTCTGGAACGGCAAGACGAGCGAGGTCTGCAATATCGTCCTGCCCTTCCAAGTCATCGAGCAGGTGGACGAGCCGCGCGCCGAAAAGGACACCCGCTTGCAGATGGACCTGTTCTCGCTGGACGCACGGGGTCGCCAGCTCAAGGGCTGGACCAACAAGCTCATCTGGGGGGACAACAAGCTGATCCTCTCCTCCCTGAAGAACGGTCCCTTGCGTGAGGAGATTGAGAAACAGGGCGGCATCAAGGTGATGTCTATTGACCCACCCTTTGACGTCGGGGCGGATTTCAGCATGGACATCGAGATCGGCGGCGACACCTTCACCAAGAAGCCAAACATCCTTGAAGAGATCGCCTACCGCGATACCTGGGGCAAAGGCGCGGATTCCTTCATCGCCATGATCTACGAGCGGCTGGTCCTGATGCGGGATTTGCTGGCCGAGGATGGGAGTATTTATGTGCATTGTGATTGGCGGGTGAATAGCTATCTTCGGTTGGCCCTCGACGAGGTTTTCGGAGCGGGGCGATTCACGAATGAGATTATTTGGAAACGATCTTTGCCTCACAATGATCCAAAGAGATTTGGCGCTATTCATGACACGTTGCTTTACTACCGGAAGACTGATGATTTCATTTTCAACCAACAGCACACAGGACTTTCTGAGGAATACAAAGAATCGCATTACGGCAATGTAGACGAAGACGGCAAACGGTTCCAACTCACCTCTCTTGCCGCAACGGGGCCTGGTCCATCACGCAAGTTTGGCAAAAAGGAACTTGCACCTCCCAAGGGCAACCACTGGAGGTATTCTCAAGAACGGATTGACGAATTGCTCGCGCAGGGCCGCATAATTTTTACTTCTACTGGCAATCCTCGGTTCAAGCGATACATGGACGAAATGAAGGGCCCGGCTTTGCAGTCATTGTGGGATGATGTCTTACCAGTGAACTCTCAGGCTGATGAACGCATTGATTATCCAACCCAAAAACCCGAAGCCCT
>JBDRNJ010000057.1:0-76451 GCA_043811375.1 bacterium | reverse complement strand
TCGGCGGTACCACGAATCACTGTCCAACGTGACCCCGGCAGACGTTTATCATGGGCGGGCAGCGGAGATATTGGAGCAGCGGGAACGAATCAAGACAGAAACAATCAGGAAACGGAGAGAATCATACCGAAAAGCCATTGCGATGAGGCAAAGTGTGTCTTAGCTTAAGGAGCAACGTGTCCGACTTGTTTGACGACATACAGCCGCTACATGTACCTGAAGATCTAGCATCAAGCAAAGATATAACTCCTGGCGAACAACCGCTATTTGCAGCCAGCCATTCCGTGCTTCCCATGACTAGGTTGCTTTCCAACCGTGTTCTTGACCGATTTTGATCAGGTCAGTGAGTAGGGACTCCAATCCACGACGATCCGCGACCTTTGTCGCCAATAGCTCTATGCTTCTACAGAGCATCTTGAAGATCATCGAACGGCGCTCATTCGCGTCTCCGTACTTGAATTCCCTATAACCAAGCCTCAGGCGAAAGTCCATGTCTCTTTTCTTCTTAGATAGCCGAGTGAGCTCCTCAAATGCATCATCGTCCCGGAGGATCGCTATGACATCCCAATCATCAAATGCAGTATCGTAGTGCCTACTCTCAATCTTCTTATTCACGGTCCGCTCGACAAATGAACGTGCTTCTCGAAACGCATCCGCGACATCAGCCTGAATTTCTCCCCCGATCCAGAGCTTCACTGCAGACTCCTAGTAATCGCTCTTATTGAGATCTGGTCTCTTTCCATGTTCCTTCTTATGCTGGAGGATCTTCTTATGTTGCCACTGGTGCATTTCCTTTTTTGTCCCTGATTTCTCCTTGACATAGTCAACGTTTTGCTTCTTCAGGTACTTCTTAGTGTACCTTTTCTGTTTACCTCGGCCGAATGCGTCTTCACCCCAGGTGGTTTCTCCATACTTCTTTATCTCGCCGGTATCTCTATCCTGTAATGTATAACCTTCCGCAGGTTTGTCATCAAGCTTATTACCATGCGTTTTCTTCCGTTGCTTGTCAGCGCCAGGCTCCGCTGTTGGTCCTATGTCACCGACGTCCCCTGGTCGCCCTGTGGGAGCTGGAGCAGTTCTGGATGCCAAGTACTCAAGTCCAGCCACCGCGGATACACCAGCAACACTCATGAATGCTGCAAGAAAGCCGGCATTGTGCGCAATTCTGTTCTGCATATAATCATGGAGTTCGTCCTCCGTCATCTCTTCGGCATAGCCAGGTATAAACAGAACTCCGTAATAGTCTAGAACGTCTATCCTCTTGTCATCTAAACCCTTATCCCCAAGAGGATCAGTTATGGATATGGGGTTCCCGGTCATTGACATGTATGAGGAATGCGCAGCAAGGTCATCTACACGAGGGTCGACTGACAGCCATCGCCCAACTCGCGCGTCATAAATACGGTAGAGCGTACAATAGATATTCGAGTTGTCAACCCACCCAATGTCTCTCTCCATTCCATTGAAACCAAACCGATAAGCGGTGTCACCCACAGCTCTTCCCGGCATGCGCATTCCATATGGATAGTACCCGGTTAAGGAGAGAATTCTAGCACGTGATAGATCTGCCACGTCATCATCATTTTCATCTACCCTATCCGTCAAGTCGGACACTGTGGCCAGCACATTGCCGAGATGGTTGACAAGCTCATATTGTTTTTGCCCGGTGATACGTTCAGCTGTTGCATTGTTGAATGTCACTGAGTTTGCATCATAACCTGATGAGCCAATCTCCAGGCTGCCGTCAATCGTATCCGTAGCAGCCGAATACGAATGGGTTTGGATTAGTTTATTGGCGTGGCGAAGCCCAAGACGCCGCCAGCCATAGAGCGAATGATCGGTTAGGAAAACACTGTCGACATAATGATCTGTTGTTCCGGATGGGTCAGGCGAGGTTGTCCTTCGATATGTTGCCATAACCTCGCCCTGGGGATCACGAACATAATAGATGTAGGTCCACTGTGTTGCATCACTACCGTGAGGTTTGACGATCTTGGACATGCGATTCTGTTCACCATCATAAGTGAACTCCAGGTCCGGGCCACCATCAGTATCCTTTATGACACTTGTTACGCGACCGTACGAATTCCATTCTATCATTTCTATGCCCGAAGCTCGGTCTCGAACAAGGTTGCCGATCTCATCATAGGCATAATTGTGCGTCCGAGCATTATCAGGGTCAAACGATCCAATACTGGGATTATCCTGATCATCCAGATCATGTCCGTAGGCATCAGCACTTACGGCGTCCTTGATATGCAGGAGCCGGTTGGACAACAGGCTACCACCAGCCGCTTCGTCATAGAAATACGTTAGTTCATCCATCTTAAGGTTCTGACCTGCGGGTGGCTGTGTGAGCTTACCGTTGCGTGTTAGTGTCCGGATATTGCCGTTTGCATCATAAGTGTACTCTGTACTGTAATTGGTGTTGTCATCCACCGTGCCACGCCAGACGTTTGCTGTGCGGTCAAGATTGGTGTCCGTCTCCATTCGAGTGAGACGATACAGTTGGTCATATCCATAGGCACTCGCCTGGACTACAGGCTCCTCGGAGCCCAATCCATGCATAGCAGTGACCATATGGCTTATCTTGCCGTCATAAAGTCCTCTCAATTTCTGGCCAAAGTTGGAACCAGCGTGGTCCGCCACAAAGAGATTGTTCGACGTCAGGTTAACATCAACCGGTACATAGTCTTCCCGAAAATACCCCAAAGAGTATCCGATGACGTCGGGTGCGACATCATGGTTGGGATTGTTAGCCAGATCTCTGTCGCCATCGACTCCAGGATCACGAGTAACAGCCAGTGTGTTTGAATTGACTCCTTTGGTCCAGCCCTGAAGAGTGTACACGTAATCCAAGCCCTGCACGCGGTCATGCCCCAGTTCCTCTCGAGCCAAGGGACCATGAGCGTAGTATTCGTATTGAGCATCCCGGTCCCAGAAGACTCCATCGATCGATGTAAAGACATTGCTTAACCGATCCTGGATATCATATTCGTACCGATGAAACATCTGATCGGGGTATCCCTCCTGGTAAGCTATACGTGTTACGTTGCCGCTTATCAGATCGTATGTATAATCCATCCGCTTACTCCCCAGCTCAGCAATGTGCTGAACAAAGCTCCTGATGTTCCCATGGGCATCGTAGCTGTAGAATGAGGCCACCGGGGAGTCTTCCAGAGTCTTTTGGTATGTGACTGAAGCCACTCGGCCACGAAGGTTCTCGGCCTCAAAGCCAGGCGGTTTGAAATCCAGGTAACGATCTGTATCATAGTAGGTCCGGGTTATCTCAGACAAACTGTACCGGCTGGTGTCCGTATGTGAAGGATACCAAGACGAGTCAACATGAAGTGAGATGACATTGACATTCGGCCCGGTGATCTGACCGACCTCAATTACCCGGCCCTGCCTATCATAGTGTGTATAGGAGTATGACTCTGATTGAGCCTGCTTCTCGTCCTGCGAGAAGCGTGCCTGGCCCTTGCGATCATACCAGATCCTGATCTCGCCACCGTCAGGCGTATGCTGCCATATCACCTGATTACGTGTGTTATACTTGAAACGCGACTTCAATCCATGCTGAGGATTGTCTCCCGCAGCCGCCGCTCCCGTGAGAAACTCAAAGACTGTAGAACTAGGTAGTGTATCCACTCCGGCTGGAGGCACTGTCTGTATAAGATTATCCGCAGCGTCCCAGTAGTATAACGTGAACTGATAGTCACCACTGGTATACGCTACACCTGTAAAGGTCTCAAGAAATGGAGGATCAAAACACTTGTTGGCATACACGTCGCGGTATTCTGTAGCCAGTCTAAACATATAGTCGTCATACATTCGCCTGCCTTCATACTCGGCTTCGGCTCGCTGCAATTCCAGACAGTCTTTTCTCCAGTCATCTGGTGCTAGCGGTTTCGTCTCTGGCCAATCGAGATCCTTAACGAAAATCTCGCAGTCCTTTGTTGCAGCGACATCACAATCAGTAAAAATGTATCCAGTCAAGCTATCACGGTTTCGCATTAGTATGTCCACTGCAAGTTCGGCAAAAGGCAGGTCATACGCAGGGTCAACTTCAAACGGTCCCGGAACTTCTGCAACACATCTCAGATTTACAAATCCGTCTGCGTCACTCAGACTGATGTGGTTTCCATTTCGATCATAAAAGACAATGCGACAGCTGTCGATCGGTACTTTCCTCTTGAGTCCTTCCAGATAATCAGCAGGAATAATGAAAGTAACCAACTCCTTGTTAGCGAATACTGCCAAATAGCATTCAGGGTTGTCATCTTCGTCGAATGTAATGAGCTTGTTCAGCGGACGAGGCCAGTACGCATTGAGCAAACGAAATGCTTCTTCAGCGCACGCTGAAGGCCTAACAAGTGTATCGCATACAATCTGCGGGTCAGCAGGCCAGTCGAGAGGACAGTCGCTGAACAAGTACGCAGTACGATCTGCTTCTCCATGGCCAGCAACAACTTGAACAGTCAGGTTCTTAAACAGATCGGGCGAAGCTTGTATGTCAGATGGAAACGACCATTCATATTGCGGGGAATGCAACTTCTCAACCTGAGAGAAACTGACCAGATCACCCTTGGAATAATAGAAAGCAAGCCGGCACTGTTCGTCTTCACTTACGCCCTGAAACACCAAAACAGTATCGTAGATGATTAACAGAGAATCGAATGGAGCGCAATCATCTGCAAACTCGGAGTACACCGGAGAGTAGAGGGGAATCGTATCAGGAATCTGTGCGGGCAGGCGCTCGTTCACAAGTTCAAGCAGCATTTCTACACAATCGTCATGAAACAGCGTATCACAGATGAGGTTACAGATAGTGTCGTATGTGTAGGGGTCCTCAACAGCAATCTGTTTCAGGGAACAATTCGGTGGAAGCTTTGATTCAACATACTCAAGCAGTAGGTGACCTGCAATTAGCTCATCACGTGTAATCAGACCCAATGGATCCTTGAGCCCACATGTCTCGAGCAGGTACTGTGCCAGGACTTCCTTAGTATGTAGCGCAAGTGACGGGGGCAAGTCACAGCTGTCCTTGAGCTCCTGAATTAAGAACTCGGCCCTGGTTTCCGCTAATTGCTCACAATATGACGTGAGAAGCGAATCGCGGCTGTCAGTAGCTGTGCTACTATCAACACGTACAAGTGGTCTTTTCACTAATGCGCGTGAGTACTCCATGTAAGGACAACCCAGGTCCTCCGAACTTTCCTGGTCCCGAATCTCGTCTTTCAAACCTTGGTAAAGGCTTCGGAAAGTTGTCCAAATACTCGCAGAATTCTCATCGTAGGCATCAAGCGGACCATGGTAGTATTTGCCATTGCTGACATACTCCCAGATCGTTAACGTATCAAATACCGTATCGACACCGATGATCTCAAAGCTATCGATGTAGAACACCTGCAACATGTCTTTCATCATTTCCTTGCGGCGTGCATAACTCAGAAAAGGATCAGGCTCGCAGTATCCTGATGGCAATCCCGGTGCACCGTCCATGTCTGCAGGATTGTAATATCCGCGCACGAGTGCTATGACAGGGTGCTCTATAGCATCCATACGCCGGTCATATGCGGCGCTAGCTGAATCGTTCCAGCACTTCTCAACGTGACACCACTCTGGATGTTCAGGTAGGAGCATTGTTGCAACGGTAACGTCCCAATGGTCTAGCAGGCACTCTCTGATTTCCTGGTCGTCCAAGTTGTCAGAACACACTGTGCCGGCCAAGCCCGTATTCCCTATTTGTTCCTCCAACCATCCCGTACTATCGAACAGCCAACCACCCGGGCTGACGTCTTGTTTCATCATTTCAAATAACGATGAACACTCAAGCGCTGTCACGCGGTCAATGGCATGGTTAGTAATGAATCCGTCACAACAAAGCGATACTGCCTCAGGCAGCTGTTCGTCTGTATATAGCCACTCTCCGGTCGTGTCGTAATGAGCCTGATTGTCCTTTTGGAGCATCTCTCGGCAATGCTGAACACATGTCAAGTTGCAGAGGCTTGTATCAGTCATGGCCAGCTGTTGCGCAATGAAGAAAGCAGGCGTGTACAGTTCTGCAGCTTCGGGTTCAGTTTCCCAAAACGCAAGAGTACTATCCAATGCGCCCGAGAGCTGACGAAGTGTCTTGATAACACTATAAGAGCCTGCGCGCGCGAAAAACGCGCGGAAGTGAATGTCTGGCCACGTGTAAGAACCGTCGACGCATGGTACACCTGGCTCGGGGAACACAGTGTCTACGATCGTCTCCACTGAATCCTGGAGCTCGTCCCAGAAGATCTTGATCTGCCTACCGGTCGGGGAAATGATTTGAATGGTCAGTTCATAGGTACACTCGCGGCAAGGCAGTGAAGGAAAGTCCTCACCCAAATCCGGTTCATACTGGACGCCTGAAAGTGAATAAGTGAAGTCGCAATAAGCACCAGCGCGGTTTGGAATCCGACTTACAGACCTGCTAATCCCCCTCTCAATACTGATTGTATTATTACCAGCAAGAGAAAACCTAACAGTGTCTACCGCAATGCCGGGAAGTCTATCCAAGGACGGAGGATTAGCCCCCGTAAGAGCAGTCGCAATCACTCGATCCTGACCGTCCTTGAATGCAATGAGCCCCTGTGCATTTGGATCGATAACTAGATCTCTCTTGACAGCGGAAGCCACGCCAGAATTACTCCCAAACAGCCTGAATAAGTCGCTTTGAGTAGCTGTACCATAAACGAACTGTGATGAGTTATCGCCATCTACTCTCAGGTGCTCACCTATACCGGAAGAGTACTCTACTCTGCCCGAATTATCGCGCACGAACCTGACAAGTGAGAATGGGTAGCCATCGGAACGAGGCGTGTATCTGTGCAAGTACCCAAAGCCGTCCAGGAATTCACGGTAATACTGGCCGGCACCCGAAGTTGCCGCGAGCGGCATATCCGGCCAGGTATCGACATCCACGGCGCCGTAGGCCGTACCTGAGGAACTGAGATGAAACAGCGCTCGAAATCCCAGATCACTACATTTCGTTGGGGTAGGCAAGATGCTGATGGGAGAGCGACCTTCGTGGTCATACTTGACGTCTGTAACAAGTGTCAGGTCATCCCGGGACCAACTCTGTGCCGTCTGCCTTCGGCGCAGGCTACCATCGAAATAGGTTAGGGTTCTCAAGCGACGGCCTTGCTCAGCAAAGGTCGATGCGGACTGCCAATTAAGATTCGGCTCGAATTCGGTCAAATCTGTACTCGGAGATGCCGATTTCGAGATCTGCATACTCAGAGTCTCGGACCATTTACTGTAGCGACGCGTCTCTCCGAAATCGAGCCCCCCTCTTCCAAAAGTACCCACTGCACGATAGCGCACTGCGACTGTGCCGCTTGTTAGCTGCAAGTCAAGAACATGAAGTGTATCAGCAGTAGACACACGCACCGGCACCTTCGCGGTAAATGGGTTGATCCTTCCAGTATATCCCGCCAGGTCATCAATAAACGCACTTTCAACCTCGTAGTACTGACACCCATCCACCGGCTGCCATACCAGCGTATCCCGTCCGGACAGTCGAGGTTTAGGTGGGCGAGCATTCCCCGGATCCCATTTCGGTTCATGATGCAGCAACAATACGAGATCGATATTCTCTGGTATTGCACCGGATACCTCTACCGGGGCCACGGTTAAAGTCATCTGGCCATACAACAACTCATGCCGACTGGCGGTCTGGAACGTTCTAATCGACCTAGAGTTTCTAAGAGTCAACTCATCTTGAAGGCTAGTAATACCCTCTGCTACTTCACCCGTGATATTCACATGTACCGTATAGTGCCAATCCTCAGTAAGGAGAATCGAAGGGCCAGCGTCATACTCGAGTGTCACTTCAGCGGTGAACCTTTCGACATCGGACGGGATGTTCACAACAACGTCAGTCAACTCTATTTGGCTGCGTCCTGAGATTGTATCACAGTGAATGACCTCACGCGTGAGTCCTGATTCAATAATCGAGGCATAGAAACTGAGTAATACAGTCACGCATACTGCTGGCTTAGTCATTGTTATCCTCCACACAGGAGAGCTCATAATCTGCGAATCTCTGACTGATGTATGCCGAATCTCCTTCTGTTGTGACATAGTGTTGAAGTTTGAGGGCCGGAGAACCAAAGATGTACGGATTATCTGGATAAGAAAACAGCACTGCTGCGGTCATCGGAAACCCTGCAATTGACTGATCATATTGGTATCGCAGCGATTTTATGCTTGAGGTACTCGAGTCAATGACAATATCAGCAACACGAATAGGACCTTCACTGTTTCGCAGGCGATAACGCTTAGCGCCCTCAGAATGACCAAGATACTCGATTCGAACTCCTTCACCAAGTATGCTGTCCAGTCTTGCTGAAATCTGATCGACGGGGCTCGCCGGCGGTGCGGTTCTGGTGTCGATATGACTCAACAGCATTGTCTTGGCAGAGTGATTGATCACCAGTGAGGCCCCTTCGGTGCAGAACATCGTGACCGGGCCCAGACTATACAGAACCGTTTGATAGTGTTTGCAGTAAGACGCTTTCTGTATCAGAACTAACTGACTGCCATCAGCGCCGCCGTAGACTTCCACCTCAAATGTAACGTACAGACTATCTGATTCCTGGAGTAGCTCACTCACTCTCGCGATATCCAACGCAAAGTCCTGCCCGCGTGCGGAACCAGCAATTGACATGCAGAGAACCACACTTGTCATACAGAATGCAAGAACAACATTCATTACATCCCCCCCGCATCCTGCTCTGCTGCTCGCTCCCGCAGATGGAACCGCGATTCCTGCACGGACTGGATTCCTTGGACTGTCTCTTTCCTGACGAGATACAGCGACCCGTCCTCCGCATAATCGAAGAATGTCGCAAAGTGATTCCTGTCCAGTTTAGCAACAAGCCTGAGGTTATCGACATCATAGACATAGCATTCAAGATTGCTTGCAAAGGGCATGAGGCGGATATCATCAAAATACGCCGCCGGCTTGGGAACGCCTGGCTGGAACTGCAGTACGATACCCGCCGCATCGTCCGGCATAACAAATATAGCTTCCACCCTTTGCCAGCCCTCGATAATCGGACCGGAAGGCTCGGCGAGCGGTCCAGTCACGGATAGCTCGTGATCACTCCCGTCAAGGTACCGGATGCGGATGCCCGGGTTGTGCTCGGAATCAGAGTGATCTGTTTTGTACGTGTGAACGTCGTCATCGGCTTTGCGCATCCACGCCGTCAACACGTAAGCTTTGTCAGGCTTCAGTTGCAGTCGATTCTGCTCGAATGATATGGTGTCACCAATCAGCAGACTACGGACCCCAGTGTGCGCATACCTCTTCGTGATAGCCGAACGGGTCTTTGAATGACGCACCGGCTCGACAACATAGTGCACCTGATCAGCAACTGGAGTCCGAACATCGATCGGCACAGAAGGATGAAGTGGGGCATCGATGTCCTCAAACATCAAAACGCTTGCTCCGTCATCGATAGTGCCATGTACACGAACGCTGTACATCCCTGACTGTGTGGAGCTGGCCATCCCATACCCTTCCGGGAAAAACACTTCTACTGATCGATCAGCCGTCATTAGCACAGGTTGGTCGATTACTCCAAAACGACGATCCTCCAATCTTCCGCTCCAGACCAGATCGCGCGGCCAATTGAACACCCATACGCTCTTGGTGCAGAAATCGAAATTGCCGCCGCTGGTTGTCCAGGGAGTTACCGAGTCACCAGCATAATATTCTTCAAACGATTCTGAGAGTATTTCCTCGGACTCAGCATCGACAGCAAGGGCTGTGAGCAGTGAATTGTTGTGGCCAAACAGAGCCGACGACGGGATATCCAGAATGTCACGGCTCTCAATAGCAAAGTTGCATGGGCTATATTGTGTTGTCGTATCGACACGTAGCCACTGTGGCGCACAATCCAAGAAGGCCGCGTTGTTCCACTGGAACATAACCGCGTTGTCGACAGTACCGTCGACCCTGAGATTGGGATCGGAGAAGCTCTGTTTACGTTCTTCCAGGAATTCGTATGAGGCGGCGGGCCGCCATATACCCAGGTCCCCGCGGTAGTATGGGTGGAGACCCAATAGTCGGTTCCACGTTTCCTCTGCATACTCGGCCGATCCGGGAAATCTGACGTTCGCCATATCATGCAGCCATGATTGGTTGTAGGTCGTTGCACTCATGTTCAAGACCTTGTCAAACAGCTGGAGAACATAACTTGTATCCCAACGGCACTCTTGGTAAACCCACTCAGTGCTCAAACACTCCGCCGTCCAGAAGCCACAGGAGGAGAAGAGATACGCAATGGCAGGTTTGTATTGACCTTTTTGCCAGATATCTACAGAGATATTGGCAAAGTCATAGCCAGTTCGGTTATCGCATTGGATTTTTGCCGGATGCTGCTCCAAGTATGTCGGGTTGCTAACTGACACAATACTCCGGATCGCAATAGGGTCTCCGCTGGCACTTAAGAAAGTTACACCGCATTTTTCGAGTTCGTCACCCCGCACGAATAAGTGCACTGCAGTGTCGCTCAAGGTCGAGCGATTGTAGGGAACACAGTACTCCCAGGGAATATCCTGGATTTGTCTTCCGCACAGCTCGTTTATGGACACCAGTGGATCGTTTACCAAGGTGCGCCGCAGATCTCTTCTACCGCCGGCTTCAGTGCGGCACAGACTATCCAACAGTCTGACAACAGCGTGGGCACAAGGGGTTACAAATGGCACCCAATGTGAGACTTCACAGGAGTCGCACATATAATAGATTGTCTCCCTGCAGATATCTTGTCGTCCCTGTCTCAAAGCGACTTCGGGATTTTCCAGAGCCTCAATCACACCAGCATTGGCGGACAACATGTTTCTTTCTGCAGGCCTTAGCATGATGATTGTAACCCGGCCCGTTGGTGCCTCACCTGAGCCACTGACTACCTTCAGTATATCTCCATCTTGCACTACTGTTGCTCTGGCACTCGCGTCTTGGCCCCTTACCATCAGCTCGTCGCCGGTTCCAAGAAGATCAAGGCCAGCAGGTGGATCAAAACAGTACTCGCCCTCACCGTTACATGGCCCGAGATCAGCCTCAAATCGGAGATCTATCTTTCGATTTGGGTTTCCCATACCCGCATACGGCCAATGTGCAGGAATAGTGAGACTGTAGACTGGATCACCAAAACGGTTGCTCCTCGACGTGAGCAGAGGTTGACCGGTGATAGCATCAAACGCGTGGTAATCGGTGCGGCTGAGTGTCTGTCCATCGAAGGATTCAACACCAGTCAAAACACCGGCTTTGTGGATTATCTTGTTGGCTACTACCGTCTGCATCTGATTCAAAGACCACCCGATATTAGCGAAGGGTCCAACAAGAACGATGGGGATTGGCCCAGCCATGCCAAAATCCAGGTTGAGGTTGACACCCCCCTGAATGGCCTCGCTCCTGCTATGTCTCATATCCAAGAAGAACTCATAGTCTAAGCCAACACGCTTCTCTGAGGATGGACCGATAGAATCGAAGACGTTCAGGGCATCCTCAACCTGGTACATAACTACGTTGTTCTTGAGGCGAATCGGGCGAGCATTGTAGTTGTACCTGGTCCAGCTTGTTGCGTTTGTTTCTACCTGACCGGAAGTGTCCACTCCAAAGTGTGACAGTTCCTTTAGTTTGCCAGCCATATCATTGAGAGTTATTGCATACCCCTGACTCGCTGTCATATTGTGGATCGTAATTTCACCGAAGAACAATAACGGCACCCACAGATCGAAGAATTTCTTCTGGATCGCTGTCTCTTCCGTCTGTACCGGGAAATCCCTCGATGTGAAAAAGCGGTGGCGCGTCTCACCCGTAGTGCGAACACTCGCCGGAATCCTCCCATCGACTACCCCTTGTGTTGCAAGGGAGCGTACCCTCACCTTTTGATAGCCTACCATCGGGCCAGGCATGTAGCCTGTATTGATTGGATACGGGAAGAACAGATTATAATCTGAACCAAGCGGGACTGACTGGGTGTAGGTTTTGGCCATGCGCAGTGGGTTTTCTTCATGCATTACCATCGGCTCAAATGTGGTAACGCCGCTGCTGCTACCATCCTCGTTATCGTATAGGTAAGCAAAGCCATACTCGGAGGATGGCTCCGAGCTATCCGTTGCAGCACCCCAATTGTCCACCAGCGTCAATCGACTAACACGACAACCACCGCCGAATTTGCGTCCGTAGGGATACCTCAGTCTAATCCAGGAACGATCCTGGTCGAACTCCTGACCCCAGCCTTTTCTTGTTGCGTTGTCATAGTACCCGTCAATTGCGCTGACGATCTCGCTTAGTGCATAACCGACCAGCGAAGGGATCATCAGGGCGTGATCATCCCATCCTGCATCAGGATCAAAAGACAGTGGAGTGTAGATATCTTCAGGGCGGTTCAGTAATAGATGTTGGAGCGCAGCCTCCGTTATCGGGTGGTGATCTCGCTTTCCATTATCAGATCTAACCGTAATAACACCATGCGTGTACGGGCCAGGCCCGGGTGCATCCAGAACATCTACATTATCCACTCGAGCAAACCCGGCTACGATATCCGATATTGATTGTGAGTGATCCTTGAGATACATGTGTGCCTTGAAGTACACCTGTTCATGTTTCCGTGCGTATCTTTGCAGAAGCTCGGCGAGTGCTTCCTGAGAGGTAGATTTTGAAATTGGCTGAACCAGAGGAAATACTACCTGCCAATCCTCAAAACTCCCGATCTTTCCGTTGCCGTCAGGGTCAATAATCCGTGCCATATACGTTGCAGGCTTATTCTGCACATGAGAGTAAGTATCCGACTCGTAGTCGATATGGAGCGATCCACCCGACGGAAGATGAATCGCACGAAGACGCCACGCCGTGGCATGAGCGTTTAGTGCCCCTAGATCAAAACTGCCTGAGCCATCAATCTGATGCGGCGATGCGACGTCCATCTGCCAACATTTGTAGTTGTCAAGGCATGGTTTATAGCTGCCCCATGCATCTTGGTGATGACTTTCGTACCTGGGATTCCTGTCTGGATCTGCATAATCGTAGTCAAAGACATATGGCGATAAGCTCCCCCTCGTGCTTCTTTCATGAGTGAACCAGAGCCTCTTGAGAGTCAGCTTTCCCGAGACTGTGTCATCCACCTGGGTGTATCCACTCGACGGCTGACCATTTGGCAATTCGCGACACAACTCATTTCTATAGCGAAAATGGACTGTTTTCAGTGGTAGTTCATTGACCTCATCTTCACTTGAGTGAATGAGCCGACTATTTCGCGAAAAGAGGGATACCTTGTCAAGCTGAAACAACGATGCCCCTAAACAACTGCTACTATTAGCAGTTTGCATTGAATCGACCGCACCTCGGGCGTCTCGACGTTCGCTCACAAAAAACTGCGCGATCTGGGTCTTTGTTTCTGCTGTTCGAAGACAGTATACTTGTCGGCTTCCATACATAAACGATGCTTTATCATCGCGCGGCGTTTGCATCCCCGGATTGAAGTTCGCGTCCACAAACGGTGCCCGCCATTTGTAGTCCTCTTCCCACTTCGTGTATGTGAATTTCACCCAATGACCGAAGTCGCCTGCCGATGCCCCGGGAATATTATCAGCGTCGACATAGTCTGGTCCGACTATTGCAGTCAGAAGGTAGGAGTACACGTACGGAGGAAGTTCTGTGCGGCGGTAATACTCCTCCGAGTTGCTGACCTTATAATACTCGGAGCCAGGTGATCCGCCGAGTTGCGAGAGTGGATAGGTCGGTTCACATTCGTGGCCGGTAGCTTCGACACTAAACACGTATTCCACATGTTCATTATTGTACACCGGAAGTGCATAGATATAACGCACACCGTCGGTGCCCGTAATGACAAAAGCAGCAATATCATCATGGTCTCTCCCAGATCGTTCGAGAACATGCGCGTCTTCGTTGACGTCGTAGAATGTGACGTGCAGGTGCTGGTTGGTGAAGGCATCAGCATCTATGAGGTCCGCATTTGAGAAACTCTGAATGAGCCGTGACCTCGGTTCAGCTGCGTCAGACTCTGTCTGGGCTGCTGGTGTGGCAATGCCGTAAGCGTCAGTCAGCTGTCCAGTAGGGGAAAAGAGTTCAAAGTCAAGGTCGACTGCTTCATCAACGATTTCGCTCAGACCGCTCGTGGCCAACTCGGCACGAACCGCGCGTTCTCCCCCTACGTGGGATAGAACGGATGTATCCTGTGCCGTGTGCTCCCCGAGGAATCGGAAGTAATAGGGTTTGAATTGGGCACTCTCGCCCATTGCCCCTTTGAACTTGTATATTTCGCTGAGTGTGGGATCCAGCCAGGGCTTACTTTCTGACACCGAGTGATTCAGGCTTCCGTCAATCCCTACGTGAACCGCATTTCCACCACCGATTTCCACACCTAGGCCGCCACCGGTTATGCTTGACTTCACTTCCGGGTCATAGACCACTCCGATCTCTCTGCGGTACGGTCGAAAAGCCCCGCTCATTCCTGTTCCGGTTACGGTGTAAATGTCGTGTGTGAGAGAGGGTATCGGCAGGTTGGGGGACTCCTTACGTATCATCCCATCGTGCTCGCGATTGATATCCATGATTCTGCCACTGGTTTCAGAGGTGCCGAAACCCTCAAGATGCAGATAGCCAAATGCGCTCTTGGCCGTCACCTTAGCTCGGTTTTTCAGCCACTGGCGGTTGTAGAATCCTCGGATGTAGAGGTTAGGGTGAACACCGAGAAATTCGCCTCCCAATTTGAACGTCGCCGATACATTCCATCCAGTCATGGGCATTTCGTAGTACGGCACATATGCGGATCGGGCAAACGAAAGCGTACTTTGTCCAGCAAGGCCCATAATGTCAGTTGGACTGCGTTTACCTTGGTCACCTGTTGGCTTTGTCTTGACGACTTTCCCCGAGTAGCCAAGAGAGAGAGAAGACAACCCTTGTCGGGAATTGAAGGCAGCTGAGGCACTTGCACCGACCTGGAACTCAGATTCCTTGCGCTCCAGTGACCAGCCGAGTCCCAACGATGGGCTTAGAGTCAAGCCGCCCTGTGTGTCCAGCTTCAGCCCCAATCCCGCAGTGAGCGAGGTTCCTCCCACATTTTTGTAACCGAATCCAATGTCCCTGCTCTGCCCCCAACCCTTGTAGTTGTTGTAGTAAGCCGTGATGCCGGCACTGCCCGAGAGTTTGCCTCCTTTCTTGTTGTCCGCACCGATTAACTCTAGACTCCCCCCCGCTGATACGCCCCACGTGTAGTTGGGCTTGACGTCGCGCACTTTCCTAACTCGTGCCCCATTCCAGTCATCAGCAAGCCCACGCATCTGTCGGCTGATAGCACCTGCACTAAGGCTCCAGCCGAGACCCACCCAACTAGCTTCCTGGTCCATGGTTATGTTTGAACTGTACGTAAGCACAAAGGGGTAATTTCCATTTGGGCCCTGCAAATCAAACAGAGGGATTTTGTAGTTCAGATCACCAGTGTACAGGTCCACATACTGGTCGACATCCACAGCAGATATCGATTGTATGTTCGGATCATCCGGCCCGGAAGTAACAGCGAAGGCTATAGATATCGAGAGAATAAGGAACAGAAGCACCGTACATATAGGCACTATCGAACACCTATTTGCGAACTTTGGTAGACTACACACCATACGTTCTCCCTGCAGATTGATCTGTCAAAATAGGGTTATCCCTGAATAATCCTGACTCCACAATAGTCCCTCCTCAAATAGAGTACACTCTGCGCGCCATGCCTTGCCCCATGCAAGGTCTGAGGCGACCTGGCATCGTTTTGGATAGCAGCCTTTCCCACTCCTCGTAGGCACCGCGCGCCCACAACTATGCGATTGCTTCGGTCCCCGGTTGCATGTGTTTCCTGCTAGAAGTCGTGCAATGATGACAGTTAAGGGAGTCTACTTCATTGCCCGGCGTGTGTCAAGCACAATCTGGATCACGATATTCCCGAATACTGCAAAAGTAATCGCCGACATCAGATACGAATGGAATCAGATCTCCTCTCCGTTGTCACCCGCTGCCGTATCTTCCCTAACAAAGGGCATCTATGTAGTCGTGATTTCAGATAGATCCGGCCCAATATTTCGGCTCGATTTCCCTTGGCGGGGGCGTTAGACTTGACTCATCGCCACAATATGCATGGGGCGAACGGGTACTTGCCCTCCGATGTTCACTGAGACCCTCACCCTGATACTGGAAGAGAAAAAGCCATTATGGGACAGTGGCGTCAACAAGATCAGATATGCGCGTCACTGACAGAAACTGTCAGTGATGTCTACACCAATCTACCACATTGGTCAACTGCTGCGCGGATACTTCAAGAAAGAAATCGAATCAAAGTATGAACTATGAAAATGAGGAAACGAGACTACAAAAAGGCCCTTGCCATCAGACAAACTGTGTCTTAGATTCTAGCTACAATTGTCCGGATTGTTTGAAGACGTACAATGAGGTCATTTCAGCCTAAGAGATTGTACTCTCAAATTGGAGGAGGAAGAGATGATATCCCAAGTGCATTCCAAGTGTCTGTCTGATCCTATTCAAGTGTCCGCAATCCGCCTGCGAGGCCGAGGGCTTCTGCTGGCAGTTGCCATTGTGGCCGCCGCCTTTCCATGGTTTGATTGCTACGGACAAGACCCATCCAACAGTGAACCTGAAGGGGAATTCATCCGCACCATTCCACTTCCCGACGACTTCCGGGACGATTTGACGTTCACATCAGAACCGTCGGTGCGTATAGGACCTTTGATGGAGTGCCAGAGGTACGTGTTGGTCTCAGGTGCCATCCCTGGTGCCGATGTATTCGTACAGCGCAGTTCTTCCACCAGTGAGAGTCCACCTCCAGATGGTTCAGCTTTTGATATTTTGTCCTCCCTACCGGATGTACAGTATCAGCGTTTTCACCGGTTGGAGGTTCCTCCGCTGGTGCCGGGCCAGTGGATTCGAGCGGAAGTACAGATTGAATCGGGTAACTTCACGTCGAATTGGGGGAAGGTTAACACAACTTCCGAAGTCTACCCAAACGGTCGCCCAACGCCCAGGTTCGAGTACCCACTCTATGAATGCGGTCAAGCTGCAAGAATCAAGAACTGTTCACCCAATGCGGATCGCGAGTGGTGGCTGAAAGCGACCCATGACGATTACGGGGACTTCGAGGAAAACAGGCAGACTATCCAGCAGGACGTCCACTATTGGAACGAATCCTGGTCGACGCCGTTCGATGAGGTGTATTGGTCCTACCAACTCGGGATGCGCTCTCAGGTGCGCACGACGATATGCGGCGACCCTGGTCCGGAGACGGAGTGGGCCGACATAGTGCCATACCCGTATCCCAAGTTGCCGGAACCAGTTCTCGAACACGAAGAGGTGTACGAGGGCCAGGCGGCGGTAAGACTATCTGGTCTCGTTCCCGGCGCAGTGGTCACGTTGAAGAGAGCCGATCCGGGGACGGGACAGCTCGAATTCGTGAGTAAGGCACAAATGTCAACCACCGAATCATGGTTTACGTTCCCTAACACAGACCTTGTCACAGGCAGTTACGAGCTTGACCAGATGCTGTGCCCCGGGAGCACTGGTCCCCCATTGACCTTCACGACCCTGGATTGCTCGGAGATGAAGGCGCCTGAGATCATGCTTCCCGAACCGGGCGACTACCGTATCTTCATCACAAAGTCAGTTCCCGGTGCAAGGATCATAGTCCGCGACGAGGGTGGCGAACTGCTTGGTGCCTATTGGCCTCCAGAAGTGGGGTTGATCCGGTCCTTGAATAATGGTGACGTTCTGACCATCGCTCAATCCCTGAACGGGTGTCTCGGTGCGGAAGCACTGGAGGTACGGGTGTGCCACCAGGAATACCTCTTATTGCTGATAATAGACGGCCTGCATCCCGACCACTTCATGGAGTATCTGGATAAACACCAGAACAACAACAAAAGTGGCTTCTGGCTCGTGTCCGAGGGACGAGGTCGTATCGTTGCAAGAAACTCTCAGGGAGTCTTCCCCTCCCACACAATTTCCAACATGGCCAGTCTCGTCACTGGCATGTGGCAGGATCGTACCGGAATCATCTCGACCCGGTACTATGAATGGCCTAAGGTGGGAGATAATACGGGTCTGGTAGCGCGCAATTGGGCCGATCCCGCAATAATGCTGGGTATCATGGGATTCTGGGATCACTTTGACGACGGAGCGCCGTGGTTCGGTGCAATCAATGGCACTCAACACATATGTTCCGGTAGCGGTACGCTGGACCACTACCTTCATAAGAGAGATGTCAAGACGATCTACCAACACGTTCTGAACAACCGTAAGAGCAGCCATGTCTACAATCACTTTTTCAGTATCGGAGCAAGACACCCCGGACCGGACTACCCCGAGGAATTCTGGTCAAGCAACGATCTGTACGACGGATGGACGGTCCCGGCTATCGACGACTACGCTTATAGGCTGGTGGGCGGAAACAACAACCCCGCTGTCTACTACAAACACTTAGATGAAGTGGCGTTCAGTAATGCCAAATCCGATATATGGGAATGGAGGAAAGAGGGGGTAGGCCTTCCAAACCTGATGACAATCTACTGTTCTGCCATCGACGCAGCAGCACATCTCGGCGGCCCCTCCGGTGAACACGGGAACTACGTAAATCCCTGGGACATCCTGAACAAGATAGACTCTGATCTTCACGATCTATACCTTGCGATCCCAGAATCCGTCCGGAGACGATTGAACGTCCTGGTTGTATCCGACCACTCTCTGACAGAGATTGATCCCGGCAGTAATGCCGCAGCCTACTCCGACGGCAACTATATAGAGTGGGACTACATTTGGGAATGGGCCGGCTGGCCCGACAGGATGCTCGAGGACTTGGGCCAGTACCTGGGGGGGCAAGACAAAATCGACCAATTCAAAGTGTGGTTTCCCTCTCAGCATTTCGGGTTAGACGTAAGTGAAGCTAGTCCGACGCAAGTACGAGCTGAATTCGAGAGATTCACAGGCTCGCCGTACTACAGACAGGAGCGTGACGGCGGGACGGCGTGCCTGTACGGGTGGTATTCACAGGAAACAGTCGAGCGTCTGATGGAGTATGCCGAGGGCAGAATTCTCTTCGCATTGCGTCGTGAGTGGGTCACAGTTCAGGACAAATGGGTGAAAACAACCAATGTCTCACTGATTACGCTGGACAAATGGGGCAATGCGGTCGTACAGGATGCTCTCGCTGTGCCCGACAAGAGACTGGGCATGCTCGTCAAGGGTGCCGTAGACAGTGAATCGTTTCCCGACGTTCTGCTGGTTGCGTCCGCAGACGGCAAAGAGAAATTCGGAAGTCCCCCAAAGCCGGATTCCTATCCAATCGATGTCGGTGACTACTTTCCAGAATGGGTCGACTATATACCATTCTTTGAACTTCCCGAGATCAATTTGCCGCAGCCCTTTAACCAAGCTCACCCGCAAGCTGGCCACCACGGATTTCTCTATACGACACGCAACACTTTTGTGCTGTTCAGCCACCTACTCAAGAGCCACTACGTTGTGGACAACGTGCGCATCATTGATGTTGCACCTACGATAGCTGAAATCCTCGAGCTGTGGATACATGAAAGCAATGAGATGGATGGGACATCTGTCGTTGACTATGACGTAGGCTTTCTTAAAGTGAACGGTTCGGCCTTTCCTGTTAGTTCAGGGAATGACGCGTGGAATCTCGATAAGTCGGGTGAATTCCCGGCAAAATAGAGAGGACGGAGAGAGGGCATCGCTGCTGTAGGTTTTGTGACGACACGTATATACTCTGAAACTGGAGACTACTTTCCAGAAAACTCGACCGATATGAGCTTAAGGATCTCACTGTAGGCAGTTCCTGGAAGGAGGACAGCGCAGCGAAGAAGAAGAGATTCACAGGACAGCAGATAGCGTATACGCCCCTGCCAAAGTCAACAGCGACTATTTCGTTTTAGTTTTGCCTCTATATATGTAGAAATACATAAAGCGGAGTCAGTGGTCAAGGAGATTCGTCGGCACACAAGGCGGGAATACTCTTCCGAGAAGATTCGCATTGTGCTGGAAGGGCTCAAGGTCAGCCGAGACGCCGACAATCGGAACATGGAAAAACCCCTTACGAAGCTCTACTAAGGACGCTATAATAGCTAACGACCAGGATCACGGGATACGGCATATCATAGATCTGATACGACAGGAGAAACGGATTATATGGAAACCACCGAAAAGATAGTTGAAGCCTACGTTCGATATGTCAGGAAATGGGCGACTATTCCCAACATACGCTGGGCTATTTTGCCGACCGGAAGTTCGGTGCTCCCGAGGTCCTCCTGACACTCGCGGAGTACGGCTTTAAGGGAAAGAACTACCAGAAGGTCATAGTGACATGGGGATATGAAGATGGCGTGTTCAAAGAGGCTAAGGAAGCCGGCATTGTTATCTGGAGGTTTCCGGATCTAATGTCCGAAATCGCTTCACAGTTTCGCGGCCAGCAGCACTACTTCATTGACGATACCCTGAGGACGTTGCACTTGTATGAGAACGCGCTGGCTGAAAAGCGTAAACGGCGGTGAAGCCGGGCGGCTTACTCTTCTCGCTTTCTTCTCCACGTTGTTTTCCACTTTTTGGCATTGTAATCATAATAAAGCGTGGGATCTCTCAGGACACTGGCTTTAAAGTCATCGAGTTGCGATTCCGGTATGGGCGTTATACTTGGGTCGCGCTTGTTGTCAGGAATTAAGGCGAACGTGATAACTGTCCCGTGTAGACTCGGATTCTCTAAGTGGTCAACCAATGGCTGCAGTTGCTTCGCAAGGGATTGCAGTCGCCTCAAATTGCTAGCTGAGAAGCGGATTTTGCCCTCCGTCAGGCACTTGACCAGCCAGGCCAGCCGCCTATCGAGGAGTTTTCGTTTAGCATCGAGGCTGTCCTGTGCATGTTGATCAGTCTGCTCTATCATCTGCCGGGTCTGCACGGCTTCCCATTCCTGGAGGCGGTCTCGCCATCGGAACCACCGCGACCAGTTCTTGATAGTGCTGTGCGACACTGCAAGCTTGTGGGCCACAGCTCGATAGGACCGTCTTGATCCCATGCCACAGTAGAACTGAAAGGCTCGCTTATGGTGACTGAGCTCGACCCTGCCGGTTGGCTGTCTGCCCCGTCTACTCGACTCTCCTTCAGCGAGGCCGAAGTCATCTGTCGGTCGGTTGTCATTCATTGGTTTTCCCGCCAGCTACGCTGTTGTTCACATGCCGTGCGCCGCGCAACGATGATCCAGTGGCCAGCGGCGCAATATAATTGGATGACTCGCTTACTTGCCAGGGTCGTATATGATCGGGAAGACAGGCAGAGGATTGTTTTCATCAAAACCCGGCTCGAGAGCTATCCTCTCCTCCAGGGCATCACAGAACATGCTGCCGGCAGGCTTAGTCTTACCCTCAGCCAGATCCCTCATTGTGCTGCCTTGGGCCCCCTGTACGAAGGCCAGCAACCGTTTCGCAAGCTGGAGCTTATCCGAGCCGGGCGATTCCCCCACCACTCGCATCCGTTCGGCTTCGCGCTCTTCGATCCTTTGCCGCCAGTTAAAGGCACGCGACCAGTTCTTGATGGTGCTGATCGATTTGCCGAACTTCTCCCCTACCGTGGCATATTTCCGCTTCAGGCCCAGGCGGTAGTAGAGTTCAAAGGCCTGCTTCTGCTGTTCAGTTTCATTCACATAACGATTCTGATTATTCATGATTACCGTTCTCCGTGTCTGATTTTGTGCTGGGGCTAATCATGTTAGCCTTCCTCCCCATACAACATTCCCACCGTTGAACCGCGACATCGCAATACCGAGGGTCAACCTCCATGGCAAAACAGCGGCGGCCTAGCTGCTCGCAGGCTATGATGGTGGTGCCCGAGCCTACAAAAGGGTCAAGTACTACTTCTCCACGGATGGTGGAGTTTCTCAAAGCTCGAGATATTAGCGCCACCGGTTTCTGAGTTGGATGACGGTAATCTCCATCCCGACCGATTTGCCAAACGGTGGTCTGGGTACGGTCCTTGATCCTCCGATGATCTTTGCCCAGCCAGCCATATAGAATCGGTTCGTGCTGCTCACGGTAGTCTCCCCAGCCCATGGACGCTGACGGCTTCACCCAGATGATCGTCGATCCCAGTTGAAACCCGGCACCGAGGAAGGCCCGCTCGAAGGCTATCCGAATGCCGGCCTTACTTATTCCGTGAAAAACATAACCAGTCGCACCCGGCCGGCTTACTGCAGCCGCGTTTTTGAAGGCTGTCACCAGGAATTTCTCCAGATGGTCCGGATCCAAGTTATCGTTTTGGATTCCGCCCCAGGCTTGTTTCTTTCGGCCTCGGCTGCTGTAATTGACACCATATGGCGGATCGGTCAGAAGGCAGTCAACGCGCTGTCCATCTGTTAACTGCCGGACATCCTCAATCTTCGTAGCATCGCGGCAGAGCAATCGATGTTGTCCCAGCAGCCAGAGGTCACCGGTTTTGGTGATGGGTTGCTCCGGTAAAGGAGGTGCTTCATCCTCCTTCTCTAAACTGCCCGGGAATCCCTGGTCCAGCAGCCTAGTCAGTTCGTTATCATCATAACCAAGGGCGTTCAGGTCAAAATCTACGTCCTCATTGAGTTCAGCAATTAGCTGCTGGAGAGACTCCTCGTCCCAGTCTGCTATTTCCGCGACCTTGTTTTCGGCGATGCCATAGCCGATCAGCTTCGCTCCGACCAGCCCCGGCACCCGAATCACGGGGACTTTTGTGAAACCGAGTTTTTTGGCCGCCTTGAGCCGGGTGTGGCCAGCCGCGATATTCAAATCGGCATCCGTAATGATGGGACAGTTCCACCCGAACGCCTGAATGGATCTGGCCACGGCATCTACGGCGTGATCATTGTGCCGCGGATTAGTTGGATTAGGGCGGAGTTGCTGGATCGGTATCAGCTCGACCTTGAAAAGACCAGGGTTCTGGGCTCGGTCGGGTTCCTGGCCACCTTTCTTGGGGCGGTTTCGGCCCCGCCCTGATGCCGCGCCGTCATTTGCACTGTTTTTCATTGTTAAATCCTTCCTTGGTTTTCAATGTCACTGTCTGCCACATGCCTGCTCCCCTACTCATCAGGGGACGCCGGTGTGGATTCGCCCCTCTTACCATCATCCCTGAGCCTGAAAACATGTGGCTCTTCTCGGAAGAATTTGTCCTTATTGCGATTGAGGACGACTTCCACAGAAGTGGCGGGATCCTTGACCCGGAAGGGGAAACCGCCCAATCTCAGGCAGTGCACGATCTCGTCCACAGTTAGAGTGCGGTTTCCCTTAGTCAGGATTCTCTCGACGGCCGTGACCATGTTGTCACGCTTGAACTCGGTAGCCTCGATCTTCTGCAAAGGATCCTTGGGATCAGTGATTCTCACGATGGGGTCTCCGGCCCGGCGGGCATGTCTGAACTGGAACACTTGCTCCAGAAAGTCCAGTTCCGCCTTGGCCTCCTTCACCTCCTGCCTGGCCAGCTGAAGTCGTTTCCGCTGGGAAGAGATGAGATCGACCAGCTTGGCATCATCGATCTGATCGATGAGTTCGCGAATCTTGTTCAGGTTATCCATAATACATGGGCTCCGTTTGTAAATTGTCTGTTGGATACAATACAAAATGTAAAAACGTTTGTCAAGCGCTTTTTTTTGACGGGATAGAGATCGGTCCCTGCTACCTCCTGCGGGCGGCAGTCCTCCCTGCCACATAGTATAAGTTCGCCTGCCGCCTGATGGTCAGGCGCCGTCTGGTTTAGTGACATGCGAGCACTCAAGGACTGCCCCATGTTCCTGATAAACAACGGATTACGTGCCGTTTCTGGCGTCCAGAAAGTACTCGATCGGCCATCTTTCCGCTTGACTTCTCCTCATTCTCAGCGATTCAGTACGGTGTCCAAGCAACACTTAACTGACTTTATAACAAGGAGTTATCGCATGAAGGACGACCAGACGAACCAGAATTGGCAGCGCATCTCTGCTCTGCAAAAGATGGGGCTGAAAGAATTGAGGGAAGAATACGCCAAAATCTTCGGAAAGGAGTCAAAATCTCGCAGCCGTAAATATCTCTACGCTGCCATAGCCAAAAAACTACAGGCGGCCAGCGGGCAGGCGGAGTCAAAAGGGTCATCCGACTCGGCGCTGACATCTAAGTTCAATCCGAAGCGCAAGCGGCTGGTGCGTAATTCCACGAAGGCCAAAGGCAGTGCGAAGCAGCCCAGGAAGCGACAATCTCGCCCTTTGGGTGCCACCGATCCCCGACTGCCCAAGGTCGGGACCACCATTACCAAGACTTATAAGGGCAAGAAAATCAACGTGCGGGTCCTTGAGAACGGATTTGAATACGCCGGTCAACAGTTCCGGTCGCTGTCGGCTCTGGCCAGACATATCACCGGCTCAATCTGGAATGGGTTTCTGTTCTTTGGACTGACAAAGAGAGGGAGTAAGTAGCGTTGACCCCACTTGCCAGTCAACGCCACGATAACGGCAGAGGGCAAATCGAGAGGCTCTTCACTTCGGCGAAGACAATTCGCTGTGCCATCTACACTCGCAAGTCGACCACCGAAGGGTTGGACTCCGACTTCTCCACGCTTGATGCCCAACGAGAAGCCTGTGAGGCGTTCATCAAGAGCCAGCGGTCACAGGGATGGCTGCCATTGTCGGACCAGTACGATGATGGCGGCTTCACGGGTGGTAATACTGACCGGCCGGCTCTCCTGAGATTGCTTGCTGATATTCAGAGCGGCCGGATCGACTGCGTTCTAGTCTACAAGGTAGACCGCCTTTCCCGGTCGCTTCTGGACTTCGCCCGATTGATGGAAGTCTTCGAGGTCAACCAGGTTTCGTTTGTCTCGATCACACAACAGTTCAATACCGCAACGTCGATGGGGAGACTGGTTCTTAACGTCCTTCTGTCCTTTGCTCAATTTGAGCGGGAAATAATATCGGAGAGGACGTCGGACAAAATGTGTGCCGCGCGGCGCAAGGGGAAGTGGCTGGGGGGGCCGCCGGTGCTCGGATATGACATCGACCGTGACCGCAAGCGACTGGTGCTCAACCCGGAGGAGGTCAAGATAGTGCGGGGTCTGTTTGACCTGTACTTAGAGAAGAAATCGATGCTGAAAGTGGCCCAAGAGGCTAATCGTCGAGGCTGGAAGACAAAATCTCATCTCACCAAGAAAGGTACCCTGCGCAAGGGGGTGCCTTTCGACAAGGCCCGACTCCAACGAATCCTGACTAATGTGACCTATAACGGTCAGGTAAACCACAAGAGTCAGATATTGCCGGGCGAACACTCGGCTATCATTGACATGTCCGTTTTCGATCAAGTCCAAGCACTGATCCGGAAGAACACGCATGCCGGTAAGAAAGCCACCCGTTACCCGCATATGGGACTGTTGAAGGGGCTAATGAAGTGCGGAAACTGCGGTGCTGCTATGGCCCACACGTATGCCAAGAAGCAGAACAGGCTCTATCGTTATTACCTCTGCACAACAAAGCAGAAGCGAGGTCGGGAAGTCTGTGATACCCGGCCACTGCCTGCACAGGAGATCGAGAACCATGTGGTGGCAATGATCGGACGTATCGGAGAAGATCCGGGTCTAAGGGAGCAAGCGTTTGCCGAAGCTGTGAAGCGAAGAGAACGCCATGCCACAAAGCTGAAGCAGGATCGCGAGCGGCTCTCCGAGCAGAAGTGCCGACTCGAGGAGAAGATTGAACGTCTGGTCGCGGCCATTGCCTCTTCCGACACGCCCCTTACAACGGTTGGGGAACGGTTGAAAGAGTCAGAAAAACTCCTGGGCCGTTTGGATCACAGGATCAACGAAATCGACATGGAACGTGATCAAGTTGCATCAGAGACTGTCGACAAGGATCACTTGATCGATGCCCTGGCGCGGTTTGGATCGTTGTGGGAAGTGCTGGTAGAGCGCGAGAAGACCAAAATGATACGTGAGTTGCTCGAATCGATTTCCTATGATCCTGAGCGCAGGGAGGTGGTACTGACCTTTCGCGTAAAAGACGCTAGTATGCCCAATTGAGTGAAGTCTGTGGTTCGCGGGGGTTCGAGTCTTATCAACCCCGGAGTGTCACAAATCTGTCACAGCGATCTATGACAGCGGACGCGAACTCCCACCACGAGTCTCGAAGTCGATCAAAATACGCATCACCTCTTGTTCGCATTAATCGATCGGACCCGAAATCGCCAGTCCTGAGCGGGGTTTCCCAACGTACGAACCTACCGTCAATCTCTTGACGAAGTGTACCGCAGTCGATGAAAAACGTGACTCGAATTCACGGCACAAGCATGCATCCGACAATATTCACTCCGTCAAGGGGTTGAAAGGGTCTCAAAGAAACCTGTGACGATTCTGTGACGCACACCGTTACACGGTATGTTCGTCCCTAGTGTCATGACTGTCTACGAATAAGGTGAACACTCGAATACGGAGAGCTTACTCATCACAAGACCTTCACGTGACTCCGAGGCTTCGGACACTCCCTTGGCTACCAAAGCGATTATGTGATTTCGATAGTCAGGGTCATACTCGGCCAGCCAGAATCGGATCGGCTCCTGCCTTAGGAGTCGAAGGCTGTACAGTTCCTTCAATTTGCTTAAGACCAGGTCCAACGACACGAAGTGAGGAACGGCTACAACGAATTTGCCGGTGGGTGCGAGAAGATCTTTTGCACGCCGGGCAAATCCGACGATATGGTCGGCACCCACAGCCCCTCCATCTATGGCCTGCATGATCTTGTCTGACCTAAACCGACGACCCGGAATAATCGGCAAAAACGGAGGGTTTGTGACAACCAGATCAAACCTAGATTCGGGCTGATAGGCATAAGCGTCCTCGGCAAGGAACTCAATCCGGTTCTCCAAGCCGTTTAAACGGGCGTTTTCTCTGGCGCACGCTATGGCCGTACTGTTGCAGTCAATCGCCGTCACTTGGCGGCATCCTGTCAACGCCAGAGAAATCGCCAGGACGCCGCATCCGGTACCGATGTCCAACGCCGATTCGACCGGCGTTTGTGCCACGATCTCTGCAAGAACAAGGCTCGTCTCACTCGGTGGGAACACATTATCAGGAGTCATTTGAAGACGTATGTCCAAATCATGAACCCGGTATGTGGCCAAGCCTCGGCACGAGAACAATGGTAGTCGATGCTCTTCCCTGCGAATGGGTTTCATCACGGCTGTCTCCTGGTCATACTGTCTACTCGCATCAACTCTCATAACTGATACACCTCTGTATGTTGTTTCGGTCAAGGCCGGGGAAAACTTGAATATACCACTTCACGAAACGAAATCACCCATGAATGACCGTTGTATCATTCTATCACTCAACAGATTACCAGAGGCGCCTCTAAGTATCACGGCACCATCTCTGAGAACGTAAGCCCGCGTTGAAATGTTCAAAGACATGCTCACATTCTGTTCGACCAACAGCACGCCGATCCCCATGGCGGCCACATCTTGAAGAATCGCGAAGTTTTCATGCACCAATTTCACGGACATCCCCATCGACGGTTCATCCAACAGCAACAGGCGCGGATTGAGCATGAGCGCTCGGGCCATGGCTACCTGTTGCTGTTCGCCACCGCTGAGCGTTCCGGCCAATTGACTCATTCTCCGTTCGGTCTGAAATAACGGAAACCGATCGCGGCAGAACGACTCAACCTCGTCACGCCGGGAGTCCGGCAGGTACCGGCGAGTCAGGCTGAGGTTCTCCTGTACGGTCAATGCCGGAAACAGACGCCTGTTTTCAGGCACGATGGCTATTCCCAATCCAACTCGTTCCTTCGTACTAAGGTGCGTGATGACGGCACCGTTGAATAGGATGCGCCCCGCCGTCGGATTGTACATCCCCAAGATTGACTTCAAGGTCGTGGTCTTACCTGATGCGTTGGCCCCCAACAGGGCTACTATTTCGCCCTGGGCCACTTCCAGGTCGACCTCCTTGAGGACCGGAAAGCCACCAACACTGACCGATAGTCCCTCAACTGTCAGAAGCATTGGTCACTCCCAGGTAGGCTGCGCTAACGTCAGCGTTACGACGGATGTCCTGTATTCGTCCCTCAGCGATCTTGGTGCCCTGATCCAGCACGACTATGCGATCGGCGAGGTCCTCAAAGAAGAACAGCTTGTGTTCGATAATCACAAAGGTAACACCTTCGGATTTCATGTGGTGAATCAGGGTTTGCAGTTCGTAAGTATCTCGAGGGTTCATCCCCGCCGTAGGCTCGTCCAGAAGCACCAGCCTCGGATGCCCGACTAAGGCTCGCGCAATCTCCAAGCGCCGGCGATTGGCATATGACAGGGCAAGGCAGGACTCGTGACGACGTGGCATCAGGCGGTCCGGAAAACGGCGCATGATCCTTTCCGCCTTCGATCTTCGAACTGCTCTCAACGCCCTGGCGTTTGGAGGCAGCAGTATCTCCTTCAGGTTTTCCCAGGCCGATCGAGATCCGAGACCGGCTATTACGTTCTCTTCGGTAGTCAGACTGCTGAACAACCGTTGGTGTTGAAAGGTCCTGGCGATCCCCTGGGTGGTTCGGGCGTGGGACGGCAATCTCGTGATGTCCCGGTTCGCCTCGCCGAAGAAAATCCGTCCCGTATCGGGGGTGATGAATCCGGAAACAAGATCGAAAAAAACCGTTTTCCCCGAACCGTTGGGACCCATGATACCGCAGATCTCACCCTGGGGAACAGACAGATGAAAGTCCCTCAGAGCCATCAGTCCGCCAAAGGACTTTCCCAGTCCCGATACCCGCAACAACATAGGCTGGTCAGCTTTGGGTTTCATATCGACCTGCGGAGCGAATCCTCGCTCGGTATAGAATGATAGCCAGGATGGAACAGGCGATCAGAATAATACGCAAATCGCCGAATCCCCTCAGCTTCTCCTCGAGTATCAGTATTCCAAAGGCGGCACCAACCGATGCCATCGGACTGCCCGAACCACCGAGGACTGCAATCGCGATCAGAAAGACCGACTGTTTGAAGCCAAAATCGCCGGGTGCAATGTAACCCACGGTATGGGCATGCATAGCCCCAGCTAGGCCGGCAATCCCCGCACTGACGGCGTAGGCCAAAACGCGAAGGCGCAAAACATCCAATCCAACGCTCGTGGCTGCTGTTTCATCATCTTTGGTCGCTCTCAAATCTCGTCCCAACTGACTGGCATCAAGCCGAAGGATAAACACGAGAACCAATGCAAAGATGACCAGGGCAGTGTAGAAGTCGAGGGCGTAATCGCGCCGGATCAGCTGGGTTGAGTCCGCAGCGTCGATCGCTTGGAAGATTGATGATGAGAAGCGGGGGACATTCGCTATTCCATCCACGCCCAGGGTAACCGCCTCAGCCTGAACGAATACATGATAGAAGACTAGTCCCAGCCCAAGAGTGACCAGGGCGAAATAGTGTCCGCGGGATCGCACCACTATCAGCCCCAGTAGAAGACCAAGCAGAAGAGAAGCTAGTATGGCGACGGTGACCGCAACCGGTACGGGCAGGCCAAGGCTCATGCTCAAGCGGGCAGATATGTATGCCCCGGTACCCAAGTAGGCACCGATTCCGATATCCACCATTCCCGTCATGCCGAGGGTGGCCGAAAAGGCGAGCAGGCTGACCGCCAAGACCAACATCCTGGTTTCAATGTAGAGGGAATAGGTTTGATCAACCTGCAGCAACGGCAGTAATGCCAGCGATGCCACCAATGCAATGACGAACCCCGAAGAACGGGGATTAACCCGTAAGATCGACTTCTGACCACTTGCGGTCTTGAGGCGAAGTCGGTAAGAAGCCAGCAGGAATACAGCGACGGCAATCAGGCCGTACCCAACGTACGTATCCTTGGTGGCCATTATAACGGCCAGCGCACCCACCAGGACGGCCGCGCCGATCACGTTGACCGCAATAGTCCTAGCTGCTGCCAAGGGCCACTTTCCTTCCCAGAAGCCCCTGGGGGCGAATCAGGATCAATCCGATCAAGACGGCGAAGACCACTATATCACGATATGCCGAACCACCGGCAAACGATCCCACCACAAAGACCTCAAGGCCGGCAACCATCAGTCCCCCCATAAGCGCCCCCCTAGGGTTGTCGAGCCCTCCGACGACGGCGGCCACAAAACCTTTTACGCCCAGCATTATTCCCATATCGAATTTCACGCTGCCGTAAAGAGCTCCTGTCATGATGCCGGCAATGCCGGCTAGAGCGGACCCAATCACGAATGACCAGCCGATGATTCGTTCGACGGGTAGACCCATCATCACGGCCGCTTCGGGGTCCTGGGAAATGGCCCTCATGACGCGGCCCACATCCGTTCGCAGGACCAAGAAGTAGAATAGCACCGTCAAACCACCACAAATGAGAAGCGCGGTCAACCGCATGTAGGAGATCGTAATATCACCGATCTGTAGATACTCCAGGTGAAAGGGGTCCGGAAACGGCTGCGGATTTCCCCCGTTCGGATACAGGTGCAGTATCAGTTCACGGAGCAGCATTGAAAGCGCGATGGATACAAGGAGCCCTTCGATCAGCGGACGCCCCCTGATTCTCCGGAAGATGGACCAATACGACAGCCAGCCGACACCAATGGTCAACAGCATACCTGCGGCGGTAGTCACCAGAATCCAGCCCCAGCCGATTTGGCCGAGATGCAGATCGAAAAGCCGAGTGGCCATCAGGGCTCCGAAGGCGGCCAGCATACACAACTCACCGTGAGCGAAGTTTATCAGGTTTACGGTTCCGAAGTACAGAGTAAAACCCAGGGCCACGGTGGTATAGACGCATCCCAGAGTGAGAAAGTTTAACAGTTGTTGAAGTTCCATCTAACTCTCAAATGGAGCCAACTCACCAGATCCCGCAACATAGTATCTGGGTACCCATTGACCATCTGTGACTTCGTATATGAACAGAGTGACGAGAGTCGTTTGCCCGTCGCTATCAAAGCGCATATCGCCCAGCACAGTCTCAAACTCGCCTGTCTTTAGCTGATCGATAACGGTACGGCGGTCCGGGTTTGGCAGCGATCGACTAATGGCCTCCGCCAAGACTTGAATAGATGCGTATGCATAGACACCCCACGCCTCATGGGGATGACTGTATTTGCCGCGCTCATAGGCGGCAAGAAACTCATCCGATCCCGGGAGCAGATCGATCGGTGGCACCACCGTAACCGAGAATGCACCCTCCGCGGCGGGACCGGCGGCCTTTATGAACGACTCCGTGAATATCCCGGTGAGGCTGATGAAATCAGCTTCCATACCCACTGTCTTCATTTGTCGACGAATCAGGGCTGCCTCGGCCACCACGCCCCCGAAGAAGATTACGTCGGGCGAGGATCCGTCGATCCGCGTCAGCAGTGCGGTGAAGTCCTGCTCCCCTACGTTGACGGCGTCCTGGCCAATCACAGTTCGGCCATCCTGTTCATAGAATCCGCGGAACTTGCGCGCCAGCTCTTTGCCATAAAAAGTGTTGTCATCGATGACGTAGACCCGCTTCCAGTCTTCTCTCGTGACGGCGAATCGGGCTGCGTACTCCACGATGATCAGGTCATGGGGATCGATGCGAAATATCTCATCACCCTCCTGCTCAAGGGTGATCTTCGAATTGATCGCGGCAGGTACCAGATTGGCCAGACCATGGCTGTGAAACACCGGATTGGTCGCCAAAGCGCAGCCACTGTTCCAATGGGCAGTAACGGCCACAACTTTCGGATCTTGAGCCGCACGTTCGGCGGCTCGCACCGCTGCCTCCGGCTTAGACTCGTCGTCAAGCTCCATCAGTTTCAACTGTATGTCCTTTAGCTTGCCGGTACGCTTCAACTCGTCAATGGCTGCCTTGCACGAGTTCATCATTCCTATTCCCTGTGCGGCGTTAGGACCGCTGATCGGGAGAATGGCTGCAATCTTATACTCCTGTTGCCTGCCGGCCTCCTTGGAGCAGCCGGCCAGCATGACCACAACGGCCACCAGCCCCACGAGGACCCACATAGCTTTGATTCGACAATACATTTTCAAATCCTCCATGATGTTGGTTATCTCACCAACGGGTACTTGATTTCATCTATCGCATAGAGCCTCACTACTCGCTGGACACGATCTGAATCCCCGAGAGCCTGCGTTACCGCTTGCACCGATTGAAAGGTCAGGTTGAAGGTGCCAATAATCGTAATAATCACAACCAACATTACGCCGAGAGTTATGAATCGCACCCACGTGGTCTGGGGCATCCGCTGTGTACAATCCGTCCGCACCTTCTCGTCGGGTGCAGCATCCGGTAAGATCAGGCCGTAGCCTATGGTAGATACCGTGACGGCAGAAAAGTAGGCACAGTCGATCATATCGAGACCAAAGGACTTGACCGACCTGGTATCCTCATTCGCCAGGTGAAGTCCCCTGAAGGCATAGCCGCCCCACGCCGCTTGCATGGCAATCACCATGAACGCCCAGAACACCAGCAGACTGAACACATGACCCAGGGGAAGCAGGGCCAACTTGAATACTTCTACTCTTTGTTTATTCGGGCGTATGAGAATCTCCTCAGAGATCTCGGCAACACCCTCCTTGAAACCCTGATCTTCTTGCACCATTCCCTCGGGTGTATTCATAGCGGGGTGGTCACCAAGAAGGTTGTTAGCAACTATATCCCTTAAGCTACGTAGTGACCTGAGATTCCTGTAGTTTGACGCAATGATCGCCAACAGCGTTGAATCGGTCACATAGGATAACGTCAGAAGCCCGGTCCACTGAGCCACGACACAGTCGACTAGCACAAGGACAAAAAACAGCCCGACGACCCAGAGAAACCCAACGCCCAAACCATACCGATAGGTCAGGTAGCACATTACTATGAACATCAGTTGGGTGATTCTCCTAGCAGTGTGCAAGTAAAAGGTCCCAGTAAGATTGAAAGGTGCATAATAGTATTCCTGGTACCATCTGATTGGGATTTTTAGGGCGTTCAGCAGAAGGCTCCAGCACAGCGACGGGTGCCAATAAACAAGCAGAGTCCTTTTCTTGGTCGCTTTGAACCACAAGTACTCAATGATTCGCTCCCTCTTTTTACTCTTCCTTGGGTTTTGCGTGCTGCCTTCCATACTCAACTATCCTCCCGCACAATCTTCTGGACGATCTCTGCCAACCTGCTTGGGGCTTTCTCTGTGAACTTATGCACAAACCATCCTGCACCAGACGCCAGCGTCTCGTTTTCGTATTGCGGAAACTTGGAATAGGCGATTATGGGCACCTCCGGGTAATTCGTATGCAGTCGATCAATCAGAACGATGCCATCGGTGTCTTCATTAATGGACACGTCTACGATAAACACAGAAGGTGTTGTCCCGTGCGACTTCAGCTTCTCAAGGAGTAAGTCAAGTGCCTCCACATTCTTTGCCCGATTGACGTACACCGGGGGGGCGACTTCGCTCAGCAACCTCCGAACCAGGTCGTATGAGGCATCGGTATCCTCAACCATAACAGCGATGTTGTACCCTGAACCCCTTGCTTGTTTTTCGTTCATACTGAATCCTCACCGCTTGACAGGTTTTCAACTAGAATCTCCACCAGTCTGTTGTCTTGCGTGAATTTCTCGACAAAATTGTCCGCCCCCGCCTTGATCGCTTCGTCACGGTATTCGGCGAACTTCGTGTTAGCAACTATCAAGCTTTGGGGATACTGCGCCCGGATCTTCCTTATTACGTCGATACCATCGGCGTCCTCACTCAAACTTATGTCAACTATGTATGCGTGCGGTACTACGCCTTGTTTTTGGCAAGTTCGAAGTAGTCCGTCGAGCTCGTGGGCAGATTTGATATGGTTCAGATATAGATGTGGGATGCAGTCTTTAAGGAGTTTCTTAACTCTTGAGAATGACGCCTCCGTATCGTCCACCACGATGATTATCATCCGCGAATCGTTCTTTGTCATTTCTATGGCCCCTTTCTCAACAAAATCCCAGCTCTATGCACCTGGCAGCACCAGATCGAAACGGTGCAACACTTCCATTTCGCTTAAGGCACTTTCTTCATAGGTCAGTTCCCATCTGTTCAGACGACATATCTCTGTAACCAACTTCAGTCCACGGCCAAAACCCTGCCCACGCCGTTGCCTGCCTCGCGCAGATCCCGAGGCGCCGTTGACAGTAAGGCTTTTCCTGATTGGTTTGGGTAAAGGGGGACCCGGGTTTTTCACCGAAACGGTGACCTGCTTGTGTCCCTCATCAACTTCCGCTCTGAGATTTGCAGGAGACGAGCCGTACTCGAGAGCATTACCCACCAGAATTCCTAGCGTGTATTCCAGCACTTGCCGGTTGACTCTGACCAGTGTCTTCCGGTAGACGTCGATCTCCAACGACATCGCCGCCTTACCATCAGTAAACGGTTGGTGGCGCCGTTCTATATCGCGCAGGACCGCCCGCAGGTCGACCGGTTTGGCCAGCAACTCAGTAAACATCCCTTGAGTAAAGGCTTCCAGGGTCCTTTGTCCGGTCGAAATGGCATCGCCAACGCTCGTAACGAGATTGTCGATGCGCATTAATGGATGGGATAGTTCGTGAGCCATGAGCTTGGCAAAGGACCGTTGGACTTCCGACTCCACTAAGGCGCTTGTGAGGTGGTTCTGGATCAACGTCAGTTCGAATTCACGACACATCAGAAAGGCCGCTCGTTCCACCACGGCCAGAGACGGAACGATCTCGTAAGAAAGGGCATCGGCACTGCCCAAGGCCAGAAGTCCCACAACTCGCTGATCAGCGGTTAGTCTGACGGGCAGGAAGTAGAGGCAGCGTCGCAAGCTCGGGTGGTCGCCGCGAGGTAACCCCTGGAGCGCTTTTTTCCGCAGAGTGCGAAGCTCTGACCGTGTGGTCAGCTTACTTACTCGCATACCCGGCTCCCACGACCGTTGGTCCTTGGTCACGCGGTATTTCACCGTTTCTTCGAACAATCGATCGGAGAGGAGATTCAAAGTAATAATCGACGACTTCAAAATGAACTCGAAGACATGATCGGCTGAAGGCAGAATCCTTCTGCGCCTGGTGTTCTTTCTGATCCGCTCCCAGTCTGAGACTAGGTTTCTTTCGAGCCGCATGAATTCCTTCGTGTGGCCGATCAGTGCCTCTCTTGGAATTCGCCATGGGCACTGCTGGCATTTAATAAGGAGATTCACTACGTAATCAACGGCCAGGCGGCTGAGCGGATATACACCCACGTTCATTAGCCCTCTGGACTCTTCTTTCGATGGCGTGTCGGTGCATAGCATGACAGCACAGAATTCACAGTCGATCGGTGGCAGGATTTCGTACGCCTCTTCATACATGTACACTTCTTGGGCGAACTCACTTAGACAGGCTCTATCAACTTTGTCGCCGTTCGACACTGTGATGACCTTACTCACTTGGCTGCCTTCCTCAGGATCCCGAGCGGCCGCATAATGGGTATCGTACCAGCGATGACCCAGAACAAGCGAGCGATAAGAGAAGTGAACATAGTCGATTCTCTCGCCCGGTCGGGTCGTTGATCGAAACACCCGATCCATGATCCGTTCCTGCGCCGTAGCCAGGGCTGTCTCAAGCTTATTCCGGTAAGTTCGTCCGAGACTGCTAAGCCATTTTCCATAAGTGGATTCGACTGCCTGTAACGCCTTGATCTGGTTGGTGCACAGCTTCTCGCCATCCGAATTCCTACGCTTCATGCATTATGGCTCCTGTAATGCTCCATTGCACGGCAGCTTGGGGCACGCCTCCCCACTCCTCATAGCAGCCACTAGAGACGTTGGGAGCGTTTCTCCAAGGCATACTCGCTCGTTTCCGATCGGACTAAGACAGCAATCGAGTCCGCCGGAAGTATGCAAGAACTCCAACATTTACCTATAATGGTACTCAGAATACTCATTGGCAAGTATTAAAAGTGCAATCTACCGAATAGTCGGATTTGTTGCGTAAGGTGCTATATCACAATAACATCCCCCAACACCACTGGAATCTTTCCCGGTGCATTTGTCGGGACACTGAGAAACGAGCCAGGGAAACCGCGGGGCGGAGTGCCAACAATGCATAACGTTCTTGGCGGTGCGGTGGCGGTTTTGTGCACCATTAATCCGGTTATATCAAACTGCCTGTGCTGATGAATCAATAGTGGATCGTCCGAATCGTCAGCAGAAGAGTTCGCCGTAAATCCGAAGTACTTGTTATTACGCAACCAAGGGAGGACGATTAGTCGTTCCACCGAGACCGGACTGCGAAAGTCCGTGTGTTCGGCGTTGAGAGGTTTGATGGTTTCACATTGGTGATGTTCCCACAGTTCTATGGTCATCAGACCAGATGAGTAGACTCCCACCTCAGCACACCGTCTCAGGCCTGTACAGAGTTTGCCGTCGGGCACATGTCACTCATATAACATTCATCACAACGCGGCTGGCGGGACTTGCACCAATTCCGACCGATCTCCCAACTCGGCAGATCCATTATTCCCGGGAATTCAGGGTACAATGATCGAGCCTTATAGATGACCTGCTCTACTGACGAATCAGAAGGACACAGCCCAAGTCGTGAGAACACCCTTCGGACGTGTATGTCCGCTGAAATATCAATAGAGAAGTAGTCGTGCATAGGGACTTTCATTTCTCGCGCGAGGATATTGGCTGCCATGCAAGCGATTTTCGGCCCTACACCATCAAATTGCAGGAACCGATAGACCACTTCCGCGCTTGACGGATTGCTGCTCCAGACTTGTGAAGCATCTCCTCCATATTGGTAGTCAATCCTGCGAATCGCTAAGTAGAAGAACCTACTCATCCTGTCAACGAACCGATGCAATATCTCCGGCTTTCGCATGAGCCTATTTATGTCAGGTTCATCAAGTGGACGCAGAAGGTCCAAAGTGAAGCCCCCAAGTTGTGAAGAGATCTTGTAAGGAACCAGCCAAGCCCTCTCCGCCTTGACCTGCTGATCCATTATACAGGCCAGTACGAACGCATGAGGGAACTTCACTAAGTCGTTTAGAAGCTCATCGGCTGGAACGACCTTTGTAAACTGTATGGGTCGCTTAGGTGCCTTGAAAAGGGTGCTTCCCCTCTCGACCAGTTTATCTCTCACATGACTGTCTCGATAGTGTAACATCCCGCTCCACTTCAGTTAACCTTACTGCCATGCCAAAGCTACACTGACGTCATGAAGCATCCAAACAATAGATTCTACGGTGTAACGCTTCCGACCCGTCACCGCCTCCTTCCTCGATCCAGCCCAACATACTACCTCTCAAACTGGATCGATATTCGGGGGGCAGGCCACCTGGATGTCGTTAAGTAATAACATATCAATGCCTTACGACGCACTTTGTGATCCATTCGCATTTCAGCTCAGGAAACGACAGAAACTCGAAAAAAGCGCTTTACGTCCAATATATCATATGATATACTGAAAACAAAATGAGCACGCGATGTGTCATAAGAAGAAAAAATAAACCTAGGAGATATGGATGCCGGAAGTTTTGCCAGGAGATGATTATCCAACCAAGGTCAAGCAAATTCGGGCCAAGCTCGGTTTCACCCAGGTGGCACTGGCCGAAGAGCTTGGGGTGTCTTTCCCAACGATCAATAGATGGGAGAATGGCAAATCTCGCCCTTCGCAGCTTTCCTGGAGTCAGCTACTCAAGCTCGCCGACGAACGCGGAGAAGATGAAGCTCCGTATATAGAAGAGCCCCATTCGCAAGAGGCTCAAGACCGGCTAGACTTTACCGCGAAGCCTGACGCGGTTCAAGCGTATGTGGAGGGGGAACGATTGTCATTCGGTCATTTGGTCAACCCTGCCTTTGCCACTGAGATTGCAAATATAGATCCTTTGCCGCATCAGCGAATCGCCGTCTATGACCACATGTTGCACCAGGCACGCCTCCGTTTTCTGCTTGCTGATGACGCTGGCGCAGGTAAGACGATCATGTCCGGTTTGTACATCAGAGAGATGCTCACTCGACGCCTTTTACGCCGGATACTGATTGTGCCACCAGCCGGCTTAGTTGGAAACTGGCGGCGCGAGCTTTCCACTCTCTTCAATCTGGATTTCAATATTATTAGTGGTTCGGATGCAGCAAAAGCCAACCCATTCATGGGCAATGGCAGTGAGAGGCTGATCGTCAGCGTGGACACGATGACCAGTAACCGTGTCTTTGCCCGATTGCAAGAATCCAATACCCAGCCCTACGATTTGGTCGTTTTTGACGAGGCCCATAAGTTGTCCAGCAGCCGAGGTAAGGATCTTCGTGTTACTAAAACTGATCGCTACAGACTAGCCGAAGCCATTGCCGGCGTTGAAACCGCTGATCCTGATTGGCGGCTACATTGGCATACGCATCACCTGTTATTGCTGACCGCCACCCCCCATATGGGTAAAGAGTATCCCTACTATGCCCTATGGCGTCTCCTGGAGCCGGACATACTAGGCACAATGGATGCTTTCGATCGATTTCCTCCTGATAGGAGGCAGATATACTTCATTCGTCGCACGAAGGAGGAGATGGTTCATCTAGATGGGAAGCCGCTTTATCCAAAGAGGATATCCGATACACTCGGGTTCGACCTAACACAGGGTGAGGTAAGTGAGCAGCGGCTATATGATGAAACTACAGAGTACTTACGCAATGTATACAACCGCGCGCAGATGTTAAACCAGTCAGCAGCTCAGCTAGCGATGGGTGTCTTCCAGCGTCGATTGGCTAGTTCTACATTTGCGCTCCTCTGCTCCTTTGAAAGAAGAAAAGAGAAACTTGAAAACATCATTAGTGATGTTCAGCAGGGCAAGTTCTCCTTTGAAGAGCTTCTTAAAATGCAAAGAGCGTTGTCAGATTCGGATGACATTTTCGAATCCAAGACGGCAGACGATGAATCTACGGATCAAGATCGGGAAGAAAACGAGATTGCCGAGGACAAACTACTGAGAGGAGTGGTGGCGGCATCTCTCGCAGACCTGGAAGCTGAAAGAGAAGAAGTAGAACGGCTGCGTGATCTCGCTCAGCAAGTGTACGACGCAGGCCAGGAGTCAAAGTTTGATCGGCTACGCGAGGTCATTACTGACAAGAAATTCCGTGAAGAGAAACTGATCGTTTTTACTGAGCATAGAGATACGCTTCAGTTTCTTGTGCGTCGCCTCGAAGGCCTTGGCTACACTGGCCAGATAGCCCAAATTCATGGGGGCATGCATTACGCAGAGCGCGAAGAACAAGTTGAGCGTTTCCGCTCATCGCTGGAAGAGGGTGGCGCCCGATTCCTGGTCTGCACGGATGCGGCTGGTGAAGGTATCAACCTCCAGTTCTGCTGGATCATGATCAATTATGATGTGCCGTGGAATCCAGCACGCCTGGAACAGCGTATGGGACGCATCCACAGATATGGTCAAGATCACGATCCGGTCATTATCTTGAACCTCGTCGCGCCGTCGACCCGTGAGGGTAAGGTACTCAAGACGCTCTTGGATAAGCTGGAGAAGATTAGGAAAGAACTAAAGTCAGACAAGGTGTTCGACAGCATCGGTCGGGTTTTTTCGGACATATCGATCAAGAAGTACATGGAACGAGCTATGGTTGGCGATGCTGATAGTATTGCTGAGGAACTCGAAGGCCGTTTGACTAAAGAACAGGTCATAGCGTTGGCGTTTAAGGAAAAGCAGATATACGGTGACGGTGGTGATGTAAAGAAGGAATTGCCCCGGCTGAGAGAGGACTTGGGACAGGAAACTCTGTACAGATTGCTTCCCGGCTACGTCAGGAACTTCATTCAATCTGCGGCGCCACTAGTCAATATGGAAGTAGAAGGAGACCTAGCGAAAACCTTTACGCTAGGTCCAGCTCAACATGGTGCCGTTGATCCTCTCATGCCAGCATTAGAAGCTTATTCAGAGTCACAGAGAGATCGTCTTACTGTCGTTCGTCCGAAGGATCGCAAGTCAAGCATCTGGATGCATCCTGGCGAACCAATGTTTGAACAGTTTCGGACAGTTGTGAACGCGAAACTTGGCTCGGATGCAAGCAGGGGTGCGGTATTCGTCGATCCGACGACAATCAAGCCGTATCTCTTTCATCTAGCCAGGCTCAGTGTCATTCGACAAGCCGATCCTGATCTTGCCGAACTTTCACAGCTCGAGACTATTGAATGCCGCCTTGTCGGAGTCAAACAGTCGGAAGGCTCGGAGATAACTCTCTGCCCTGTCGAACACCTTATGATTCTCAAAGGTGGCAACGGGTTACCTGCGGAAGGGCAGCGTTTAGCGGCAACGGCCGAGAAATTCAAAGAACAAGCACAGGCATATCTTGCCGAACGGGTTGGCCGAAGTATGGCAGTAGAACACCGAAACAAGTTGCTGGAATCACTGCCCGAGCGCGAGGCCTTTATGGCTCGCGGTTTTGACTTCCAGGAGTCGGAGCTTGCCACCACCAGAGCCAAAATGTCCCAAAAAGCGCGAGGTGGCAGTCGGGCGGCCGCAACAGAACTCGCGCGGATCAAGGATCGACAAAGAGAGCTGTCGTCGCGACGAGAGAATGCCATTACTGTACTCAGACGCGAACCAGAATTGATAATGCACGGTGATCTCGAGTTCATCGCACATGCTCTGGTAGTGCCTTCCAGTGATCCGAGGGACATCGAGCAGTCTGATACAAATACAGAGAAAGTTGCCATGCAGTTGGCATGGGCCTATGCCGAAGCGTCCGGTGCAACGGTCGTAGATGTTCACACCCCAGACCTCGCGCTAGCTGGCGGTCTTCCCGCGCACCCGGGATTTGACCTCTTACTGATACCGCCTGCAGGTGACAAGATCGCTGTGGAGGTAAAAGGGCGTTTGGCTTCGGGAGAGATCGAAATGAAGGCAAATGAGTGGGCTAAAGCCTGCAATCTTAAAGAGAACTACTGGCTCTATGTCGTTTACGATTGTGCAACCTCCAATCCGCGTCTTCTTCGGGTGCAGGACCCCTTTGATCGACTACTTGCCAAAAACAAAGGAAGCATGTTGATCGGAGCAAAGCAGATTGTGGAAGCTTCTGAAAGCGAAATATCATAGGAACTGGAGACTATAGATGGAAGATAAGCCAAGGTTAATTGAGCATGCCTTTCCGCTGAAGCAGGCATCACTTGATTCGGTGCATGAAAAGAATGTTCGTCACGGACACATATCAACCCTTCATATCTGGCCTGCGCGCCGCCCATTGGCAGCTTGCCGGGCGGCTCTGATTGCTACGTTGTTGCCTGATCCTGGAACGCCAGAGGAACGGCAGAAGTTGTGTGAGAAGATCGGTGGTAAAGTCGTTAAGAAGGTCGAAAAGAAACGCATGCCAAATGGGCGTGTCGTTGAGAGGATCAAGGAAGAAACCGAAGGCGGCATCCTTCACTGGAAGCGTGAGACCGAGAATGCTGAGGATCTGGCTTGGTTTAGGCAGAAGATACGCGAAGCATATGACGGCAGAGCACCAAAGGTGCTCGATCCCTTTGCTGGTGGTGGGGCGATTCCGCTTGAGGCGATGAGGTTGGGGTGCGAAGCGACCGCTGTAGATATAAATCCGGTGGCGTGGTTCATCCTGAAGTGTACTCTGGAATATCCCCAGAAACTGGCCGGAAGAACACACCCTTTACCGGTCTTCATCCTCGAAGATGATGACTTTATGGAGGCCTTTTACAGGGCTCATCCTCACCTGCGAGATCGAACAAGAAAGACAAAAAAGCAGATCGAGAATGAAAAAAACAAGCCTGGTCTATTCGACAGACCAGATTCGGGACGTGTACCAAAGGCTGATTTGGCTTGGCATGTGAGGGCATGGGGACATTGGGTGTTGTCCCAGGCGCGCCAGGAACTCGTAGAGTATTACCCGACATATGCGGATTTCGAGCCGTTGGATAAGAAGAAAGCCAAACCCTACGAAAAGCAGTCCATGAAGCTGGTCCCACTAAAGGATGATGGTACGACTGATATAGACTCGTTGAATGAACGATTTGACAAAAAGTACTTGGAGGATAAGAAAAATCCCAGATGGGTGTCTAAGCCGCCAGTGGCGTATCTTTGGGCTCGAACAGTGACGTGTAAGAACTGTCGCGCAGAAATCCCACTCCTCAAAACACTCTGGCTTTGCAAGAAGGACAGGAAACGGGTATTGCTTGAAATGCAGCGTAACAACGATAACACCGGTGTCACCTTTAGCATCAATCAGAATGTGCCAATAAAGGGCGGTAATGCTGCTCAGAAGCGAGAACATGACAAGCGAATAGGGTCGGGGACAATGTCGCGATCTGGTACTAAGTGTCCTTGCTGCGGCACGATCATGACAACTCAGGATATGAAGGTAATTGGTCGGAACAAAGCTATGGGTACAATCCCCCTTGCGGTAGTTGTGAATGGTAATAATGGGAAGGAGTATCGGCGGTTCACGGAGCACGAGATAGATGTTGCTGTTGTAAGTGACCAGCACATTGAAAATGCCTACTCTCATATTCCGTATGGAGTCCCGGACGAACCGCTCCCAAGCGCAGACCGACATAGGGCGGTAGGTTCACAATTACCTGGTTACGGGCTTAAGACTTGGCGAGAGCTATTTACAAATCGGCAACTTCTTGCTTTGGCTGCCCTATTGAAAAGCGTCCGGGATTCACAAAATGAAAGAAGCGATTGCGGTTATTCGAAAGACTGGAACGAAGCAATAGAAAAATACCTTACTCTAATTATTGACAAAACAGCTGACTACGGAAGTGCTTTGGCGACTTGGATACTTGGTCTCGAAGCCATTCGAGGAACATTTGCGAGGTTTGCATTTTCATGGACTTGGGATTTCTGTGAAACAAACCCCATCGGTAACTCTGCTGGATGTTTCTTGGGAGCTCTTGAATGGACCGTAATGGCATTATCAAATATCCTCGAGGCAACCAAACAATCTTCAGTTTGTAATGTCGATTGTAGATCGGTGCTAAAATATCGTAATCAAAAACAAGCCGACTTCGTATTCACTGATCCACCCTATTACGACGCCATACCATACGCTGATTTGATGGATTTCTTTTACGTCTGGATGAAACGGACGTCTCACAGGGACAATGATTCAGAATCTGAGAACAATATTGAACTAAGTCCCAATTGGGATGCATCAGAAGCAGATGGAGAGTTGATCGACGATCCTGGTGCTTATGAAGGCAATCGCAAGCAATCTAAACGAGCCTATGAAGAAGGAATGGCCAAAGCGTTTAATGTCTGTAATAATGCTCTGTCTGCACATGGCAGAATGGTTGTCGTGTTTGCGCATAAGCAGCCTGACGCGTGGGAGGCGTTGGCAGGGTCAATTATCAAGGCGGGATTCGTAGTCAATGGAAGCTGGCCAATTCAGACTGAGCGTGGAGTGAGGACCAATGCAATTACCACAGCATCCCTTGCATCGTCGGTTTGGCTTGTCTGCAAAAAGAGACCCATTGAGGCAAAACCAGGTTGGGACAATAAAGTGCTTGAGGAAATGCGATACAACATTACTGAGAATCTCCGTGAATTTTGGGATGCCGGAATCAGAGGCCCGGACTTCGTTTGGGCTGCAACAGGGCCTGCGATGGAGGCTTATAGTAAGCATCCCATTGTTAAGAAAGCAAATTCACCAGGTGAGGTAATGACTGTTGGCGAGTTCTTAAATCACGTGCGCCGGATGGTAGTTGATTTTGTCGTCGGGCAAGTTTTGGCTGGCGATAGCCAGGGGGCGGATATGGCCGCGGTGGATAGACTCGATGAACCAACTGCATATTATCTCTTGCATCGGCATGATTTTGGTATGGAAGAGGCGCCATCCGGAACCTGTATCTTATACGCAGTCTCTTGTGGACTATCCGATCGCGATCTTGAAACGACTTGGGATTTACTTGCACGAACTGGTGGCAAAGCGTCATCCAATGATGATGAAGAGAACAGTGATCCCGATGCGGAGTCTGATTCGGAATCCGGATCAGGAAGCACTGTAAAGCTGAAGACTTGGGCACATCGAAAGGGGCGTACAATGGGATACGAGGCCCCCGCTGGGAAGCCTGTGCCCCTAATAGATCGGATACATCGTCTCATGCACCTTTGGAAGGCGGGGGATGTTCAGAAAGTAGATGACTACATTGATGACAATGGACTTCGAAGGCAAGAGCTTTTCAAGCGACTACTCCAATCGTTTATCGAACTTTCACCGGAAGGCTCTTCGGAACGCTCGATACTGGAAAGCCTCAGTAACCATGTTCAGGCAAAAGGTGCACCGAAAGACATTCATTACCCAATGGGTTTAGGAGATAATTGATATGGCAAAGTTACCTTGGAAAAGTTGGCACGAAGTAGTAAAGCTGCGGGATGAGCTGAGATCAGGCAAGCTCACGCTGAATATGTTTGCCGCTGATCTCTACGAGGTCATGATGCAGAGTGGCAAGCGGAAGGTCTATGAGGATCCAAAAGAGTTCTTTGCCCTCACATACCCGACTTATAATCTGCGTCAGCTTGTACGAGATGTTGTTCTTCGGGTAGCCGGCAAGAACGACAAAGCCATTCGCCAGCTCGAATTGACTTACGGCGGTGGTAAGACTCATACTCTTATCACACTTCGCCATCTTGTGCACGATCCGGACAACCTTCCAGATTTGCCATCGGTTGCTGAATTCAAAGAGGCGATTGGCCAGCCCCTTCCAAAGGCCAGGGTGGTCGCGCTCTGCTTTGATAAGCTGGATGTTGAAAAGGGTATGTCTGTTGTAGGCTCGGACGGTAAGGTTCGCACGCTAAAACACCCGTGGAGTATTTTGGCTTATCAGCTAGCCGGCGATGACGGCCTGAAGCTCCTTCATCCGGAAGAGAAGGCTGAGGAACGTGAAAGCGCGCCTGCTGAGAATCTGCTGTTGGAACTTCTCGAAATACCCACCAAGGATGGCCTTGGCGTTTTGATCTTGATCGACGAAGTTCTGGTTTATGTTCGTGAAAAGGCCGGGATGGACAGGCAGTGGCAAGACCGCATAGTCAACTTTTTCCAGTACCTGACCCAGGCAGCGGCGAAAGTTGACCGTTGCTGCATAGTGGCATCACTTCTAGCGAGTGATCCAAAGAAAGCAGATGCTTTTGGGCGTCAGCTGCAGGGTGATCTATACGACATATTCCAAAGACAGCGCGAGGAAGCTGTTGAACCCGTTGTAAAGGAAGATGTCGCGGAACTGCTCAGAAGACGGTTCTTCACTCCGGAATCGTTGAAAGACAAAGAAGTATTTCGGCAGCACGTGCAGGCAGCGCTCAAGGGCATATTTGCAGTTGACGAGCAGACCGCTAAACAGGGTGCTGAGGCCGAAGAGAGATTCGTAAAGAGCTACCCATTCCACCCTGACCTTACCGAAGTTTTCTACACCAAGTGGACCCAGCTTGATCGGTTCCAGCGGGCACGCGGTGTTTTACGCACATTCGCCCTTGCACTCAGGGGAGCAGAGAAGTGGGACCAGAGTCCGATAGTTGGTCCCGCTGTGTTCCTGAACGCACCGGACAGAGAAGGTATTGCCGAGGCGACTCGCGAGCTGGTTACGATTGCAGATACAGAAGGACATGAAGGCAAGAAGCAGGCGTGGACGGGAATTATTGAGGGCGAATTATTAAGAGCCAGAGACATCCAAAAGGAAGCCGTAGGTCTTCCCTTCCGTGAGATCGAACAGGCGGTCATGGCGACCTTTTTGCACTCACAGCCGATTGGTCAGAGTGTGCGCACGCGGGATCTTGTCCTGTTGCTCGGGCCGACACGTCCGGATAAAATAGAGTTGGAAAAAGGATTGAAACGGTGGGCACAGGTTAGCCATTGGCTTGATGATCGATACACAGGGGTCAATGAGAATGAGCTTCCAAACACCTGGCGCCTTGGTAATCGCCCAAACCTAGTGCAAATGCACAACGTTGCCGCGAGTCGTATTTCTGACGACATCGTGCGTGCGAGACTGCTCGATGAAATCGGCAAGGCAAAGTCACTCGTATCGGGTGCCTCAGCCGCCGGTGTGAAGGTTCACAATCTGCCCGCCCGCCCCCGCGACATTGAAGATGACGGACACTTTCATTACGCTGTACTGGGGCCGAGCGCCGCTTCTGACTCCGGTAAACCAAGTCCAGAAGCAAAGCGATTCCTCGATGAAACAACCGGTTCGGACAAGCCGAGGGTCTACAGAAATGCAGTGCTACTTCTGACACCATCACATGATGGCGTTGATGTTGCCTCTTTAAGGGTCCGAGAGCACTTGGCATGGGAGCAGGTGTACGGTGAGCTGAAAGAGCAGGAGAAGGAAGGTGATCTTGATCCGGCGCGAATGCAGTCCCTCACGATAAACATCCAGAAGGCAAAGGGCCGCGTTCCGGAATCGATCAAACAAGCGTATTGCATTGTTGTAACCGTTTCGGAGAAGGATGAAACCCAAGCATTCAAGATCAATGTGACAGAGGAACTTCACTTCTCTATCGTCAAGAACGACCAACGATCACGAGTGCAAGATTCCGCAATCACCGCCGAAGCCTTACTGCCGGATGGACCATATGATCTCTGGCGGGAAGGTGAAACATCACGGCGCGTAAAGGATCTCTCCGGAGCCTTTGCACAGTTGCCCCACCTTCCCAAGATGCTACAAGCCCGAGCAATCCTCGACACGCTTGTAGACGGGTGTGAGCAGGGTTCGTTTGTCTTGAGACTAACACGCCCCGATGGATCATTCCGGACGTGGTGGTTTGTACGACCAGACGAGAATGCGCTGTCCGATCCGGCATTGGAGCTGGTTCTCTCTGAGGCAGCTGAATTGGCAGATGTACCTTCATATCTTTTGATTAAGGATAAACTGCCCGGCCTTTGGCCTACTGATGAAATACAAGTTAGAGATGTTACAGACTATTTTGGTGGCTCGAATATGGTTCAAGTTCAGCGTAATGGCTACCAAGAGCCTATGCACATTCCCAAAGCAAGCCAGGAGGCAGTGGAATCGGCTGTGAGCGCGGCAGTAGAAGCTGGAAGCCTGTGGCTACTAAACGGACCAGCGAGCATTCTCGCCGAAGAGATTCCGTCTGGAATTCTGACTGCGGAAGCCAAGCTCCATATGCCGCCAAGTCCGCCCCCTGCCGCGGAAATCCTTCCTGAAAATTTACCTGGCGGATGGAAGGACAATAAAGCAACAGCGTTCTCCATCGCGACAGCCGTGTCTCAGAAGATTGGCCAGAATCTGCCCTGGAAGACTGTGAAGGACGTCATATCCGCTTCGATTAACGCTCGTTGGATAGAGTTGGGCGACGGTTCCACAGAATGGCCATGTGACTACGCAAACGCCCAATCCGTTAAGCTCCAAGTAGCAGCCGGTGCCGGCGCAGGAGCCGGGGGCACCGGCGGTGTTGGAAGAGCGGGCGTGCCCTCCAAGAGCCTTGTGGCAGCTGCGGAGCTTGAACCGTCCCAGATTCAGGATTTAGGCGATATCATCCCGCAACTGCTTGAGATCAAGACCAAGAGCAATATACCGCTGCAATTCCGGGTTCAAATCACATTTGGCGACGGCAAGGAAGTACCGCCCGAAGAGGCGACTAAAGAAATCAATAAGCTATTGGAAGACCTGAAGGATGGGTTCAAGCTGCAATGATTAGACCGCATTTCCTCATCAGGCAAACGTCCTTCATTTCTGAGGAGGAATCTTATGCATAAAATGACATTCTATCCACTCGGTAACGCGGATACGTGTCTTGTGAACCTGGCAAATGGACGACGATTGTTGTTTGACTGTACGTCTTCAAACAAAGTGGACAGTGGGGTGGCTTAAGTTAAGTCACACTTCAGCGACCTGATTCCACTTTGTTGAGGCACGGTAGGCAGAGCAACCGCATTCGGGTCCGTTCTGAGATCTTGATCTAAGTCACAGGAATCGAGATCATTGGCCATTTAGGCGCGGTTTCCACCGGTTCGTGGCCAGTACGCGACGAGGACCAGGGATGCAGGCCACTTGTCGGGTCAAGCGGCGCTCCGCTAACCTGCAACCAAAAGGCGGGTTACATGGCTGGATCGGGATGAGTCCCAGTCGCTGATATATGTTCTTGGGTAATGGAGTTCGAAAAGAGTATCAAATAGCTCCCGCGGCTGGACTTGAACCAGCGACCCGCTGATTAACAGTCAGCTGCTCTACCAACTGAGCTACACGGGAGTACAGTCGAAACCTCTAAAAAACAACTTTCAGTATATCTGTTTTCAGGTGACTGTCAATGCTTTTTTAGCCGTCTGCTTTTTTAGCCGTCGACTACCTGCGCCGGAATTTTTGAAACAACTTTTGCCCGGCTAAACCGTATATTTTCTCCAGAAGACTAATAGCCACCTGCAAGGAGTTGGTATGCATAAACGACTATACCGATCCACCACCAGCAAGATCATCGGCGGCGTCTGTGGCGGACTGGGCGAGTATTTCGACGTCGACCCCGTCCTGGTACGAGTCATAACCGTCCTGTTATTCCTGGCTACCGGTTTTGGGATTCTGGCTTACATTATCGCCTGGATTATCATCCCCATGCGGCCACCCGAAGTGGCGCCGGTTCCCATCGACCGCGAGTACACACCCTGGAACAAGTACCTGCCGGGAATCATCCTCATGGCTATCGGCGTCATCCTGCTGGTACGCGAAAACTGGTTCTGGTTCAACTGGGATGAGTTCTGGCCGGTAATCCTGGTTGTCGTGGGACTGCTGTTGATATTCCGGCGTAGCCACCGACCTGAAACAGAGTCGGAACCGGCCATAGATGTCTGCCGGCAGCCGAATAACACTCAGAACGGTGGTGTATCATGACTCCGGCGCGCTTTCGATGGGGAATGTTTTTAATCCTGCTGGGAGTTTTGCTGCTGCTGCGTAATACCAACGTTTTTAATGACAACTTCTGGCCCGACCTGCTGATCTGGTTCCCGGTAGTGCTGATAGCCGTCGGTATTGAGAAAATCTTCGCCAAAACCAGAGTCCGATTCATTTCCTATCTGACATCGGTCGGATTATTCCTGGGCGGTTTGTTCATTGCAGCTTCCGGCAGTCTGAACGGATCCGAAGGCAACTTTTTCTCGGCATCGACCTACCAACAGGAGTTTGATCCCTCCGTTGAAACTCTGCACGCCGTATTGGAACTGGACGAAACCGACCTGACTATCCGTGACTCCGGTGAGGACGGGCTCTATGCCCGATTTGATCGTTTCACTCGTAAACCCAAAATCACTTACCGAGTTCGAGACAATGAAGCTACGGTTACTTTCATCAGTCGTTCTCAAAGTCTTCTGGGCGGGGCGATAGTAATCAACACCGATGACACCCAGGATTGGTACCTGCGGTTCCCGGAAAAGATTCCGTTGAATCTGGAATGTACCGGCAATGGGGCTGATTTGCACCTCAACCTCTCAACGACCCCCCTGCAGAAACTGAAACTGATGGCTGATGACGCTCGGGTATACCTCAAACTGGGTGATCTCGAGCCATATGTGAAAATCGATATTGCCGGCGAAGATTCCAACTTGCGGCTGCGCGTACCCCACGGCGTTGGTCTGAAGGTACTGGGGCAGGACTACCGCTCCTATCTCAGTCGTATTGGACTGGTTAGCGATGATGATGGCTTTATGACCAGCGGTTTTGATTCCGCCGGCAATCACATAGAAATCAACCTTGATGATCGGCTGGGATCGCTTTCAATCGACTTTTTCTGAATGCGGATTTTGCGGACAATTCCAAAGCGGGCGGCTTCTGCCGCCCGTTTTCATTGTGGTTGCGTCCGACAAACAAGTTGACAAGCCGTACCGATCCGGTTTCCTTGAAAGCAGAAAGCAACATACAGATCAGTCATGGGGAGATTATGATAAGAGCAATGCGATTTCTGCCGTTAGCACTGTTGACGGTGCTGCTGTTGGCCGCCTGCGCGGGAGAGCAAGAATCACAGACCCGGACATCAGCCTCAGTTGTACAAGTGGGTACCGACGCCACTTACCCGCCGTTTGAGAGCATCAATCCGGCCACCAATCAGCCGGCCGGTTTCGATGTCGACCTCATAAAAGAAATCAGCCGACTTAACGACTGGCAAATAGAGTTTGTAATAACGCCGTTTGACAAGATCGTGGACGGTCTGAAAGCCGGTGACTTCGACATCATCATCTCGGCTATGACCATCACTCAGAAGCGGGCGGCACTGGTTGATTTTAGCGACGCCTATTTTACGGCCGGTCAGTCAATCGCAGTGCCTCTGGAAGACAGCAGCATCAGCGGCGCGCAGGACCTGACAGGAAAGAAAGTGGGGGTTCAGCTCGGCACTACCGGCGAGATGATGGCACAAGATATGGAAGGTCTGCACGTGTACTCCTATGACAACATCGGCCAGGCATTTGACGATCTGGCCGCCGGCAATCTCGATGTTGTTCTGAACGATTTTCCGACCACCAAGGCTCTGGTCCAGCAGCTCGGCACCGCCAAAATCGTCGGAGAGATAATGTCCGAGGAGCAGTACGGCCTGGCAGTTCGCAAGGGCGACACAGAGAAACTTCAGAAAATAAACCAGGCACTAAAAGAAATCAAAGACAGCGGGCGCTTCGACAGTATCTATACTCGGTGGTTTGGCTCTCCGCCTTCCAGACCGGTTACCGCTGATTCTGTCGGTTCTCCCTGACTCGGCAGGCTACCGGCTAACCGACAGCGACCGATATTTTCCGATTGCCTTCAGCCCCGGCATGGAGTAGTATCGTTGGCATGACCGCCGACAGAAATAATCACACCTTTCCGACCGGGATGATTATCGCCATCGATGGACCGGCCGGATCCGGCAAATCAACAACTGCCCTATTGGTGGCCCGGCGGCTTGGTTACCGGTATCTGGACACCGGCGCCATGTATCGAGCTCTGACATACTACGCCCTCAGCAACGGTATCGACCCGACCGACGAGCGCCGCCTGGCGGCCGCTGTTTCGGAGTTGAAGCTCGATTTCGACAACCGCCAGGGCAACAACCACGTCTTGATTGACGGCGTTGACATCTCCCGGCAAATTCGCACCCCTGAGGTAACGGCCCATGTTTCGGAAGTATCAGCGCACCGGCTGGTGCGCCGGGCAATGGTGGCCAGGCAGCAACAATTGGGAAAAGACGGTTCCCTGGTAACCGAAGGGCGAGACACGACCACCGTTGTGTTCCCCGGGGCTCAAGTCAAAATCTTCCTGCAGGCCTCGATCAGCGAACGTGCCCGCCGGCGCCTGAGCGACCTTACCGAACTGGGTATAGAAAGCACGCTGGAGCAACAGGTTGCGGAAATCCGGCGACGGGATGGGTTTGATTCCAATAGAGCCCATTCCCCGTTGACCAGGGCCGAAGATGCCCATTTGCTGGATACAACCGATCTCACCATCGAACAGCAGGTCGACAAAATCGTATCACTGGCACAGGCAGCAGCCGGGGATCGATGAACGTCCCCTACTATATTGGCTGGAAAGCATCACGTATCCTGTCCGGAATGATATTGCGAGCTCGCGTTTCGGGTCGGGAAAACCTTCCCCCGACCGGTGGTTTCATACTGGCCAGCAACCACGTAGCCTACTATGATCCCCTCTTTGTCGGCTGCTGGGTGCCGCGTGACATATATTTTTTTGCCAAGGAAGAACTGTTTGAAAACCATGTTTTCTCCGCCCTTTTGCAGCGGGTAAACGCACTGCCGGTGCGTCGGGGCACCATTGACCGTCGGGCTCTCAAGGCTGCTGTCGCTACCATCAAAGAGGGCAACGGACTGACAGTTTTCCCCGAAGGAACCCGATCTCGCCGGGGGGAACTGCTCAACCCAAAACCGGGTGTGGGTATCATCGCCAGACAGGCCGAGTGCCCCATTGTACCCGCCTATCTTTCTGGGACTGACCAACTTCGCCGCTGCTTACAAGGTCGTCAGCGACTCCGTTTGATATATGGCAAACCGCTGCCGACGCAATGGGTAAAGTCGTTTCCGATCAGCAAAGACGGCTACCAGGGAATCGCCCGAGGCATCATGACCGAGATTGCTCGCCTGAAAGAAGCAATTATGGCCGAACGACAATCAGACATGGCCGGCGGCAGACCGTTGAAATAACGCTCCTCCGGGGGCAAAATTCGCTTGCCAATTTCCGACAATATTGTATATATAAAATTCGCCGCTGAATCCCCGAGGGGTTTTTGGCGGCAAGCATCTGATGGTTTCCCACCGGGAAAAATCCAAACCATTGGATTGATTATATAAGGAGGTTCTCAAAACCTAATGGCAGAAGCCAAAAAGACGGCCACCGGGCCAACCACAACATTTTCCAAACGCAAGGCGACATCCGCCAGAAAAACCAAAAAGGTAAAAACCAAGATTACCTCATCGGCAGCGACTGAAGCAGCAGTAAAAGAGGCCGCAAAGCCCCAACAACTGCAACGCGAACGGGTGACTACCACCCGCCATAAACGTGTCGCCGAGAAAGCCCTGACCAGGGATACCCGCGTCCCCGAGCCAATTATACAAGACGTCGGAAAAGTACGCATTACCGACGTCGCCGGTGTCGTCTACGATCCCGAAGAGTACCAGGCCATGGTCGATATGTACGACTCCACCATCCGGGACATTAAGGAAGGTGAAGTCGTTGCCGGCCACGTGGTCGGTGTCACCCGCAACGATGTGCTGGTGGATGTCGGCTTCAAGTCGGAGGGGATTGTCGACATCGATGAATTCGGCACGCCGCTCAATGTCAAGATCGGCGACGAACTGGAAGTCTACCTGGAACAGATCGAAGACTCCCACGGTCAATTGATTCTATCCAAGCAGAAAGCCGATTTCATGCGGGTCTGGGAAAAGATCCGCGAGGTGCACGACTCCGGAGGAACCATTGAAGGCAAGGTAGTGCGCCGCATCAAGGGTGGCCTGGTGGTGGATATCATGGGCGTCGATGCCTTCCTGCCGGGATCGCAGGTGGCGCTCCGCCAGGTACCGGATTTCGATGCCCTCATCTCGCAGGCAATGGATGTACGCATCATCAAGCTCAACAAGAATCGACGCAACATCGTGGTATCACGACGAATCGTGCTGGAGGAAGAGCGGTCGAAGATGCGCGATACGCTGCTGAACGAGATATCCGTCGGCCAGGTACGCGAGGGTGTCGTCAAGAACATCACCGACTTCGGTGTCTTCATCGACCTTGGCGGTGTTGACGGACTCCTGCACATCACCGATATGTCCTGGGGGCGTATCCGTCATCCCTCCGAAATGGCCTCTCTCAGCGAAAAGATCGACGTGAAAATTCTCGACTTTGACGAAAAGACTTCCCGCATCTCCCTCGGCCTGAAACAGATGACTCCCTACCCCTGGGAAAACATCGAGCAAAAGTACCCACTGGGCAAGAAAATAACCGGCCGGGTTGTTTCCATCACCGACTACGGCTCTTTCGTGGAACTGGAAAAGGGTGTTGAAGGACTCATTCACATCTCCGAAATGTCCTGGACCCAGCACATAAAACATCCGTCGAAGATCATGAGTGTCGACGATCGGGTGGAAGCGGTGGTTCTGTCGGTAGATAAGGAAAACGAGAAGATCTCGCTGGGAATAAAGCAGATGGAACCCGATCCCTGGTTGACCATCGAAGAAAAGTATCCGGTCAATATGGTGGTCACCGGAAAAGTCCGTAATCTGACTGCCTTTGGCGCCTTCGTGGAACTGGAAGAAGGAATTGATGGTCTGGTTCATATTTCGGATATGTCCTGGACCAAACGTATTCAGCACCCTTCCGAGGTACTGAAGAAGGGTGACCGGGTCGACGTTAAAATCATCAAGATCGACCACGACAACCGCCGCATCTCTCTTGGCTATAAGCAGCTCCAGGAAGACCCCTGGCCCCAGATAGCCAAGAAATACTCGAACGGAACGGAATGCCTGGGGAGCGTGTGTAAGGTCCTGGATCGTGGTGTGGTGGTCAGTCTCGACGGTGACGTGGAAGGGTTTGTCCCGGTTTCACAACTGGGCCATAAGGACCTTACTGATCCCACCGGCATCTTTAAGGAGAATGACCAACTGCCACTGCAGGTGATTGAGTTTGATCGTAACCAGCACAAGATCGTGCTTTCGGTGGCAGCCTATTATAAAAAACGGGAACGGACCGAGCTTGATCAGTTCCTTCAGAGTCATCCGTCAGAGACCACACAATCAATGGCTGACGTGATGCCGGAGGAGCTCAAGCAGGAGACAACCGCAGCCGATCAGCCGGCGGAACCGGTCGAGAGTCCGAACCCTGAGGCTCCCGCAGCCGCAACGCCAACCGCCGAAGTCCCACCCGAGACTGAAGCCGAGGCGGCACCGGCATCCGAAGCTGACGCTGGTGAAACGTCCCCGCCGGAGGAAACGCCTGCCCCGGATACCCCGGCTGAGGACGAACCGAAGATGGAGTAGAGAAGGCTCACCCTCTCTGACTGAAAGTACTACCGGTAAGCAATCCGGTTTTCGCCGGTCGGCCCCGTGCCCCGTGGCCGACCGGTTTTTTCATGCCATACAGTGAAACCCCGGACTGCACCGGCGCAAGAGTTCTTGCCTTTCGGCACCGACGTCCTTATTTATGCCTTGATGTTCCGATTGATTGACAAGCGACCGATAGATCTGACCGCTGAATTGTCGTCCCAGGGTTACCTTCCGGCACAGGCAGCCCGGTTGCTCGACGAGGGCAAGTACTCAGGCTCGGTTGAAAGCTGCAAAGAGCACCTGGGGCAGCACCCGCATTCGGTTTCCGGTCGGCTCATCTACGCCCTGGCTCTACATCGGGCGGGACAGATTGAAACCGCGACCGAGCAGTACTACCGGGTGCTGGCGATCGATCCCGATAACCTGGTGGCATTGAAGTATCTCGGTGATATCAGGTTTGCCGGCGGCGACCAGGTCAGCGCCCTGGCCAATTACAGCCGCATTCTCGAAATCGACGCTCACTGTCGCGGTCTGAAGTCGGATGTGAAACGGTCAACCCGAACCGCCCGGAAGACAATTGCGCCGGCACGGTTGACGGCAGCCCCCGTTGAAAACGAAGTTCCTGTCCGGCCAAACAGGATTCCCTTTTTTACCGAGACCATTGGGGACCTCTACCTGGCACAGGGGCACGCCCGGCTGGCAGCAGAGGTTTACCGCGTTGTGTGCGCCGAGAACAATGCCCCCCGACTGAGCGAAAAACTCGCCTTAGCTGAAAGCAAAATCAAGAATAAGGAACTTAGCCATGTCGACTCTGAGAATCAATAACCTGAAAAAGAAACTCAAATCCGACAATCTTGACGGAATGATCGTCTCCCATCTCGACCATGTCCGTTATCTGACCGGTTTCACCGGCACGGCCGGTCTGCTGGTGACAGGTCCGGGTGGAACCGATTTTTTCACTGATTTCCGTTACGCCGACCAGGCCCGACAACAGGTAAAGGGAGCTAAAGTGTCGATCATCAAACGAGATCCTGTCGACAGCCTGATGGATTTCCCGCGACTCAACGCTCGACGATGCCGTTATGGGTACAACAGCGAATACCTGACCGTTGCCAGGCTAAACAGACTGGGCCAGGCTCTTCCTGACGCCATAATGGTACCGGCGGACAAGCTCATGGCTGATCTTGGCTGGGTAAAGGAGAAAAGCGAGATCGCCAGCATTAAAAAAGCGGTGTCTGTCTCGGACCTGGCCTTCGAGCGAGTCCTGAATCTGGTAGCTCCGGGCGTTCGGGAAAGAGAGCTGGCAGCGGAACTCGAGTACCAGATGATGATGCTGGGCGCTGAGAAACCGGCTTTTGAAACCATTGTGGCCTCCGGCTACCGTTCGGCGTTGCCACATGGAGCGGCCTCGGCCAAAAAAGTAAAAAAGGGAGAATTCATCACCTTTGACTTCGGAGCCACCGTCGATGGTTATGTCTCAGACATGACGCGCACTATCGTTGTCGGGAAACCGACATCAAAACAGAAAAAAATCTACCAGATTGTTCTGAGAGCCCATAAAGCGGCCATTAGAAAGGTCAAGGCCGGTGTCAGCGGCAAAGCAGTCGATGCCGCCGCCCGGAATATTATTGAGAGGGCCGGGTATGGCAAGAACTTCGGCCACGGTACCGGTCATGGAATAGGGTTTTTCATCCACGTGGGACCACGGCTATCGACTGCCTCCGAGGATAAACTGAAGATCAACAATGTCATAACAATTGAGCCGGGCATCTACCTTTCCGGCTGGGGCGGGGTCCGGATAGAGGATGACGTAGTTGTCACTCGCAACAGCTGTAAGGTACTCAACAGGACTCCAAAAAACTTGTTGGTGCTGTAATCCGATTTCTGTATACTGTTTTCAGAGGACATGGCTGCAGGCGGGTTTTCTGTCTTTCAATGGTGAACGCATTGCCGCTGAGGTAGTAACATGAACGAAAAATATATCAGGCAACTTATACGGCTGGTGGAAGAGTCCAAAATAGAATCGCTGGAAATTTCCACCTGGCGGCGTCGGATCAAGATCACGCAGCCCGTTGCGACCTCATCCAACGGCCACAGCGATCAGCCGACAGTTGTTTCGCGGGGCTCTACTCCCCCGGCACCGGTCCAGCCACTGCCGGCTGGACAAACGACATCCACTGTCGAGGCTGCCGCAGCCGAAGAGACCGACCGACTGGTTGAAATCAAATCACCCATGGTAGGTACCTTCTACTCAGCCCCGGCGCCGGATGCCGATTCGTACGTCTCGCTCAACCAGAAGATTTCCGTCGGTCAGGTCGTCTGCATCGTGGAAGCCATGAAATTGATGAACGAGATTGAATCGGAAGTCAGTGGCCGGGTGGCGAAGATTTGCGTCGGCAACGCGGAGCCGGTGGAGTTTGGACAGACCATCTTTTTGATTGATCCTGAATAACCCCAAGCCGGGAAAGGGAATTGAATGAATCTGAAGCAAATGCTGGTTGAGATGCTTGACCGCAAGGCCTCAGACTTGCACATCCGTGTCGGCGTACGACCACACTTGAGGGTAAACGGCCAGTTGGAACAGATCGCCACCGATCCCATGACAATTGACCGCATGGAACAGGTTGTCTCCCAGATACTCAATGAAAAACAGCGGGAACGCTTTTTCCGCAAGAACGAAATGGATCTGGCTCTTTCAGTAGCCAAACTGGGACGTTTCCGTATCAATCTTTTCCGGCAGCGCGGAACCTCGGGTATCGCTATCCGCGCCGTCAACACCACGGTACCATCGTTTAAGGAACTGAATCTGCCCGACACCATCCAGCAACTGGCTAAAACCCGCCGGGGCCTGGTTGTCATCACCGGCACAACCGGATCCGGCAAATCGACCACACTGGCGGCGATGATTGAGCAGTTGAACTCCACCCGCCAGGACAATATACTTACCGTCGAAGACCCCATCGAATATATCTACCGTGACAAGAAATCGATAATCACCCAGCGCGAGGTGGGCGGCGATACGGAGACGTTTGCCTCGGCGTTGCGTCACGCCTTCCGACAGGATCCCGATGTAATTCTCATCGGTGAAGTGCGTGACCTGGAAACGATGTCGATAGCGTTGACAGCGGCCGACACCGGTCATTTGGTGCTGACCACTCTGCACACTCTCAATGTCGTGGAGACAGTCACCCGCATTATCTCCTTCTTCCCTCCGCACCAGCACCAGCAGATCCGTCTGTTGCTGGCCGGGACACTGAAAGCTATTGTCTGCCAGCGACTGCTGGCCCGCTGCGATATGCCCGGACGAGTGCCGGCGCTGGAAATTATGGTCAGCTCCGGGGCCGTCAAAGAGTGCATCATGGACCCGGATAAAACGATTGATATCATCGAGTTGATGGAACAGGGCGGCGTTCAGTACGGTATGCAGACATTCGATCAAGCCATCATGAAACTGCATAAACAGGGCATGATCTCGTTCGAGGAGGCGATGGAAAACGCCAGCAACCCGGATGATTTCGACCTGCGCACCAAAGGTATTACCGGCAGCTCGGAGAGGTGGCAGGACGAATCAACCCAATCCGACAACCAGGAGCCATCGGACGCTTCCGGTGATCTTGCGAAATTCTGAATAAGACCGTCCCCGGGCGCAACTGGCGGCAAGCCGCATTTAACCGCGTAGTGGCAGGGCTTGTCTCTGCCAGGAGAAATGATCAACGGAACTTGTCATAAAAGCCCCTGTGGCCGGGTGGCAAACCGCCTTTAACCGCGTAACGACAAGGCATATCTCCGTCGAAAACAAGTCTAAAGTCGGAACCCCTGTGGTTCCGACTTTCTTATGTGCGTTGTCTTTGGGGTTGTCATAGGCGGCTGTTTCTTGTATATTACCGGACTGTTTGTGAGACTTCCCGGAACCGAATATTGTGTTCGGATACCGGCTCACTGAAAGGATGATAGTTGTTTAACAAAGTCCTGATAGCCAACCGTGGCGAAATAGCTCTGCGAATCATACGCGCCTGTCACGAACTGGACTTGAAAACGGTGGCGGTATACTCGCAGGCCGACCGTGATGCGCTGCATGTCCGCTTTGCCGACGAAGATGTCTGCATCGGCCCGGCACCGCCCGGCGAATCGTACCTGGATTTCAAGCGCATCATAGCCGCCGCCGAAGTTACCAACGCCGATGCCATACACCCCGGCTATGGTTTCCTGGCCGAGAACGCCGACTTTGCTGAAGTCTGTGAATCCTGCGGGCTGGTCTTTATCGGCCCCACGCCGGACCAGATTCGTCGCATGGGAGACAAGATCTCAGCCAAGCACCTGATGAAAGAGGCCGGAGTGCCGGTCATTCCCGGTTCTGAAAGTGTAGTTTCATCCTTTCGAGAAGCCGGTCAGCTGGCACAGGAAATTGGCTACCCGGTGATGCTCAAGGCCGTGTCCGGTGGCGGCGGTAAGGGGATGCGCCTCTGTCGTGATCTGGCCGAACTGGAACGCGGTTTTCATATCGCTTCAGCCGAAGCCGGCAATGCATTTGGCAATCCCGATCTCTATCTGGAAAAAGTCATCATCAACCCCCACCATGTGGAGATTCAGTTGGTTGGTGACCAGCAGGGTAATTTCTTTCACTATGGTGAGCGCGACTGCTCCATTCAGCGTCGACACCAGAAGCTCATTGAGGAAACACCCTCGCCCGTGGTGACCCCCGAACTGCGTCGAACGATGGGAGAGACGGCTATCCGCGGCGCCCGAATGGTTAACTATCGCGGCGTGGGGACCATTGAATTTCTGGTCGATAACAACCTTGATTATTATTTCATGGAAATGAACACTCGCATCCAGGTGGAACACCCGGTGACCGAGGAAGCCTATGAGGTTGATCTGGTCAAGGACCAGTTGCAGGTTGCTCTCGGCGAGAAGCTGACCTACCGGCAGGAAGAACTGCAACCACGGTGGGCGGCTATTGAGTGTCGCATAAACGCAGAAGATGTAACCAGGGATTTTCGCCCCACGCCGGGCACTATTACCGGCCTGCACATACCGGGCGGACCGGGGGTACGAGTTGACCGCGCCGTCTACACCGGCTATGTCATCCCCCCTTACTACGATTCCATGATCGGCAAGCTGGTGGTCAAAGGCCGGACGCGACAGGAAGCTGTCGTACGGATGCGACAAAGCCTTGACGAATTCATCGTCGAAGGCGTACCCACGACCATTCCTTTTCATCAGGAGATTTTCCGGCACCCCGATTTCGTGGCCGGGAAATACGACCTGGCTTTCGTGGAGAAACATTTTGGCGGCACCCCCGCCGCCCCGCAGCCAAAGGCCACCCTGGTGCTCAAGAGGGATCGTGAAACAACTGAAAAAGAACACACTGTGGATAGAGTTGCAAAAGCCGTACCCGCAAAGAGCGGTCAGGAGTAAATGTGGAGGTTGCAGGTGAATGTACCGGCTGATCTGAAGTATACCGAAGAACACGAATGGGTCAGGGTTGAGGACAATATCGCAACAGTCGGTATCACCGACTATGCACAGAGTGAACTCGGCGATATCGTCTTCGTGGAACTGCCCGGCGAGAGCGACCGGGTGACCAGAATGGAAGCTTTTGGGACTATTGAAGCGGTTAAAGCCGTCTCGGAAATGTTTTCGCCGCTGAGCGGAAAAGTCTTCGCAGTCAACTCGGCACTGGAGGATGACCCCATGATCATCAATCATGATCCGTATGGCGACGGCTGGATGATTAAGATTGACATGTCTGATCTGTCCCAGCTCGACGAACTGCTCGACGCCGCCGGCTACAGGGGCATAATCGGGCAGTAGCACCCCTCGATCTGCCCCGGCGGTGCAGGCCGAAAAGGACCCGTTATTACGTCATGCCATACGTTCCCCACACCGACAACGACCGCCTGACCATGCTGCAAAAGATCGGTGCGGCGGATATCGAACAACTGCTGTCTTCCATACCCACCGAGTTGCGGCTGCAACGCCCGCTGGATATACCGGCACACTCCGAGATGGAAGTGTTGCGCGAAGCGGAAAAGCTGTCGCAGAACAACCTGAGCGGCCTGGCCTGTTTTGCCGGGGGCGGCGTCTACGATCACTATATCCCGGCAGCTGTCGGATCGGTTATCAGCCGCCCGGAGTTTATGACAGCCTACACGCCTTATCAACCGGAGGTGTCGCAGGGAACGTTGCAGGTTATCTACGAGTTTCAAACACACATCTGCCGTCTTACCGGCATGGACGTGGCCAACGCTTCCATGTACGACGGAGCCACCGCCGCCGCCGAGGCGGCTGTAATCGCAACCAGGAGCACGCGCCGTCCCAACGTGATCGTCGCCGAGACAGTCAGCCCCCTTTATCGTGAGGTGATTACAACCTATCTTTCCGGTCGCGATGCTTCATTGATTACAATTCCCATGGATGAGGGACTGTGTGATTTGGATCGCCTGCAGGCGGCCGTGGATGACCGGACGGCCTGTCTGTTGATGAGTCAACCGAACTTCTTCGGCTGCCTGGAAGATATGGCGGCGGCGTCCGAGATCATTCACAACGTCGGCGGCAAATTGATCGTGTCCATTGACCCGATCGCTGGGGCTCTGCTGAAAACTCCCGCCGAGTACGGAGCCGACATCGTGGTCGGCGAAGGGCAACCGCTGGGTCTGCCGCTCTCCTTCGGCGGCCCGCTGCTGGGCTTCTTTGCCGCTCGCCGGGAACTGGTTCGCAGCCTGCCCGGACGCATCGCCGGACGGACCACCGATGTCGACGGCAAAACCGGGTTTGTCCTGGTGTTGCAAACGCGGGAACAACATATACGGCGTGAAAAAGCAACCTCCAATATCTGCACCAATCAGGCCCTGTGTGCAACCGCAGCGTCAGTATACCTGACGCTACTGGGCAGGAGTGGTCTCAGACAGGTAGCCCTGCTGTCGGCCGAAAAGGCGCAGCAGGCAGCTAAAGCACTTGAAGAACTTGAGGGCTGCCGGCTTTATTTCGACCAACCGTTTGTCCGCGAGTTTGCGCTGCGGATACCGGTATCGGCGCGGGAACTGATCCGCACCATGGTTCAACGCCGGGTTCTGCCGGGCATCGCTGCCGGCCGCTGGTATCCGGGCATGGACGATTGTCTGATTGTGGCTCTCACCGAGAAACGAACCGAACAGGAGATCGGCGATTTGGTCGACGGTCTCAGGGAGTTAATAGCCGGTGGCACTCTGTCCCAAATGCAAACATGAGTTGCCGGGGGATTCCGGTGAATGCTGCATCTGCGGCTACAAACTGCCCGACGCTGCGACAGACGAGTGGATCGTGCTGGGTACACTGGAAAACAAAGTATTCGCCGACATGGCCCGCGAAGCCTTGGTCTCCTCAAACATCCCGGCGATGCTTCGATGCAAAAACGGCTTTTTCGGCAATATCGGTTTACCGCTGCGGCCATTTTACCGGGGTGATGAAGCACCTTTTGAAATACTGGTGCCGGCTGCCCTCCACGAAGAAGCCTGCGAAGTGCTGGATATGACCGTGGGTGATAAGTGGCGAAGAAAGGAAAACTGAGTGTCCTTCTGTCCCGCCTGTCGATATGAATATGAAACGGGCATCAGGGTTTGCCCCGACTGCGACGAAGAACTCGTCGACCGGCTTCCCGAAACCGGTACTGCCGCGATGACACCGGACGATTCATGGGCAATAGTGGGTCAGGTCGCCGGTGACATGAAGTCCGACATCGCACGCGGTTCGCTGGACTCAAACAATATCCCGTCGGTAATACTCTCCTCGAGTTTCTCCGCCTATGGCCGCGGAATCGATAATCATTTGGGCCTGGCCGCTCTCTCGGGTGGCGGGAATATCATCATGGTGCCCCGTGAGTACCGCGAAGCGGCGGCATTGATTCTCGAAGCCGTCCTGGGTGACGAGTTGATTCAACCGGAAGAAAGTAACGGACTATAAAAAATACGTATACAGGGAACAGTTATGAGCAAAGTTCATCTTATTGTCATGATGGTGGTAGTACTGACGGCTACCGTCACAATTACTGCCGGGGTAACGGACGACATCGCCAGGGCACCATACGTAACTGACGCCAATCTGGCCATCAGCAAGGCGGCCGCCGATGACCGGCACGCCGTAGTCTACTTTTATTCGCCGACGTGAAGGTGGTGTGATACGATCAACACGGTCGTGTTGACTGATCAGAAAGTCATTGACTTCTTCACCAATGAAATGGTTATGGCCAAAATAGACGGCAAACAGGACACCTCCCTGGCCGCCGCCTACCATATCATGGGCTACCCCACACTGGTTCTGGTTGATCCGCAGGGCGCCGAGGTAGATCGGGTGGTCGGTTATATGCCGCCCGATTCACTGCTGATTGAACTGACCAATTACAAGAACGGGATCGGTACTCTGGTCGACTTGCTGGCTCAGGCTGAGACCAACAATGATCGCTCTCTGGCATACCGGATAGCAGAGAAGTATCACTACCGCGGCGGCACCGAGAAGGCGACGGCCTGGTATAACAAAGTTATTTCTGCCGGTGACCCACATGATTCACTGTCCGGTGAATGCCTTCTGGCCATAGCCGATGTGCATCGTCGCAACAAAGAGTACGATGCCGCCCTTAAGACTTTCACTACCGTCATGACTGATTTTGAGGGCTCCATGTTTGCTGAAAACGCCGAAGTCTGGAAAGCTATAGTCTACCGCCAGATGGGAGATACCGCTGCGGCCATCGAGACCTTCGAGCAGTTCGTAAAGCACTACCCTGAATCCGAAGACGTCGAGTACGCTCAGAAACAGATAGCCGGACTAAAGGGAGAAATCGAGGCGGAGAAGTAGCCGGTCGCCGTCACCGGCAGCAACAAGGCACGAAATGCAGAAGATATTGATATACGACAAGTCGGTAAGTGGTCGCACCGGGTACACACTGCCGTCAACGATGAAAACTGAATCGGAGATACTGGCGGCTATTCCGGCGGTACACCGGCGCTCGCAGCCGGCGGCGCTACCGGAAGTGACGGAAGGTGAAGCGATGCGTCACTTCATCGGGTTGTCGGTCAAGAACCATCACATAGATAAGGGTTTCTATCCGCTAGGGTCGTGCACCATGAAGTACAACCCCCGGGCCAACGAGGCCGCGGCGGCACTGGCGGGCTTTCGCAGTCACCACCCGCTGGCGCCATGCAGCTCGGCTCCGGGGTTGCTGCAATTGATGTGGGAACTACAGGAGTTCCTGTCGGAAATTTCAGGCTTTGCCGGTATCTCACTGCAACCGGTAGCCGGCGCCCACGGCGAGTTTGCCGGTTTGCTGATCATGAGGGCCTGTCACATTGACCGGGGTCAACCGCGGAGTAATATCATTATCCCCGATTCGGCCCATGGCACCAACCCGGCATCGGTAGCGTCGGTAGGTTTCAGCACTATCCAGATCGCTTCCAACGAGCAGGGCGTTATTTCACCATCGGCGGTGGCCGAGGTCATGGATGAAGACGTCGCCGGCATCATGATGACCAACCCCAACACCCTGGGCCTGTTTGAAACCCACGTCAAAGAAATTGCGGACATCGTGCACCAGCGGGGCGGCCTGCTTTATATGGACGGCGCCAACCTCAACGCCAACATGGGTATTTTTCGACCCGGGGACGTCGGTTTCGACATCATGCACTTCAATCTGCACAAAACATTCTCCACCCCACACGGTGGCGGCGGGCCGGGCGCCGGAGCTCTAGGTGTCACCGCTGAATTGGACAAATTCCTGCCGTTGCCGTTGCTGCAGGAGGACAACGACGGAAAACTGTACTTCAACTATGATCGCCCTCATTCCATCGGGCGGTTGCACAGTTTCTACGGCAATTTCGCCAACTTAGTGCGCGCCTGGGTTTATATCAGGACACTGGGCGGAGCCGGTCTGAGGCGAGCCTCGGAACACGCCGTCCTGAATGCCAACTATCTCAAAGAACTGCTGCGCCGGGATTACGAACTGCCTTATGACATCCCCTGCATGCACGAGTTTGTCATTTCGGCATCGCGGCAGAAAAAACAGGGCGTCCGCGCCCTGGACATCGCCAAACGCCTGCTTGATTTTGACATGCATCCGCCCACCAATTACTTCCCGCTTATCGTTCCGGAAGCGCTGATGATCGAGCCGACCGAAACCGAAAGCAAGGAAACACTCGACTACTTTGCCTCGGTGATGAAACAGATCGCGCAGGAAGCCATCACTGATCCTGAGACAGTCACTACCGCTCCGCACGACACACCGGTGCGCCGACTGGACGAGGTCGGGGCGGCCCGGAAACTCGATGTCAACTGCGTGGATTAAGCGATAATCCTGATGGTTTACTACCGACACCCCTGCCCTGTTGCTGGGGGGGGCTGTTTTCTGTTGTATGATACGCTTTGAAGAGGTCACCTGCCGTTATCGGGACGATGGCCCCCCGGTGCTGCGCAACCTGAGTCTGGAGATCAGGGACGGCGAGTCGGTCTGCATCATGGGCGCCAACGGTTCCGGCAAATCCACCCTGGCCCGGATAATTGCCGGGCTGCTGGAAGTCAGGCAGGGGCGTCTGAAGATCGATGTCGACAGCCGTTCGCCGCTGCCGGTGGGCATTCTCTTTCAAAATCCCGACAACCAGATAGTTTCGGTTACCGTCGAGAAGGAAATCGCCTTTGCGCTGGAGAATCTCGGAGTACCGCCACCCGAAATGGAACAACTGGTCGACGAAACACTCGAAAGATTCTCAATCTCACACCTGCGAACGCGACTGACCGGTGAATTGTCCGGCGGTGAAAAACAGCGGGTGGCTCTGGCCGGAGTTATGGTCTGCCGACCGCCGGTGCTGGTACTGGATGAGCCGGATTCATTCCTCGATGAGAGCGGAAAAGCCGACCTGGAAAGAGAGCTTAAGAAGCTGCGGACGGAAAACCGTTCTATGATCCAGATTCACATTACTCAATACCCCTCTATGGCCCGACGTTATCGCCGCCTGGTTGTCCTCGATGCCGGAACTATTGCAGCCGATGGGGTACCTGATGAGATATTCCGGGACCTGGACCTCTGCCTGAGGACCGGGCTTTTGTTTTCATTGAACGACCACCGTCAGATAGCCATCCCCCCCCAACTGTCTCACCCACAGGCCGAACCGCCGGTAATCCTGTCCGGGCTGGTGCTGCGCCGGGTCTGTTTGCGCTATCCGGGCGCAGCGTCCGATGTGTTGAGGAACATCAGCTTCGACCTTCAGGCGGGAGAGGCAATCGGTCTGGTGGGACCGTCCGGTTCCGGCAAGAGCAGCCTGGGATTACTGTTGTGTGGGTTGCTCAAGCCTGACTCCGGTTCGATTGAATACATCGACGACCACCGGCAACCGATACCTCCGGAGCAGACTATCGGTCAGGTGTCAGCGGTTTTTCAGCAACCGGAGCGGCAGTTCTTTCTGCCGTCTTGTTCAGAGGAAGTTGCCTTCGGACCCAAAAACCTGCATCAACAGGTCGACCAGACTCATGTCGATGCCCTGTTAGCCATGGTTGGCCTGCAACCGACAGCCTTCCGAGGGAAAGACCCCTTCATCCTTTCGGGAGGTGAAAAACGGCGGCTGGCCTTTGCGGCGGTGCTTTCGATGTTTCCCCGGGTGGTGGTTTTCGATGAACCGACCTGCGCTCTGGACCAGGAGGGAGTAGGCCGCTTCATCAGGCTGGGGCGGGTTCTCAAAGAGCGGGGAGTCGGGCTGATTATTATTTCCCACGATGGTGATATCATTAAGTTATTAACCGACAAAGTGATCATTCTGACCAATGACTCTCGGTGGAGCCGGCTATCGACGGACGAGTTTTTCTGTGATAAAACCTGGGTCGGAGTAGTGTCACCTCCTTCGGATCACCACCTGAATATGGTGACGTAGAGAACTCTTTTCGGCCCGATAGTACTTGACTATCGGTTCAGATCGACTATCATTGTCCCTCAGTAGGCCACCGGTGAAATCATCGTCACTCGCCGACAGGTGACAAACCGGCTACCTTTTAAGGTGATCCGGTGAGGTCACCAAAGGAAAAACGATGTCTTACGTATTCAAACAGTCAAGTTTGCTCAAACGAAATACAACTCAATCTTATTATATCAAGTGACGGGAGATATTTATTGCCTGAGCAGAAGGATGTGATCCTCGACGAGAAGAAGATCGACCGCGCCCTGACCCGGATCGCTCACGAAATCCTGGAGCATAATTCCGGTGCCGAAACGATTGTCATCATCGGCATCCTGACTCGCGGTGCTTACCTTGCCCGGCGGATTGCCAAAACAATTGAAGAATTGGAGGGTGTCAGCGTACCGGTGGGGCTGATGGATATCGGCCTTTACCGCGATGACGTTCATTCCAAACTGGACCAGCCGATTGTCCAGCGGACGGAAATCCTCTTTGAGGTGGTCGACCGCAATGTCATCTTGGTGGATGACGTCCTGTTCACCGGCCGCACCGTCCGGGCGGCGCTGGACCAGATCATTGACTTTGGCCGACCCCGGACGATTCAACTGGTGACGCTGGTCGACCGCGGCCATCGTGAACTGCCGATTAAACCGGATTATGTCGGAGTCAACATTCCGACATCAAAAGCCGACCGGGTGGTTCTGGAAGTCATGGAGAAAGACGGCCACGACAGCGTCTATGTGGTCAGAAGCGGCCTGGCCGAACCTCACGCTGGGAGGAAAAAATGAGCCGCCTCGGTTCCCGTCATCTGCTTGGCCTGGAAGAAACCCCCCGGGAAGACATTGCTCTCATCCTGGATACGGCCGAGACGTTTCGCGAAGTGCTGGACCGCACGATCAAGAAAGTCCCCACCCTTCGCGGCATAACGGTGCTGAACCTGTTTTACGAGCCATCGACCCGGACCCGCATTTCATTCGAACTGGCCGAGAAAAGACTGTCTGCCGACATTGTCAACTTCAGCGCCTCCACGTCCTCGGTGAAAAAAGGCGAATCTCTGCGCGATACGGTGCAGAATATCGAGGCCATGAAGATAGACATGGTGGTAGTGCGCCACGGCTCACCCGGAGTACCGTACTTCCTGACCGGTTGCATAGACGCCAACATCATTAACGCCGGCGACGGCGCCCATGAACACCCCACCCAGGCGCTGCTGGACATGTTCACTATCCGAAAAAAGTACGGTCACCTGGACGGCTTGCGGGTGGTCTTGCTCGGCGACGTGAAGCACTCCCGGGTTATCCGCTCCAACGTCTGGGGGCTTAAGACCATGGGGGCTTCTGTCGCCCTGTGCGGGCCAGCCACACTGCTCCCTATGGACGTCGAAAAGCTTGGCTGTGATGTCTACACCAACCTCGACGAGGCTCTTGACGGAGCTGATGTCGTCAATGTGATGCGCATACAACTGGAGCGGCAGGAGGCCGGTTTGTTTCCATCGCAACGCGAGTATACCGCTCTGTTTGGCATCAATCGCCCGCGCCTGAAATGCCTGAATAAAAACTATACCATTATGCACCCCGGTCCGATTAATCGCGGTGTTGAGATTACCAGTGATGTAGCCGACAGCAACAGTTCCGTCATCCTCGACCAGGTTACCAACGGTCAGGCGGTGCGCATGGCGATCCTGTACCTGTTGCGGGGGCAGGAAGGAGATATGGGCGAATGACGGACGATAGCCGACTGCAACTGGTAGTCAGGGGCGGTCATGTCATTGATCCGGCCCTGGGATTCGGTATCGATGCTGACGTCTTTATCAAAAACGGCGTTATCGCCGAGATTACCGCCCAACCCAAAACCGGCCGCAAGAAACCGGCCGGGATCGATGCCTCACTGATAATCGATGCCACCGGGAAAATCGTGATCCCCGGGCTGATTGACATGCACGTACACCTGCGGGAACCCGGCCGCGAAGATGAAGAAACCGTCGCCTCCGGTTGCCGGGCGGCAGCGGCCGGCGGGTTTACATCCGTCTGCTGTATGCCCAACACCACCCCCCGGATCGACAACCAGGAAACTGTCAAGTTTGTGCAGGACCGCGGCCAGGATGCCGATGCACACGTCTATGTCGTCGGTGCCATCACCAAGGATATTGCCGGTAAGGAACTGGCCGAAATCGGCGACCTGGTCAAGATGGGCGCGGTAGCCATAACCGACGACGGCAACTACGTGCAAAACCCCGAGATCATGCGCCGGGCACTGGAGTACTCGCGGATGTTTGACATCCCGGTGATGCAGCACGCCGAAGATCAGTATCTATGCGCCGGAGCAGTGATGAATGAATCCTACCAGTCTACCCGGCTGGGTTTGAAAGGCGCCCCGGCAGTGGCCGAGGAGATCGCCGTCCTGCGTGACATTACGCTTTGCCGAATAACCGGCGCTCGCCTTCACTTCCAGCACATCTCCACCCGGGGGGCGGTGGCCGCTATCCGCCAGGCCAAGCAGGAAGGTGTCCGGATAACCGCTGAAGTTACCCCGCACCACCTGGTTCTTACCGACGAAGAAATCGGTAAGGCGTTTAACACCAACCTGAGAGTGAATCCACCTCTCCGAACCAGGGAAGACCAGGAAGCCCTGATCGAAGGGCTGGTGGACGGCACCATTGACTGTATCGCCTCCGACCATGCTCCGCACTCTGCCGAAGAAAAGGACTGCGAGTTCGACCGGGCTCCTCCCGGCACCATCGGACTTGAAACCACGCTGGGCCTGATCAAGAAATTCATCGTTGATCGCGGGTACCTGAACTGGGCCGACGCCGTCAAGAAAATGACCGTCAACCCGGCACGCATTCTCAACCTTCCGGGTGGGACACTTGCTGTTGGTGCCCCGGCCGATATCACTATTGTCGACCCCGATCATAGTTGGAATGTTCGTGCCGATCGCTTCCACTCCCGGTCGCGGAACTCAGCCTTTATCGGCATGAAACTGTCCGGTAAAGTGTTCCGTACTATCCTTGGCGGACGAGTGGTCTTTGAGGTTTAGCGGCAGCAGGAAGCCTCCCCGGATGTTGTGTCATAGTAATGTTTAGTTAGGTCTCGCCGCCGACAAAGTCGGGGTGAACCGACAAAGTCGGGGTGAGCGACAAAGTCGGGGTGAGCGACGAAGTCGGGGGTGTTATCTGACGTGTGTTTTTCTTACACCGTCGCGAATCCATTCGTGACGGCTTGCACATGGTACTGTCAGGAAAGGATTCCTGACCGCGCGTAATAACTTTACGTTAACAGCAATACCACCATAACCGGATATGTGGGAATATCATCTCTTTCAAGGGGGTCAGGCAGGTTAAAGTACCAGCCCCTTCTGGAAAGGACGGAAAGCGCTCTTTTCAAAGTCTTCTTTGGTGGGTCTAAGATTAATCTCAGCACCACGCGGCAGCGACGGGTAATCAGCCGGAGACACCAGTGCCTTGTTCTCGATCGCTTCCACAAACACCACCGAGAGCTTGAAATGCTTGCTGTATTCGGCCAGCAAACGTACCCGCTCGTCCTGCTGTGTCAGATGGCGGGATTTGCCCGTAAATGAAAAAACAAACTCCGGGTTGGAGGAAAATACTTGCAGGGGCCCAACATTGACATCAGAGAAGCGGGTTTTGACGAATCTCAGCAGGGCAAAAAAGGCTCCAAACTCCAGGTCTATTACCGAACCCTGCGCCCGACACCGGAATAGCACTCCGAAATCCGGCACTGCAAAGACAATCATTCCCTTAGTAAACCCCCTGTGCTCAAGGGCGAGGTCGATAGAATGATTGTGAAAAGCAGCCGTGTAACCCTTAATCGGCCAATCAGGTTTTTTCATACCAACAGACAAAGCAAGCCCGGTGCCGCTCGGTTAGAGTAGTCGCACCTTTTTAATTGATTGAATAGCAGGCGGTTAATGGATGTTATGGGGTGTACCCGGCAATTTCCGGCAATCTGGTTTCAATAATACTGTAACCGGATGAACAGAACTGCCAAAACAGCCGCAAGAGGCAATAACTGAGATAGAACAAAAAAAGACCCGGTAATTACCGGGTCTTTTAAGAAGCTGTGTGTATTCTGAAATCAGTTTGTCGGCGGTGAACACAACTGGGTATTATACGTCCAGACACAGGAACCATCGTTAACGATCGCCGACATACTGCCGCCGACAAACCCCAGATCAATAGTCCAGTTGGACGTATCGGGCACGGCAGAATCCTTCTGGTAGATCATTTGTATCGATGCAGAAATTGAGCCTCTTACCGGGCAACCCTGATCCCAGCCGATCATAGACTTGTTGACCTTGATATCGGCAGCAGTGGCGTTCAAACTGATATCACGCCAGACGGTGGAATCCGGTGAAACGAATTTGGAGTGTACCTGCCAGCTGTCGCTTCCCGAAATCGTGGCCTGGTCGGTATCCAGCCCGCCGAAATAGTATCCGGCATTACCCAGGCACGAAAGGCAGGTGACGGTGGTATCGGTCTCGTCGTAGCTCCAGAAACGTTTGTACAACAAGCTGTCCAGGCCGCTGGCCACCTGTTGCGGGACACCAGCTTTGACAAAACGAATGGAATCCCTCAGGTGGGCATCGTACTCGTTACGGTGGATAGCAAAATAGACTACGTGCCAGCCGTCAGCGTATGTGGCGCTGGCGCTGTCCCTGGTGGAGTCGTAGTCAGGCGGGTGAGAACCATACTGAACGGGGTCGATAGTAGTATCCGTAGCCAGTTGATAAATGTTCTCCAGTCCGCTCTCGAGGTTGTTGAGAGTGGAGTCAACAAAATCGTTAACTTTCTGCTGGACCAGCAAGAACTCCGGATTGTTGTAATCAACGGAGCTGCCGGTAGTAGTGTTGTCATCGGAACCGCAGCCGGCAAAGAAAACCAGCAAGCCGACCAGGAGCGAACCAGCCAGAGCAAAAGCAACCTTATCCCAGCGCATTATGGATCTCCTTTCCTGAATCACAGCCGCTGCCGGGCTGCCGGTCCCTTCACTCAATCCTCACTGCAGGAGGAATGTCATGATCGCCTTCTGGATGTGCAGTCTGTTTTCTGCCTGATCGAAGACGACAGATTGCGGGCCGTCCATGACGGCATCGGTAATCTCACGACCCCTCTCGGCAGGTAAACAGTGCATCACAATAGCGTTAGGACTGGCTGCGGCCAGTAGCGTCCTGTTCAATTGATATTTCTTCAGCTTATTTGCCTTTTCTTCTGCCAGATGCTTTTGCCCCATAGAGGCCCAAACATCCGTATAGACTACATCGGCATTGGCAACGGCTTCTTTAGGATCATCGGTCTTCATTACTGAACTATCGGAATTGGCCTCGGCGCGGGCCAGTATCTGTTCATCAACCCGACAGTCAGCGAGGGTGCCGATCCGAAAGTCCAGCGGTATCAGCGAGGCTAAGTTGAGCCAGCTGTTGGTGATATTGTTGGCATCGCCAACATAGGCCACGGTGTAGCGATCCTTTCGGGGAAGGTGCTCCAGCATGGTAAAGTAGTCGCCCAGAATCTGGCAGGGATGGACCAGATCAGTCAAACCGTTTACGACCGGAACCGAAGCAAACCGGGCCAGCTCTTCGACATCTGACTGCTTGAAAGTCCGAATCATGATCAACCCCAGGTAGCGTGACAGCACCTGTGCGGCGTCGGCCACGCTCTCCCGCTGACCGAGCTTGATTTCGTTGTCGGTAATATAGACCGCATGGCCGCCCAACTGGTTGATACCGACTTCGAACGAGACCCGGGTCCGCAATGACGGCTTGGTGAAAATGCAGGCGACCGACTTACCCTCCAGCGGGCGCGGTGCAATTTCCCCTTTTTTCATTTTGGAACAAAGTTCGAAAACCTTTCCCAACTCCTCTGCTGAGAGATCGGTTATCTGACACAATGATCTGGGCATTGGTCCTCCTGAGTATAATTGAGGTTATTACCGGTCAAAACTTCGTGGAATTAAGATGGCCGGGCCAACGTTGTCAAGATGAGAGATCGGCTCGACGATACTTCGATGCCGGACAGAGGGCAGGCGAGGATGATGTCGGTTCTCGGCGATTATTTTTTTCGTCCTAAAAACAACCGACAGTGTCCGGGCAACCCATCAGCCGGAGGCAGTCGGGGAGTCATTCTATGTTGACGCACAATCAATTAGACCGGATTTCGACCAGGAATCTCTTGTCGGAGGCAACCAAAGTCGACATATTACGTATTGAGAAAAGAGCATTTATGTTCGGACGACAAAAATTATGGGTCACAGAAAAATAGTTTTTGGCTTGGTGCTGGTGCTGATTGGAGTGCTCCTTCTGGGTCGCTCGCTGGATCTGTTTTATTTCGGTATCGGCGACCTAATGCGGATACTCCTCCCGCTGGCCTTTATTGTTGCCGGAATCTGGATGATCGTGCGCAAGAAGCAGCAAGAAGACAGGCTCCGGGTTCAGATGGAATCCGGTTCTTCCGCAACTACCGCCGCCACCGACCGGCAGCGACAACAGAGCACCGAAACGGTCCGACCGGGTGGCTTCCAGGAAACTGCCGGCAAATCAAGCGGCGTGGGTGACCAACAGCCGGCTTCTCCGCAGACCGACAGTCACAGCAGGGGAATCAAGTATAGCAAGGCTCTGGGTGATTTGTTTGTCGATTGCCGCGGGGTCAGTCTGGAAAATATCGAGATATCGTCCGGTATCGGTGATATTGACATACGGCTGCATGGCGGTCAACTGGCTTCGGGGCTGAATCGTATCATAATATCCGGCTTTATCGGCGATATTCGTATCTTCATCCCGGGTGACATACCCTATCACATCCATTGCTCCAACTTTATTGGCGACATCAATGCCTGCGGACAACAGGCCGGCGGATTAAGCAACACCGTCGAGAATCAGTCATCCGACTACGACAGCTCTCAATCCAAACTCTATATCGCGGCCAACAATTTCATTGGCGATGTCAAGCTGTTTGAAGATTAGGGACTGCGCCCCTTACTCCCACGATCAAAGATCGAGACCACATATGCAATAATTGTTGCTAAAGGTGTGGTTTTGTTATCAGCCGGGTGATCCGAAGATCACCCGGTCACATTTTCATGGTCAAAAGGCGTCAGGTATAAGTGACTTGTCACCTAACACGGCGGTGGTGCGGGACCGCCCTGGAACAGATAGGCGACCAGCCAGGTCAGGTCGCCAACATCAATAGCGCCAGTGCCGTCAACGTCGCCTTCTTCCAGAAATGGCGGGGGCGGGCCACCCTGAAAGAGATACGCCACCAGCCAGGTCAGATCGCCGACATCGATAGCACCACTGTGGTCGACATCACCACGAATGATGCACTCGTTCGGAATCGTCACGAACTGCTGCCAGAAGCCGTGGCTAAGGCCGTAGGTGGCGGAATTGCCCTCGCCTACAACTGCCTGACCAACGGTTCCCTCCAGTCCGTAGGTTGCCGAACTACCTTTCGTACCGCCGGATGATATCACCTGCCAGTTGATCTCTTCGCCAGCGGCCGGTTCGGCGGGTGCGCCTTCCTTCTCCCCGGTAGCAAAACTGACAGCAAACAACAGCAGTATCGCCAGGGCAATCAGAGTGTTGATTCTATTCATTATCGAATCCTCCTTCGCCGTTACTTGCTGTTGGCCAATTCTTCACTACCACCATTTGTATCTTTCTGCTGAGCCAGAACTGTCTCAACAAGAGCCTCAAGTTGGTCTATACGTTGTCGCATCTCCTGGTTCTGCTTGGCCAGTTCCTGGATCGCTACAAGGGATATGCCAGCCGGATCGATGGTGGATATTGACTTGTCATCACCACCAACACCGAAGAGTTCATGGAAATCTTGCGCAATGGGTCCAATGTGAGTGATGTTGTCGTTTTCACTCCTGTAATTCCACTGTGTGATTGGTAACTGTACGATCTTCTCTAGAATCTCCCTGCTATCAACAGGTGAAAAGTTTTCTTTGAGATTCCTGTCGGAGGCGTTAGTCCATACACCACCAACGGTGAGATGAGCTCCCATCGAAGTAGTAATGACATCAACGCCGTCATCGTATATCTGGAGCCATCTTCCGTTGTTGACATCAAAACGGGCTCCGCCACCAGCGCGTACCCGGAACTGTTCCGACCGTTGCGAATTAAAATCGGAATCAGTTTGACCACCCCAGACAAAAGCACCGTCGTGGATAGCTTTGGCTCGCCGTCCCGCAGCAAATGTGTAGGAGCTGTCAGCGACATTGTCTCTGCCACCGGGTGCGACGCTACAATAACCATTGGCTTCGTTGTCAGATCCACCGCCGACAGTACTTTTATAACCGCTGGCAGTGTTGTGGAATCCGCCGGCGACAGTGCTGGATGAGCCGGCGGCAGTATTTTGAGCCCCACCGCCGACAGTGCTGAAATCGTTGCTGGCGGTGTTACTTTCTCCTCCACCGACGGCACAATTACTCTTACTACTCCCGTCTGTTCCGGTTGTGCAGGCTCTACCAAGATTGATATGCGAAAAGGTGTTGTTTCCGTACAACACATTCCCAACCCCACCCTTGGCTATTCCCCAGCTTTGGTCGGTATAAAGCACTGAGTCTGTTACTGACCAATTACCTCCACCGGCAATCCCGGTCAGGTAAGAACCATCACCGTAGTAAGTTGTGGCGGTCACGTCGCCATTGACATCAAGCTCGGTTGCGGGGGTATTGGTGCCGATACCCACCCCACCGGACGCACGAATCAGGAACTGGTCGCTGGCAGTGGAGGAAAAATCAGCATCAGTTTGGTCGGCCCAGACAAAAGCACCATCGTTAATCGCCTTGGCTCTGTGGCCGGCCGCAAAGCTATAATTGCCGGTGGCCTCGTTGTTACGGCCGCCAGGAATGGTGCTATAAGGACCAGTCGCCCAATTGTAGTATCCTCCACCTACTGTGGAGCAGTCTTTGGTGGCCTTGTTGGAATACCCGCCGGCGATGGTGGAGCGGCCCCATGTGCTCCCTCCTGCTATGTTACTTGCTCCGCCGCCGATCGTGCAGAATTTGAAGGTAACCTGGTTGTCATATCCTCCACTGATTGTGGTCCAATCCCCGGTAGCCCGGTTGAAATACCCGCCGCTAATAGTGGCCTCCTCGCCGTTGGCTTGATTCCTATCCCCGCCGCTGACAGTGCTGGAGACGCCGGTGGCCTGGTTGTATGACCCGCCGCCGACGGTGCTACCACCACCGCTGGCTAAGTTCCGATGTCCTCCGCTGACAGTCACATCTTGATCATGAGACCCGTCTGTTCCGGTTGTACAGGCTCTGCCAAGATTGATGTGACGATTGGCAAAATCACCGTAAAGCATGTTATCTGCTCCACCGCGAGCAATACCCCACTCGCCGCTGGTGTACAAGACTTCACCAACCAGAGTCCAATTGCTCTGAAAGGCATACGGATTAGAGGCCAGCTTGGAGCGAGGTGCTATTGTCTCTCCACCGACAATTATCTCCAGCCAACGGTCAGCACCCGAGAAGACGGTGTCTTCAATCGGCACTGCCGGGGTGCCATCACCTAAAATGACATTAAACAGGCCGTCGACAACATCGACCGACGGATGAAGCTCTGTCCATTTCGAGTTGCCGCTGGATGAAGCATCGTAAATAGTGAATGTCATGGCCACAGTCGCCGCGACCGGGCCGCCGCCATCGGTCAGTCTGCCCTGGTAGTTAATCATCTGCGGTACGTCGGCAGTGGCCAGCGAGACCAGCGCCAGCAGTGCGACGATGAGTGTTACTGTGAGTGTTACCATACGTGTCATGGTGTTACTCCTTCTGTTGGTTTGATAGTATGGTTTTTTCTGATTGTTGCCGATGAGATTGCCACGTCGCCGCGCACCCTGCCATGATGCACAGTCTGGTAGATCGGAACCCCTGTGATTCCGGCAGAGGCCTGGATTCCCTAGCTTCACAAACGAAGTGCAACACCTTATTAAGGTGTTGTTATGGAACAAAGATATGCTCAGATCAACATTGAAGAGCGATGCGAGATTGCCCGTTTACGTACCGCTGGGTGCTCGATCCGGCAAATCGCGGCAGC
>JBDRNJ010000056.1:0-7224 GCA_043811375.1 bacterium | reverse complement strand
CGAACAGCACCGTACACACCGCAGTGCCGACAGAATCTTTTTGACCCATACTCTCAGGCTCCTCAGTCCAGTCCCATAAAACCCCAAGAATAACAACCAATTACACCAAAACCATCAACACTTCCTGACTATTATGCCCATAGCGAGGAGCGAAGCGATGTGGCTATCTCGTTGACATTCAATATCCGAGATTGCCACGCTGTCGCTCGCAATGACGAGAATGGGACTTTTTCAACAGGCCCTTCAGGGTGTGTGTATGTCCTCAGGCACCACTCTTACGGTGGATGGGGAGAGGTTACGGCAAGAGATGCACTGTTCATTACATCGTGCCGTCGAGCGACTCTGCCCGACGGCTGCATGACGATATGCGCGAACTGCTTATTGGGGGCGTGCGTCAGGCAGAGTGAGGTTATCCCAAAAGCATGTTTTACAAGGCAGCGAATGTCGTCACCCTGAGCGGAGTCGAAGGGCGACGACTATAGTCTCGCCCGTTTCTGTGATCGGCAGATGTCCAGAGGTTGTCCCATAAGGTGGTTCCGACAGGTCTTGCCGACGACGAAGTCGGAGGTGTGACCTGGCGGTAACTCTGGAAATGCTGAATAGACAATAGAATCGCTAAACTGTCAGTTCACACGTTTGGTAAGCCAAACGCAAGAACTGACAGAACAATGAACTTGTGGGACAGCCTCTCCACATCTGCCGGTAGATAGCGGCGCATATAAACTAACACCATGCATCCATCAAGATTGCCACATCGCTTCGGCTGAAAGGGTGCGCTCCTGTTAACTGACGATCTCGGTATGTCAGCAGATCGCTAAAGACACCAGTAACCGGGGCGGGACCTTAGCAGCGCCCGGTCGAGAGCCGCGAAAAAGAGCAGAATCAAACCGGTAGCCACGACCAGGGGCAATATCGAGCCCAGGTCGGTACACACTGTCTGCAACGACGTAACCACGGGTGATCCGAGACTGAAGAGATAGGCGGACAGACCGGACAGTCTGTCCAGCAGGGGGGAAAGATTGATCAGCCAGACGATGGCACAGATGATAGCGGCACCGCCGACAAAGGCCGGAATTCGCCAGCGCCAGGCACGCGATGAAGCCTGATTTGACGCGGCCAGACGGGCAATAACCGACTCGGAAAATCCGGGTGACAATTGCAGCCCGTCATCCTGTTCCAGACCCTCATATATCTGTTGATAGATACCGACTTCCCGGTGACAGGCGGAGCATTCCCGCAGATGTGCGGCAATGTCACCGGGTACAACTCCCTGTCCGTCCAGTAAGCGCTGGATTTGTTCGTCGGTCAAATGCTTCGATCCCATATATCCTCCACAACGTATTTTTCCGTAAGTCTTTCTTTAAGATGCTTCCGACCCCGAAAAAGATAGCTCTTGACTGTGCCCAGCGGTATTTCGGTTACCTGAGCAATTTCCTCGTATGACATTTCGTCCAGGTGGTACATGGTCAGCATCACCCGAAACTGAGTCGGTAGATTCTCAATTTCCGCACGGACTCTGGCGGCGATATCCCTTTGCTCGGTCAGGCGGTCGGGAGTGATACCACTGTCGGGAAACATCTCAGCACCCTGATCTCCATCGGTCAGGTCGTCGATTAGCGGCAGCCGCTTTTTCTCCAAATGATTCAGACAGGTGTTGTAGGCAATCCGTGCAATCCAGGTCGACAACTTCGATTCGAACTTAAAGCTATCCAGGTGCCTGTACACCTTGATAAAAACCTCCTGACAGATATCTTCCTGGTCACACCGGTTGGCAATCATTCGAAACACCACGTGGGTAACCAGTTTCTGGTAACGCCCGATCAATGTCTCAAATGCTGCCGTGTTGCCTCCAATAATCTCGGAAACCAGCAGTTGGCCGGGTTCGATCTCATCTTTCATACCCATATATACGACAACTCAATAGCGAAAGATGTTGCAATCTTTCGACCATCTTATCAGCAACTTTGTAGGGACTGATCGGTCAAATGAAAGTAGAACAAACTTTGAATCGAAAGGAGTGTAAACGATGATGTTGCCTGAAGATTTCCTGATTACAGTAGCCGTTTTTGGCGGGCTTGCCGTGATCTTCAAGATAATCGCCGAAGCGATTATCCGCAGCAAGCTCATCAATAAAGGAATTGTTGACGAGAAGGTAAAGCATCTCTTTGCAAAAGACGTCCAACTGCAACGACTGTCATCACTTAAGTGGGGCTTGGTGCTGGTGTCTATCGGCCTGGCACTGTTCTTCGGCCGTATGTTTGATGAGTACATTACCGGAGAGAGTGTCTTTGGCCTGATGCTCATTTTTGCCGGTGTGGCTTTCCTGATCTACTACGGAGTTGCCCGTAAACATCTGAACCGTTCAGGGGATTCCGGATAGACAAAGCACCGGATCACGTTTTTGTAGATGCTGCCACGGCAGGGACATCAACCCTGCCGCAGGCATAGCCGGTCTTTACTTCAGCAGCGATCGTCTCGTCTCCATCAGCCGCTCCCGGCCCAGTCCGGGAAGAATCCCGGGTCAATGGCAAACACGATAGTACCCAGCAAGTAGATGAACGTCGTCACCAGGACGATGCCGATCAGGTTGAGTATGATGCCGGTTTTAATCATATCCGGCATCTTAACCTCCCCGGTACCGAACACGATGGCATTGGGCGGGGTGGCCACCGGCAGCATGAATGCGCACGATGCCGACAGCGTGGCCGGGATCATCAGAAGCAGCGGGTTGACCTGGATTGCCGACGACAGGGAGCCGAGAACCGGCAGAATCATTTCGCTGGTGGCGGTATTTGACGTCAGTTCGGTCAGGAAAGTGAGCATGGTGGACACCGATGCCACCAGCAACACCGGGGGGAATTGGTCCAGACCGCTCAACTGATCACCCAGCCAGCCAGACAAGCCCGATTCCTTGAAGCCGCTCGCCAGCGCAAAACCGCCGCCGAAGAGAATGACTATTCCCCAGTGCAGCTTCGAAGCCGTGGCCCAGTCCATCAACCGCTCCCCCTTCTTGCGACGGCTGGGGATGATAAACAGCAACATGGCGATTACGATGGCAATCGTGCCGTCATCGATGAAACCCGGAACGGGCATAATTGTCGACCATCCGGGAACGGTAAATGAACCCAGGTTGATGTTACCACGAAACAGCCACAACGCCGCCAGCAGAACGAAAAGGAACAGCACCATCCCCTCCTGGTATCGAATTTTCCCCAGGCGACTGTGCTCCTGTTTGAAGAGAGTCATATCGGCTGCAAATGAGTCCTTTCGAGAAACGAACAGGCGAATCAATACACACCAGGCGATGACCAGGAAAACAACGGCAAACGGCAACCCGAACATAAACCAGCTTGCGAATGAAATCTCCGGGGCATTGGGAAAGTATATATTGAATATCCGGCTGAACGAAAGGTTGGGTGGGGTGCCGATTAAGGTAGCCGTTCCTCCAATAGAGGCGGCATAAGCGATACTGAGCAGAAGACCGACCGAGAACCGGGACACCACCTTCTCACCCAGCGCTTCTTTCAGCTTGAGGATAATGGCAATGGCCATGGGAACCATCATCATGGTGGTGGCGGTATTGGAAATCCACATCGACAGGAACCAGGTAGCCACCATGAAACCCAGGATAATTCGTTTGGGGCTGACACCGATCAGCATGATTATCCGCAGGGCAATACGGCGGTGCAGGTCCCATTTCTGCATCGCCAGCGCCATGATAAACCCACCTATAAAAAGAAAGATAATGTGATTGAAATATATCGGGGCGACCGCTTTGCCTTTCATTATACCTAACAGCGGGAACAGTGCCACCGGCAGCAGGGCAGTAGCCGGTATCGGAATCGCCTCCGTTACCCACCAGACAGCCATCAACACCGCCACCGCAGCGGTGCGGGTAACTATTGGATTGCCCGGTTCGAGATCCACCAGCAGCAGTATCAGCAGCGATGCCAGCGGACCGGCGACAAGCCCGATTTTCTTTTTGATAACACCTCCCGAACTTTGCCGTCTGCAACCGGGATAGGCTCCTGCGGCTAAGCCGGTTTCAACTGCCTGCGCAGGAATTCAACGACATCTGCCACCGGAATCGTTACCTGTATTTCTTCCGCCTTGAGCCATTCGGCGCGGTCACCGGTTGATAACGCTTTCTCCCGTCCGGCGGCGAGGTTCTTGACGGTAATCTTCGAACTCTCAAATTCATCCGATCCGGCAATAACCGCAAACGGGATACCAACCTTGTCGGCATACTTGATCTGCCTGGTCAGGTTCTTGGTGTCGCCGGAATATATCTCCGAAGGAATACCCGCTTCCCGCAGACGATGCAGAATCTCAAGGTAGTCGCTCAGATGTTCGCGGTCCATAACCGTTACCAGCACCTGTGACGTAGCCGAAGTGAGGGAGAGGGCGTTCAGTTCGATCAAAGCCGCCAGCAGGCGGTCGGGTCCGATTGAAGAACCCACGGCCGGAACAGGACGATTTACAAACCGCTCTACCAGATTGTCGTACCTTCCCCCTGAGAACACGGAACCATATTCAGGTAAATCCAGCAAGCTGGTTTCAAACACCGGTCCCGTGTAATAACCGAGTCCCCGCACCACCGTCAGATCGATGGTAACTTTGTCGTCGGGCACCTGCATAGCCGTCAGGTAACTTTGTATCTCGCGCAGTTCTTTGATGCCTTCTCGAGCTGCTTCCATCTCACCCAGCAATTCCTCCACGTGTGTGAGCGGATCACCCTGCTGTGCTTCGGCGATATCAAGAAACCGTTCAATGTGATCGATCTGCTCCGTCGGCAATTCAAGCCCCTTGATCTTGTCACCGGACTTATCGACTCGACCGTCACCCAGTTCCTGCAGGACTGCTTCGCGACCCTGTTTTTCCAGCTTGTCTATTACGCGCATGACGTCCGAGCTTTTATCTTCCGCAATGCCCGCATACCGGATGAGCCCGTTGAGAATCTTGCGATTGGAGTAGCGCACCTTGAAGTTCTTTACGCCCAGCTCCTGCATCGTAGTCACCATGGCGGCAATGATCTCGGCATCGGCCAACAGGTTTTGAGTACCCACGATGTCGATATCAAACTGCGCAAACTCGCGGAACCGCCCCGGCCCCGGTTTGTCTACTCGCCAGACGTTGCCGTACTGGTATGCCCGAAACGGCAACGCCAGAGTCGGATTACCGGCCACGTAACGAGCCAGCGACAGCGTGAACTCGTAACGTAACGCCATGTCGACGTCGTCCGGACCGCAGAACCCGAACAACTCCGCCAGCGAGTCTTCAGTGTAATGAGGTCCCAGAAGCGCCTCGGCATACTCCAGCGACGCCGTTTGCAGGGGTAGGAAGCCCATCAGCTCGAACACCTGCCGAACTTTGCCGATCATCTCCTGACGGGCAATTTGCTCGCCGGGCGGGTAATCCCGAAACCCTTTTAGTACGCGAGGCTTTATCTTACGCGGTTTCTGTTTGGCCATCTGTATTACCTGTGTCTTTAGAGTGCACAGTAGGTAAAGGTAGACGTTTTCCCGGTGGGGAAAAGTTTTTTTTTAGGGGGGGGGTAAAGGGCTGCAACCGTGTAAAGTAGCAGCTTGCTGCCCAATCTCGCCTTGACTAATTCCGAGCAGGCGGTATATTGTCTGTGCACATTAGAAGTAGGGGATACTCGGCCATTAAGTACTGTCGAATCATACCAAAACTGTCGCCTCTCTGGCTGTTGCTGATATATCTGTTCATGCCGGTATCTGATGCTATAGCGGACTATCGACCACGATTCGTCGACTGCCCTCACGGCACGGTATACGGCCTCCCCTGCGAAACCATCCGTGCCCAGGTTCGGGCTGTCAGCCAACGCTGGCCGGGACAGGCGGGTGGGATGAGGTTTAAGCTGGTTGAGGGCCCGGGGACGATCAATGCCAGCACTGGCGAGTGGATGTTTGCCCCGACTCTTGCCGATCTCGGTCGAACGCAACTGGTGGAAATCGTCGCCGCCGACGGCAACGGAGCAACTTACGGTAGTGAGAATTGCCGGTTCTTGGTGACGGTGTCGTCTCACTACCAATCGCCCACTCTGGTTAGGATGCGAAACGCTACCATTAACTGGAGTGAAACGTATACAGCTGATACCTATGCATGGGATGAATGCCTGCCTCATGGTTGCGAGACCTTGACCTTCAGTGCGTTTGCACCCATACCGAAGTCTCCCGCGGTCGAAGTGATACAGACTTCTCAAAACACAGCAGATATAAGTTGGACTCCGGGTGGCAGTAACATCGGCATTCATTTGATATGTGTGAACGTCCAGGATGCTTGCGGTCAGGCGGTTATCACCTGCGCTGATGTCCGCGTCTACAACCGGCCGCCACTGTTTGACCGTGACTGTTTCGACGGAATCGGTATAGTCTGGGGTGAAACCGCGGTGGGAACTATGACTGCCGAGGATCCAGACTATGGACCTGAGCCGCTGACCTACTCTGTTATCAGTTTTGACGGACTGGGCATGGTTGATGTCGATCCTGCCACCGGCGAGTGGGAATGGATTACCAGTGCGGAAGAGCAATATGTCGGTACTTTCAGATTGTGCCTTCAAGTGACCGACAACGCCAACATCGATCCCGCGTGCAGCCCACGGAACGCCGACACCTGCTGTACAGATATCACTGTTGTATCTACCTATCGCATTTCCGTCGAGCAAACCAAAGGCAGCTACCAGGGCCAGCACGAATACGTAGATGTTACTATAGAGGACGGCTTTTGTGAACTGGGTGGCTTTGATCTGCTGCTGGCCTATGATCGAGCGGCACTGAACTTCCAGACAGTAATGGCCGGACCTCTGTTCGATTCCTGCCCCGATGGCTGCGGCTGGGAATACTTCAACTTCCGCACCTGGTTCTGGCCGACATATGAACCGCACTTCTTCTGGGCCGGTATCATACACATCATCGGTATGGCCGAGTTGAACAACGGCGCTGCCATCCACCCCTGCTGCTTCATGATGGATGACCCGGTGGTCCTGTTCACGATTGATTTTCTGGTCACTGATAATCGACTTTTTGAGTGTCAATTTGCTCCTGTCCGTTTCTTTTGGACCTGTATGTCGTCAAACAAGTCGGACACGTTGCTCCTTAAGCTAAGACACACTTTGCCTCATTGCAATGGCTTTTCGGTATGATTCTCTCCGTTTCCTGATTGTTTCTGTCTTGATTCGTTCCCGCTGCTCCAATATCTCCG
>JBDRNJ010000055.1:0-8428 GCA_043811375.1 bacterium | reverse complement strand
ATCATTCCGCCACTGGTGATCAGCGAAGCCCAGCTGCGGGAGGGGTTCGCCGTCCTGGACGAGGCGCTCGCGATCACCGACCGGGCCGTCCACCGTTAGGAAACCGCCTTCCTGCGGGAGCAGGAATCCAGTTTTTCATAGGTCTCACTTCTTCTCTTCCCACCGGCCACCCAATACGATGGGAAGCAGGGTATCATTTATGAGTGGCCAGCCTTCTCTGCTATCTGATAAGAATTTTTTGTTCTCTGTGCTCCCAGGAAGACATCTTCTCAACCTTAAAGTCAAGGTTTACTTTTATGCCGTAACCCTTTGCCGTCCCTTTTGGGGTCACTGCTATATATTCTCCTGGAACCTTAAACTTTTGTTCCTCCGAATCCCACACAATCCTCTTTGCATTGATGAATTTTCTTGAGGCCTTATGTTCAATCCGTGCTTCTTTCAAGACTGCCTCTTTTTTTCTAAAGCTTATTATTGCCTCAACGGCAGTAACTTCTATAAATAATTTTTGATCCTTGTAAATATTAATGTGCAAATTATTAATTACACCTCTCGTAATAATGCCTTTCGTACCATCCTTTTTTGCCTCATAACCAAATAAAGAAGGAAAGAGGGCTACTTTCTGCGTAGGCTGAGTAAGATTGTCTCGTGCAGAAGAAAGGTAGACCCCAATAATGGCGTCGACTAGAATAGCCTCCTTTATAGGTTGGATGGTGAAAATCCCAAAGGCCCTTGGATGAATCTTAAACTCATCAGCCCTCAGGGAATATCCAGGCTTGCCTTCTTCAAGCTCTTGATAGAAAATACCTTTTATGACTACAGGACTTGTGGGATTGATTTTCCCTCCAACTATAGGGGTTAGCTGAGAAACAGTTCCTTTCTGTTGCCTCACACCCCATATAAGGATGATGCCGAGGAAAAGAATAATTACCCCAAATAGCCACCGGAATCTAACAGAGACATTATTCATGTTTTGCTTATTCCAAGATATCTGGTATCCCGTTATCATTTGAATCCTGATTCATGTTTATACCGTTGATGATTACCCCTCCAAAAGTAGGAATTGGGAATAATCCAGCAGTATCACCTGTAAATGGTGGCAATAGATTCCTCAAATTCAGGCCCGCAAAGAAGGGGGTTAAGTCAATAGTGGTGTTATTATAGGGAGTTGATTTAATAGTGGCGTCAAATGTTACCTGCCCGGTTAATGATGTCTTAAACTTGGCTAAATCTGTCTTTGCTTTTTGAATATCCTCGGGGATTTTTGTTGTCAGGTTAAGAAGGTAATTGGCGTCGTGGGCCTCTATGATGTTTATGGCAGCAGTAAGGTTATCGGTGGCAGAACTTAAGTATCCTCTGGCTGCCGGGAGAGAAGTCGAAAAATTGCTTGAAAGTGTCAGAAATTCTATATTATCAGGATTGCTGAGAAAACTCTCGTAGGTATCTTGGGAATTGTCCGTAGCGTATATATCCGCATCAAGGTTGTACGCATCCTGGATAAGGATTTCTGCCAGAGCAGCTTTGATGAGGGCTTTTAAGAAGAGAACATCGCCGTAGTCACTTTTATAAGATACTCCGAAGAATGGCTCTGTCCAGGTTTTATTGAATGAACTGTGAACGGCATCGAGATTGGCTATCGCCCCTTCTAACTCTGGCTTGATCACATTGTACATAAAATTTTTAATTTCGCTTCCACTGGGAAAGCCGTAGGGCACTAAAGCTGGGCACACCACTGTTGAAGAACTGAAACCTCTCCCCCCGCGGCTGCAGCCATTAAGGTCAATAATGTCCCCCACGCTGTTAAGATCTCCGGGGTTTCCATCGGAATACATGTTAACGCCGACCACCCTGGTAAGGGCATAGAAGACCCTGGCGGTATCCCCACCATCATTAGTGGTATCATTTGGATAATTTTCTACTGCAGCCTTAAAATAGGCCTTGGCCTTGAGGATACTACCATGGCTCAAGAAAGTAAGGCCAGTAGCGACCAGGGAACTCAGGCTGGCTCCTGTCGGTGGCGTTGCACTAATAAGTATTATTGGAATACTATGATCATTTTCCGCGGATGATACACCAGAGACGATTAAAGGGTCATTTGCTGGTATAGCCACTCCGATTGATGTATCCACAAACCCCATGTCAATAGTTGAGGCAGAGGTTATGGAAAATTTGTTTGTTGACCCTTGCCAATAAAGAGGGAATATATTTTCACTTATGGTATCTTCATTTTCAATAAAATAGAACCTATAAGTACCCCCGATGGGAACAGTAATGGTAAATCTCTTTGGGGTGCCAGCAGCTGTATTCCTTGTTACCTCATTATTATTTTGATCTATGGCAACGATTACAGTCCCAGCAACTGTTCCTGTTATAGTGGCAAGTGGTTCCATGGTGATGTTCAGTGTGACCGCCCCTCCATTAAGATCCACTGTAGTGCTGCCTCGGTATATAACTAGCGCCTCTGCGTTCTTCGCCTCCACCAGGAAGGCCCGGTTACTGCCATTGGGAACGGTAAAGGTCTCGGTAATGGATGCCTGTCCCGCCGCCACCACGGTTTTCGCTATCGTTGCCATGTCTGAAGCGCTAATGGTGAAGACGATAGTGGCGACATTCGCCGGTATGGCCGCCAGGGCCGCATCGGTCTGAATGAGGTCCTTAAAAAACCTTTTCGCCCGTGCCAGGAGGGTGTTCTTTTCGATTTTGAGGTTTGCCGTCTTGCCCCCACCGCCCACGGTTAGCGTGACCAGAGACGTACCCCCGCCTCCCGATGAAAAAACGCCTTGTCCTTCCCCTCCACCGCAGGATGTCAGGATCATCAGCAATAAAGCAATGACGGTAATATTTCTTGCTTTCACATTGCTCAAAAAATAGCCGCGTCTCATATCCGCCCCCTAAGCATGCGATTGTCTATGGGAATATCACATTAATATTGACATTCGTTGTCGTCGATGTCCCTGTCACTATCCCCGCCGCCGTTCCGGAGAAGGTGCCAGGCACCTCGTACCCGGTGCCGGGCACCTCGTACCCGGGGCCGCCACTGCCGCCAGGGACGCTGACGTAGGAAGGGGCCGAGTTTATGGTTCCCCCTGCGACGCCCAGGAATTGAACGTTGTGGCCGCCCACCGTCCCGCTGCCGTTAGTGACCGTAGCGCTCCATTTCCCTCCTACGGACGCTCCCCACTGTTGGAAGTTGAAATTTGAAGAGATCCCGTTGGTCGTTCCCGTTCCCGGCTGGTAACCGGTGAGTGGGACGGTTACATAGTTGGGCGAGTTCGTGTAGGATCCGCTTACCCCTCCACCGGAGCCTCCCGAGGCCCAGATCTGGGGTCTGGCGCCCGACGTGGGAGCAAAAAAGGTGGCGTTCTTGATTTCCACGTCGACGCAGATATCGCCCTCATAGGATCCGCGGAGATCCGTCGCGCCGACGTTGAAGGCGGGGATGTTCGTGGCCTTGTAGAAGGCGGTACGCTCGCCGGCGGTCATGCCGCTTACCTTGTTCATGAACTGTCCGATCTCCATCGCCGTAAAAAGGGATACGGCCTGCCAGGTGGAGTTCGCGGGATCGAACAACCCCTTCATCGTCCCGCCGCCTACGGACTGCCAGCCGTCACTACTGGTGGCGGCCCCGACAATCGTTGCGTCGAAGACGTTCGCCGGGCTGACGCTCCCGATTTCGATCCGGGTGTAAGCCATATCTCCGCCGCCGCCATCCCTGCTTTGGATCAATGTGGCGCCGGCGCCGGGTGTCGCTCCGCTGTAGGTCCCCCCGGCCAGAGCGGCCTCTGTCTTCCAATTCCATTTCTGGGAATCAAACTTCATATCGTCTGTGTATGTTGAAAGTTCGTTCCAAGCGCCGCTCCAGCCTATGATGTCCAACGTCGTTACAGTGACACCGCTATCAGAGACGAAACCGGACGAGGAGATCACCGGGGCTGACGTAATGTTATCGGACATGCGGTACGCCTGAAGTCTTGTCCCGTCAGCGAGCTCCCACATGGGGGGGGAGAGTTCGGGATAGAGTGTCGCATTCGCGACGCCGTCGGAGGAGAGGAGGCCGAGCTCGTAGGTGTCGCCGCCGGTATTTTTCCAGTAGAGGCCGTGCATCCTTCCGGACAGTGCCGCCGGGGTGGCGACGCCGCCGAAGAAGAGGGCGTAGCCGTTCGGCGCGGAATCCAGAGCCCCTGCCTGATTTCTCAGGTTCTGACCGTCGAACCGGGAGACGAAAAGGGGGTAATTCGATGAATTGGCATAGACCCCAAGTCCTTTCACATCCACGGCCGGATAACTCATATTCGTCCCGATGGAACCGAAGAGCGTCGTAATCCCTCCGATAAGGCCCTCCAAGGATCCGCCCGACAATAGAGAAGATCCGTACTTCCAGAAATAATTCCCCTGGCCGCTGTCCTGACCTTCAAAGGCCAGGGGCTGCACGTTATACTGTGCGGTTCCGATGCTGTCATAGACCTGGCCAACATAGACGCCCCGGTAGCGGAGGCTGATCGTGCCTGAGTACGCCGCATCCATGTATCGGGTGGGAGTCGTGCTTTCGAGGGTGATGTGCCCCAATTCGTCATCGGTTCCAGTTACTTCACCGATGAAGACATAGGGATTGTTCGAAGGCAATTGCCGATAGCCTCCGTACTGCCATGTCCAGGTGGTGCCAATATTGGTGTAACTTCCGGTTGTCGCGGCTGCTCCCACCGCTACGATTCCGCCCGCCGCCGTCCGATAACCGGAGACCAAGCCGAATTGATCGGTCACCGCGGGAACCTGAGAGATGTTCTTGAACAAAAGCATGGGGCCGTCTGCGAAGGGCATATATAGGCCGTCCGGCGGGACCGGATATGCCCCCGCGCGCTCAATCGTCCCCGTGGCGTTCAGGGTTGTCCCGGCGAAAGCAGGGTCACTCAGGCTGCCTTTGAGAAAACTGACCGTATCCCCCTCGCGGCAGAGGCTGTCAAACAAGCCTTCCCAGGAGCCGGGAAGGCTGGCCAGGTATCCGTCGAAACCGGTGCCGCTGATGCCCGTCTTACCAGGGGCCGTTTCACCTTCGAATGTTCCCGTCAGCGAGATTGTTCCGCCTGTAAGCGAGCCGTCAAAGGTCCCAGTGAAACCAGGCAGACCGGCCACCGGGGTTTGCAGGTCGCCGCCGATCGGCGGCGGCGGTTCAGGCGGCAGCGGTTCAGGCGGCGGCGGTTCAGGCGGCAGCGGTTCAGGCGGCGGGGGTTCAGGCGGCAGCGGTTCAGGCGGCGGTGGTTCAGGCGGCGGTGGTTGTGGTACGATCGGTGTCGTATCGGGAGGCGGTGGAGGTGGTGGCGGCGGCGGCACCGGCGGCGGCGGCGGAGGCACCGGCAGTGGCGGAGACGGCACCGGCGGAGGCGGTGGGGGAGGCGGCGGGGCTTGCTGGTCTGCGCCGGGCGGAGCAAACGGCGGTGTCTCTTGCGTCTGTTGCTGAACCTGGGATGCGGAGGTGTCCATCAGGTGCCGGTTCATCTCATAGGACGGGGCGGGCAGGACAACGGGCGGTTGGTCGGGTGCGGTGACCGTCATGGTCTGCCCGGCCTTGATCGTCACGACCACGTCGGGCATGTTCTTATTGTAGCCGTACCCCTCGCCCTTCTCAAAGTAGAACTCGCTCACGCCGTTTTCGTAGGTGCCGATCCAGATCGTGCCGCGAACGCCGGCGCCGGCCGTGGGGGTGTGCAGCTCGATGGCGGATTTCTTGGCGATGTTGTTGACGACGACCCTGGTTTTTCCCCGGAAGAGATCGAAGTAGCTCTTGCCCTCCTCCTTGTGTTCGTATTCGGAGATCTTCAGCCGCGACCTTTCCGCCAGGAAAATGGTGTTCCCGTCCAGGAAGGTGACCTCGACCTTGGATTTGGTCTTGGTGCGCAGGATGTCCCCCACGCTGACGGGATCGGCCGGCTTCAGAAGGTCGGTCTTGCCGTCCGGCGCGGTCACATCGGCCTCGCCCTCGAGATGGCTGATCTTGCCGACCGGTGCGGCCATGACGCCCACCGGCAGCAGGACCATCAAAACCATCAGGATGATTGTCAGACCCAGCGGCTTCCAGATATTTCGTAACATGATATGCCCCCCTGTAGATCAGGTTTGTCTTCTTGGTTGTCCCTCAAAACCGGATCTCAGCGCCTACCGAGTAGATGCTCCTGCTGAAATCGTAGAGGAAGATGTTGGAATTGCCCCGGATGCCGGTATACTGGAGCATGAGGCTCACGTTCCTGTTGATGTCCCAGATGAGCCCGGCCATTCCCATGTATGTCCTGTCCTCGCGCTTTTCCTTATTGAATGCCGGGATCGTGCTTTCATTGAGGTAGTCCGTCCTGTGATACTCAGCGCCCAGTTGCAGCTTTAGCTTCTCCCGCAGCGGTATGATGCTGTTGACGGTGAGGGCGTGCCCCCGGTTCGTCCAGTTGTTCCCCTTGGCGTTTTCCGCGGTGAAGCCGTATTTCAGGATCAGGATCGCCCCTTTTTCAAACAGCCGCATATAGCTGATATGGCTTTCCAGTCCCTGGGCGGTCTGATCTTCGCCCTGGTCGAGCACGGCCGAAAAGTAGTCCTTCTTCTGGTAGCCGACGTACATTTCCACGACCTCGTTCTTTTTCTCCGTCAGTAGAAACCTCATCAGGGGACCGACGCTGAAGCGGTCGGAATACCGATCATAGCTCGGATTCCTCTTGAGCACGTGCGTGTAATTGGCGGAGAGGTTGACGGCGATGTTGCCGAAGTTGTACCCCGGGGCAACGCTGAGATTATTGACCAGGATATCGTGGCTCGTGCTGTTCTTTTCGTGCAGGGAGCTGGACAGGGCGTAGCCTGCGCTGAACAGCCACGATCCCGGCATGATCGGGGCGACGTCCACCCGCACGGTGTTGAGCATGGCAAGGCTCTTCTCCTCCCCGGCATCCCCAAGGCCGGGATAGGCATAGGGCTCCTGAAGCATGTTCGTGTCGTACTGTCCCAGCATGTCGATCGTCAGACGGACCGGCCGCTCTATCCAGGCCCGGTTTTCGACCATGGTCTGGTAGCGGCGTGCGTAGGTGGCCAGGTCGGAGACGGGGTCTTGGATCACGGCGGTCCGGAAGCGCTCCGCCGCCTGTTTGTACCTCCTGGCCAGCATGTAGGAGAGGCCGATCTGGAATTCGGCCGCCTGGGTGTAGTTCTTGTCGAGGGTTTTTGCTTTCTCGAAGGAGACGATGGACTCCGGATATTTGCCCTGTTTGGCCTGGACCATCCCCCGGAGGAAGGCCGTCTTGGCGGGATAAATCTCATCCCTCTCGGCGACGGCGAGCCATCTGTCTGCCTCTCCGAGCTTGTCGAGGCGGTAGAGGATGTCGATCAATTCGACGACGGCCTCCTTGACGGGAGGTCTCAAGGTGACGGCGTCCGTCAGATGGGGCAGGGCGTCCTGATAGACGCTCTGAGCCTTGTAGGCCATGCCCAGCCAGAACGCCGCCTCCGTGGACTGGGGCGCTTCCTCACGGGCCTTTTTGAAGATCTCGACCGCCTCTTCGTAATTGTCGGCTTGGTATTGCCTGATCCCCTCTTGTAGACTGCCCGGCGCCTGGCTGAACGCGGCGGGGGCGAAAAGAGTCATGCTAAGGAGCAGGATGAATAGAGGAACGAAAACGACGGCAAACCTTTTCATCATGGACCTCCCGTTTCTGGTGAGGGTTATTAACGACAATGGGACAAAGAGCCGGTACGGAGGATGCCGGGTGGTTGAAAGAAGGCAACGACGCAATGACTAATGATCTGGTTTGCAGTCACCGCGGGGAGCGCGGCAATCTGAGGATTGCTGGATGATGTGAGTTTGCTTTGGTTCACGATGACGTGCACCACGTTTTCAAAGCTCTCAAATCCAAAAATGGTGAAACGATATCCGGAAAAAACATAAGCGTGTTTTTCTTGAAAGTCAACAAAGAAAATAGATTCCTTGTCTAACGGGGAGTCTTGATGTAAAATTAAGGCCATCAAATCCGGCGGGGCACAAGGAGGAAAGCATGAATGAACAGATGTCTTTGGACGAGAAGTGCATCAACACAATCCGTTTTCTGGCGGCGGATGCCATCGAAAAGGCCAAGTCCGGCCATCCGGGCATGCCTATGGGGGCGGCGGCCGCGGCCTACGTCCTCTGGACGCGCCACCTGAAACACAACCCGTCCGATCCGCTATGGGCCGACCGGGACCGGTTCGTCCTGTCCGCCGGACATGCTTCGATGCTCCTGTACACCCTTCTCCATCTGACCGGCTACAAACTTTCCCTCGATGATCTTCAGGCCTTCCGGCAGTGGGGGAGCAAGACGCCCGGCCATCCGGAGAGGCAGCATCCGCCAGGGGCGGAGATGACCACCGGTCCCCTCGGCCAGGGACTTGGCGCGGCGGTGGGGATGGCAATTGCGGAGGCCCATCT
>JBDRNJ010000054.1:0-10094 GCA_043811375.1 bacterium | reverse complement strand
CGCGACGAAGATCGGTCCCTGGACCTATACCTGCGCGAAATCGGGGAAACACCGCTGATCACCGCCGATGAAGAAGTGCGGCTGGCCAGAAAGATCAAGCTGGGCGATAAAAAGTCCCTTGAAAAACTCACTAAGGCTAATCTGCGTTTTGTGGTGTCGGTGGCCAAACAGTATCAGAATCAGGGTCTGTCCCTGGCCGATTTGATCAATGAAGGCAATATCGGCCTTATAAAAGCGGCCAAGAGGTTTGACGAGACCCGAGGATTCAAGTTTATCAGTTATGCTGTGTGGTGGATCCGCCAGGCCATTCTACAGGCCCTGGCAGAACAAAGTCGGATAGTACGCCTGCCCCTCAATCGGGTGGGAACACTGCACAAAATCGGCAAGATTTCCAGCCGGTTGGAGCAGGGCCTGGGGCGTTTGCCCTCGGCCGAGGAAATCGCCAACGAGCTCGAGTTGACTGAAACGGAAGTGGCCGATACGCTCAAGATATCGAACTCGCATCTTTCGCTCGATGCTCCTTTTTCGACTTCAGAAGACAACTCGCTCATAGATGTCCTTGAGGACGAAATGCAGCCCTCGCCCGACGAGTCGCTGCTGAGCCAGTCGTTACGGGTCGAGATTGAGAAGGCGCTGGATTCGCTGACTACGCGCGAGGCCGAGGTGATCAACCTCTATTTCGGTCTGCACGGAGACAAGGCCTTGACGTTGGAAGAGATCGGCGCCCGTTTTTCGCTGACTCGTGAGCGCGTGCGGCAGATCAAGGAGAAGGCGATTCGCCGCCTGCGTCACGCTTCGCGGAGTCGTTCGCTGCGAGCCTATTTGAACTAGCGACACCAAGATCGTAATGATCCCAAGCCGCCCTTGTTTTCAGGGGCGGTTTTTTTGTGTGTGGGGGCTAAGCCTCCGGTCTCTTCTGCAACGTGCATCGACAGCGTTGGGCTACAACTAATACTAAAGGAACAGAGATCGAGATAGAAATCCCAATATGGATACCCAGGTATGTTTGAGCAAAGCCGGGCCAGGCCCTGAAGTCGAAGGTCGGAAAGAGGCTCTCAGCGGCCAGGATTCCACCCATAATCGACACGGCCAACAGCAGGATGCCCGGTATGCCAAACCACCTGGTGTAGAAGGTGCGCAGGTGAGAGGCCATCTGTTCCCAAAACCACAGGGTTAGGGGGATCAAGAAAAGGAAGGGCGGGAAAAATAACCTGGTCTCCCTGGCCAGAGCCAGTGTCAGTGTACTCACCACCACGGTGGGAACCAAGTATACCGCTCCGAGAACAACTACACTCGATCGCCAATCGGACACCAACGATCTACCGGCCACTATCAGACCCAGTAGGCTGGTGAGCCATAGGCTGCCAAAACTCACCAGCAACGAAAACACCGTATGACTGGCCCAGGTCGGATCCATGAAGTTCTTGTCGAAGTTGTGGAACCGAACTGGATCAGGAGGACGGAAAGTAAACACCAAGTAAACGAAGGATATGGCCAGAGGTAGGAGCGCAGCCATGGTTCTGGACCAAGTGTTCAACTGCCGTTGCGATAGGACGACCAGCAAATAGGCTGGATAGATCAATAGGGTTGACTCGCGGGCCACGCATGCAACCGAGAGCACGAATGCCGACAACAACAACTTTCCACGGAAAGCCAGCAGAAGGGCCACAACGCTACCGAGATACTGCCAAAAATCGTCCCACGTATGGACCGGCTGAAAGTGAGCGCACAGGATTGGATAGGAACTGAGCAAGAGAGCCAGCCCAACGTTCGCCTTGAATCTTGTAAAACCAAGCTCCCTTAGAAACACATAAAAAGCCGCCGACAGCAGTAGGCACAGTCCATATTGGAGCATGATGAAAGCGTCGCGATATGGGATTTCGAAGGTGTCGTGCAAGAAAGACAGAGATTGGGTGGTGAAACATCGGCGAGACAGAGGGTAGTATTCCCTGTGCAGTTGGACTCTCTTATCCCAAATGTCTGCCTCCTGTGTGAGGCTGGTCCCGCCCACAAAGTGCAGATAAATCGATAACCCGCTGAGCAACACCGCCACCACTATTGGCACCAGACCTTCACGTCGCAATCTAGTCGGGTTGCCCGAAGCTGCAACATTGGAGCGCGTGTTAGCAGTCTCTGATAGTAACAATTGGGCTTTCCCGTCTATTTGTCACAGCCGGAGTCTCCTCCCAACGAGACACGCGAGAACGCGCACTTGCCAATCAAAGATGGGGGCTCCTCTCGTAAGCACCTACCATGTCTGGCGGCATCGGTAGACGACCTGTAGCCTGACGCTTCAGCTTACCAGTCCTCCTTGAAATGCGCGACGGCATCTGTTTCCAACACATCAGCCATGATTGTGAAGAAACCGTCGTCAGTCATGCGGGCCAGAGAACGTAATTGGCTGATGTGAAAAGCGTGGTACTCTCTGGTGGCAAGATGCTTGTGTCCAAGGCAGTAATAGCTCGTCTTGCCTCGGCGCCTGTACTCGGGCAAATAATGTTTCAGGGTCGTCAAGGCGACCTCCCAGACAATCCGTGCCTCTGGACTCTTGGTAACTCGGAGATAGTCATAGACGCCGAATAGACTGGCTACAAAGCCGTTCAGCGTCATGCCTGGCGCATCCCCGTGTGGGTACTCCTCAATCCAATAATAGCCTGATCCGTCCACTCGCACGACTCCACAACCGGATGGCTCGGATGGACGAAGGAATGACTCAAACAACCCATGAGAGTAATCCAGATAGGCGGAATCATCAGTGATCTCAAAGAGCCGCACCAGCACCTCCAATAGCTCTCCTTGAGGCATTCCTGAATACCAAGTCGGATTGAACACTACTGACGAATCACCATGCACTGCATACTTGAAGTCGATCGGGGCATAGAGCGCTCCGTCAATATTGATACACCTCGACATCAACTTTCGGGCATACTTCTCTGTCCGAGCCAAAAAAGACCGATCTCCCGTCTGCCTGTAAACAGACAAAAACCCCATGCATCGGTGGCAAAGGTTAACGGCGTGATAATAGCGACCGCCTCGATACTCCCACATCTCAATACTATCAGCATCGAGCGGCTCGACATAAGTGGATGCGCCCTCAATCGTGCCACCAATGTTGGGGAGTCGTTCCCACGGTAAGTCCACAAATCCTTGCTTCTGGCGCAACCCTAAGGCGGTGGCCCCGTATTCATTAGGCGTGACCTCCGGTTCTGGGGCCGAGCAGCCGGTACCAATTACGGCAATCATAAAGAGAGTCGAACACCACCTAGAACAACGCACTGAACTGGCTCCTGCGGAGGGTTGGTTAATCCAACTAATCAATAAACCACAACTCAACTCATGTCAACACTTACCAGGAGTTGCCGTGACAACCGGCGTGATTTCTTCGCGACACAGATCTCTTGGTAGTGGTGACGATAAAAAGCAAGAGTGTATCGGTTCAGCAGAAGTCGGACACGGATGGGCTTTTTGTTAAGACGTAGTTTTGATAATTTAGTCTTACTGAAAGGAGCGGACCATGCGTGCCAAACAGAGCCAGAATCCCGAAGCTGTGGTGAAGGATATCCGTCGTCAGACCCGGCGGAAGTTTACGGCTGAGGAGAAGATTCGGATCGTTCTGGAGGGTTTGAAAGGGGAAACCAGCATATCCGAGGTGTGTCGGCGAGAAGGGATTGTGAGCAATCTATACTACCGGTGGAGTAAGGACTTTCTGGAGGCCGGCAAGAAGCGTTTGCAGGGGGACACGGTCCGGGAAGCCAGCAGCGGCGAGGTGGTCGGTCTTCGTCAGGAGAACGAGCAGCTCAAGCAGTTGGTGGCGGAACTGAGTCTGAAGTATCGGTTGGTGAAAAAAAGTCTGACTGGGCTGGAGTGAGGCGACAGCGTCATATGCGTCACAGTCAGTCAGAAAAGCTGGAGATCATTCGAGTGGTGGAAGACTCCTCTCTGGGGATCAGACGGACCCTGCGGGAGCTGGACATCAACCGGAGCACCTTCTATGCCTGGTACCGGCGCTACCAAGAGCGAGGCGTTGAGGCTCTGATCGACCGGACCTCACACCGTCGCCAGTTCTGGAATGCCATCCCGCCTTGGGTGAAGAAGCGAGTAGTTGAGACGGCCCTGGAGCATCTGGACAAGTCTCCCCGGGAGTTGGCCTGGTATCTGACTGATACTCAAGGATATTACATCTCGGAATCGAGTGTGTACCGGATCCTGAAGGTCAACGACCTGATCACCAGTCCGGCCTACACCGTCCTGAGTGCCAAGGACAAGTTCGACCAACCGACGACCCGAGTGAACCAGCTCTGGCAGACCGATTTCACCTATCTGAAGATCATCCATTGGGGCTGGTACTATCTGTCAACGGTGATGGATGACTACTCCCGGTACATCCTGGCCTGGCGGCTCTGCTCGGGCATGTCGGCCGAGGATGTCAAGGCGACCATCGACGACGCCATCGCGGTCTCCGGGGTTGATCATGTCTATGTCAACCACCGACCGAGGCTGCTCTCGGACAACGGGCCGTGCTATATCTCAGGCGAATTGAAGAAGTACCTGGCCGACCAGGGGTTTACTCATACCCGCGGCAAGCCGTACCACCCCATGACCCAGGGGAAGATTGAGCGGTATCACCGGTCGATGAAGAACGTCCTGCTGTTGGACAATTATTACAGTCCGGACGACCTGAAAGCCGAGATCGCCCAGTTCGTGGATCACTATAACCACTGGCGGTACCATGAATCGCTGGATAATGTGACCCCGGCGGACGCTTACACAGGTCGTGCGGCAGCGATCTTAGAGCAGAGAGAACGAACCAAACGGGAGACCATTAACCGAAGGAGAACTGAGTACCGAAAAGCCATTGCCATGAGGCAAACTGTGTCTTAGCTTAAGGAGCACCGTGTCCGAATTGTCTGACGACGTACAAGCAAGAGCCAACAGAGCCACGGCTCCTGTCAGACTTACCAGTGTCATCCAAACCCCGATAGCATATTCTCCTGAATGGAAGATATCCTCGACCTACCGGTTCCAACCCTGGCTGAGCTACCAGGCCGTTGCCTGACGCCAGATTGCGAGCGTAGCTGTAGGATATCCCTGCGTCATCAATGATCCAGTCGGCAAGCGGTAACGTCAGACATACATACACTATGAAAGGCAGTAAAGTCACCAGCCAACGGACGATAGTGGTTTGTCTGGACGTTGTGAAAGCCCTCCTTGCCACGATCAACTCAACGGGTCATGTGTTTCAGTACAGAGAATGAAACCGCACAAATGCTTCGTGTCAAGTCATGCGCGCCAACAAAGATGTAACCAATTTTCCGGTTGCATTTTGCCCGGCCTGACATATACTTACAGCCCGGATGCCGAAGTGGTGAAATTGGTAGACGCGCTGCGTTCAGGGTCCGATCCGGGCGAATCTCCAAACGACTGACAATCAACAAAATACGATGACGGACATACGCTTACTGCAACGCATTGCTTGGACCAACTTGGACCACGTGACCGCATTCTGGCTCTCCAATGGACACTATTTGGACACCCTGCGAACCGGTCGCCAATAGACATCTATAGCTCACGTTAGTATTCCCGACCCGCGGTGGATGGCTTTAATCCGACCGGTGGCAGCCGGCAGCAGCCAATCGATTCGGTGCGACGTCTCGCCTTCCTGTACGTAACCACTCCAGTATCTCCGTCACTCTCCGGCGCCTGTCCTCATGCGGTAGACAATCAGATTGCATTCCACTCCGAAGACTACCAAAACTACGACCTTCGGGTTATGAGCCATTTCCGCAGGTCTAACAAGAGATGACACCAGACACCAAGAGACAACAACAGCAAAGACTTAGCTGCAGTTGTTTTGTCTGGTGTTGTCTTGTTTTGTCTAATGGTTTGGCTTGTTCTCTTAGAAAAGCTTTAGAAGAGACCGTACTTGTCAGTTGGCAGGCTCTCGCAGGCGCAAGAATGGCAAAACTGAACAAGGAAGAATAAACGGCGTCCTAACAGGAACCTCTCAGAGATAAATGACTTTCGAGTCAAACACCGTCTATCACAATTGAGATAGCCTCAGAAGTTCCTACTTCGAAACAGAGCGGTGACGGGGTGCCACGTTGTACGTCGACCCATAGATCCTCACTCAATACCGTAGGTCTTGATCTTGCGCCAGAGCGTCGCACGATGCATGCCCAATTCAATCGCCGCCCTGCTCTTGTTTCCCCGATTTCGCTCTAGAGCTTTCAGTATGAACGACTTCTCATTATCTGCCACAGGTCGTGGCTTGCCATTTGAGGCACTCTGGGCAACTACATGGTGGGGTAAGTGCTCAACCTGAATCTCCTCCCCGTGGCACATCACAAAAGCATGGTCTATGGCGTTTTCCAGTTCACGGACGTTTCCAGGGAAAGGACACTTCTTAAGTACCGCGATCGCTTCCGGGGAGACTCTCCTGATTTTCTTCCGGCTCTTTTTCTGAAATCGCTTCAAATAGTGGTTTACCAGCAGAGGGATATCTTCCGGTCTATCCTTGAGTGGTGGTATCCGTATTTCTACGACGTTCAGACGATAGTAGAGATCCTCCCGGAACCGTCCCTTTGCAATGAACTCCTGCGGGTCGGCATTCGTGGCTGCTATGATACGGGCATTGGTATGCAGGGTCTTGGCTGAGCCGAGCGGACGGTATTCGCCGTCATTAAGAACTCGCAGCAGCTTCACCTGCAAGGCTACTGCCATCTCGCAGACTTCATCAAGCAGTAAGGTGCCGTCGTTGGCCAGGCTAAACTGTCCCGGTTTGTCGCGCTTGGCATCGGTGAAGGCACCCTTGGTGTAGCCGAAAAGCTCCGACTCAAGTAAGTTCTCAGGTAGTGCGGCGCAGTTAATCTTGACGTGTGGTCCGTACCGACGGGGACTGAGACTGTGGATAACCTGGGCAAACAGTTCCTTTCCGCTACCGCTGGGGCCAAGGATCAGAACATTGCACTCGGACTCAGCGATGTCGGGCAGCATGAAAATCAATTGCTGCATGGCCGAACTTACGCTCACAATCTCGTTGAGTGTTTCCTTCTGCTCCAGTTTGTTGCGCAGGTGTTCGATCTCCGATACGTCCCGAAAAAACTCCACTGCCCCAATGGCAGTGCCACTCTCATCCTTGAGAATGGTTGTGGTCACGCTGATTGGAACCTCGCGACCGTCTCGCGTTACGATCGTCACTCGGGCATTTTCGACCGGGTCATGGCGACGTAACGTATCTTTAAGGGCACACTGCTTATGACAGATCTCAGTTCGGAAGATGTCAAAGCAATGCTTTCCAACGGCCTCAGATGTTCTGAAGCCGGTGATCTTCTCGGCAGCCTGATTGAACGAAGTTATCCTGCATTTCTCATCGACAGTGAAGACACCATCAGTGATACTGTTGAATATGAGTTCGCCCAACTTCTCACACATAGCCCAAGCTCCGGATAGTTATCAGGCAGTAATCTGCCTGCCGAGTTTCAGAATGCATTATACTATATACCATCTCAGTTGAGCGAATCCAACCTCTACCGGGAGCAGAATCTGATCAACATTCGGCCAGCGACAGGGAAACGCACCCCGACCTAGACGTGCACAATCTGATCCCATGCTCGATCGGCCAGTCCCAGCTCAGGGGCAATCAATGCCGCTCGGCTGTTGAGGCGGATTCGGTCCGATTTATCCGGTCCCACGAGTACCACGGGAGATACAAAGGCGTGGGCAAAATCCTCGATCGGTTTGCCGGCGAAGACGCACTCGGGTGAAATGTTTGCCAGAACCAGCACCTGAAACTCCCTAACCAGCAAGCAGCGATGCAACTCGGTCCATTCATTATCCTCGCAGAAGCGGAAACCAACATTGAGGTAGTCTCCAGCCCGCTTGTCGTAATACAGCCGCAACTCGCGCTCGCGATCGATCGCAACTTTCGCACGTTCCGAGGCTGAGAGGTTGCCGCCGGTGTCGTCCGAAGGATCATACGGATTCTCCAGAAAGTGGAATACATTCAGTTGCAGACCGTTGCCCTGAGACAGCCTGAGGGCATACTCAAATGCCCAGTCGCCCTGGTGGGAGTAGTGGGCGCAGTAGCCGACGGCATACAAACGTTGCCTTGTCATATATGTACCTCCATAAATCTACACGTTCTACGGAGCCGGAGTCCGCGTCACTTCATTCAAATAGTAATCGGAGTAAATGGCTCCGATAGGATTATTCACTAATGACTTGTCCTTCACAAAGAGGGTCGACACTGGTGCCCGGCTGGCCTGCGCGAATAGGCAGTCGACACCCATACACAGCCCGACGACGATGTTGATGTCGGTATTGAGGCGGTTGAGAATTTCTGCCTGTCCCGCTGGGTTGCACGCCACGCAGGAACCTGACGCTTCGGTACCGTGCTCAAGTGCCCCAGTAAGCGGATCAGAAACCTGTATTCCCCCGACCTTGCAGCATACCGGAAATACGTCAAAGAAGCGCCGCAGCAAGCCGGTCAGAACTCCAGCAGGCTCCATCAGGTCGATGCAGTACGCAATTCCAATTCGGGAGTACCTCATACCCAGGCAGAAATAGACCAGTTCCGCTACTCGGCACAGCTGTCGATCCTCCTCGCACGAAATGTCTCTGGCGACCTCCAGAACGGCTCGATTCGTGGCTAGGGACGCCATGTAGGAGTCGGCTGCGGCCGGATAACATGGTTCGCCACGAAGGCATACCCGATCGGTGCAACTCAGGCAGTCGAACCCTACGAGTTGGCTATCACGCACTTGCCATGGCTGCGACACCAGACCACGATTCTGCGCGTCATGGCCAGTTGCATCACCCGGGATCGTTGGAACATCGTGTGACTTATGAGATTCTTCAGAAAAGCCATAGCCCGGCTGCAACGTGCCCTGGGTAGCCGCTTTCAGCACCTCGGCAGCCGAGCAGGCAACGTTGTCAATGACGGTCAGTCCATACGAGGCCAGCATTTGTTGCGTCTCTCGGTCAATTCCACCAGCGACCAGGGTATCAACCTGATTCTCAAGAAGAAGCCGAATCAAACCCGTCCAGGCTCCGTTCTCGAGCGGAATCACACGATGTTGTCCCGGCCTTCCATGAGCGTGACTCACCAGCATCACGGAGTCGGCAATGGTGCACCGTGGCGAGACTCGGTTTTTCAGCAGCGGAATGCCATAACGCATGGTCGTCTCCTTAGTTCAGGTCACTCCCCTGCAACTTACATGCCCGATTGTCGCGCGCCAATAACGTCGGACTCTAAATCTCTGTATTGGTCGTGGTCATCTGCGACCGCCCAATGCTGCCGGGCCTCGCTCAACCAACTCGGGCAACAGTCTACTGCTTGACGCAATCCCGAAGTCTCGTTGGCAATCTGACCGTGATCTTGCCATGAGCGTTGTCCTCCTCCGCGAAATCTGTCGCGACACCTGTTGCGCCGCATCGAAACGTTGCAACACATGCGACAGTGACCACCCACTTGTGGTCAGCCTTTCTCAGAGCGTTGCCGTGTCTCTCTCGGCCAAGAGTCCGATTTAGGAGATACTCGAAACCAGCACATCTCATTGCAAGTTCCGAGCCGTTAGACCGACTGAGGCGAATCTCTGACAGGTATTGAATGCGGGTCTAGCGATGAATTGGTATGGCATTTGCAGACTGTTTCAGGCAGATCAATCTGACTCGAGGCTTATGATACTATGAGCACAGGAACGGAAATGACTAATGCGACGATGGTGGATACGGCCACGACACGAACGTATCCGTACTATATCGAGAATCCGGTAACAGAGCACCGGGTAGAGAGATTCCTGGAGGCGTTTGCAGCAGTATTGGAATACACCGACTACAAACCCTTGCTCGACTCCTACTGTTCCTCGAGCGCCAAATGCAACCGGTGTGCGGTCACATGTCCTGTCTTCCTCGCCACCGGTGACCCCAAGGATATTCCATGCTATCGTACCAATCTGCTCCTCAACACCTACAAGAGATACTTCACGATTGGCGGGTGGATGAAGGCGAAGTTCTCGGGTGGTTTCGAGTTGACGGAACCGATCATTGACGAAATGCTCAGCCTATTCTACAGATGCACCGCCTGCAGGCGGTGC
>JBDRNJ010000053.1:0-8001 GCA_043811375.1 bacterium | reverse complement strand
GGTTCAGATCCTCCGGGAGAGAGGCGCCGCGGACATCCTTGTTTTCGGAGGGGGGATCATCCCCGTCAACGACATTCCTGCGCTGAAGGAGTCCGGCGTATTGGAGATCTTTCTCCCCGGCGCCTCCACGGAAGATATCATCCGATACATCCGGGACAACGTCAAAGAGTCATAGAGGCGAAGGCTTCGCAGTACAAAATTATGATATGCCCGGCAGGAACTTGGATATCTGTTCGGTGAGAGCTTGAAAAACGCGCCATTTGTCATTGCGAGGAGGCCGAAGGCCGACAAAGCAATCCCGTAACCATTCGAATAACTATGAGATTGCTTCGTCGCTGCGTTCCTCGCAATGACCGGCAGAACAGAAATTCAAAGATCTCGCAGTGAAGGGCCGGGGCCAACGAATACATGGTTGAAATATTGGGTGCCGCCGGAAAATTAGGCGGTAAACGAAGAAAACAAATGCCAACCGACAGTATCGGAAGAAAGCGGTCTATTCGAATCAATTCGAGGGGTGATGTTCATGTGCGGTTCCGCGCGGCGTGTTGTCCTCTGCTTGCTGCTTCTGCTCTCGGGGGGAGCAGCGCCGGGCGCCTCACTCCCTGTGTGCAGCGCCGCTTCCGTCACCGAGGGTCTACCCGCCATTCGCTTCAGCTATCCTGCCATCGAGGACCCCACGGTCACCCTGGGGAAGTATCAGAAGTTACTGGACGCCATGGCTGCGGCGATTGGACGTCCGGTGTCCATCGTCCTGCGGAACACCTACGCCGAAATCGTTCAGGACTTGGAGCGCGGCGACGCGGATGTCGGTATTCTGAACACTTTTTCCTACGTGGCGATCGTATCCCGCGCCAAGTTGACGCCGCTCGTGCGGCGCGTCCAGGTGGGTCGCGACACCTACCAGAGCTACTTGATCGTGCGCGAGAACGCGGGAATAAGCCGCTATAAGGGATTGCGCGGGAAGGTGATCGCCTTTCCCGATTCCCGCTCCACAACGGGATACCTCCTGCCACTGCTGATGCTGCGCCGCCACCACCTGGAACTGCACCGTGACTTTGCACGCGTCCTCTTCGTCGGCACACATGAATCGACGGCCCTGGCTGTGGCCAACGGCACGGCCCACGCCGGCGCCGTGGCCTCATACATCTACGAGGAGATGGATCCCGCTGTCCAGGCGAAGCTCGATATCCTGGATCTCTCCGAGCCGATCCCCTTTGGCCCGGTCGTAGCCCGGGCGGCTCTTGGGGGTCCCCTTCTGGAGCGCATCCGCCTTTTCTTTGTCACCCTGAACCGCAACCCATTGGGGAGATCCCTCCTTCGGGACGCACGGCTGAGCGGTTTCACCGCCGCATCCGATGGGGACTATACCCCGATCCGTGACCTGGTACGCCGCCTCCGCGAGGTCGGCCCATGAACCTGTCCACCAAGTTTGCAATCGCCGTGACGGCGCTTACCGCCTTTATCGTGGGTGGTGTGACCCTGGTTAACGTTCAGCGCGAACAGAGGATGATCGTCCAGGAGATTGAACGAAAAGGGACGATTCTGGCCGACACGCTCGCCATGGCGTCGGTCAACGCGTTTATGAGCTACGACTACTCGACGCTGAAGCGTTTCCTGGAGGCTGCGACGAGGGACCCGGGCATCATCTACGCCATGGTGCTGGATTCAACCGGCGTCATCAAGATGCACACCGATCTCCGGGAAATCGGTCGTTACGTCAGTGACGAAATCAGCGCTCGGGCGCTGGACACCGACGAGGTGCTCGTGCAGCGTTTACCTGAGCAGTTGGGCGGCTTGGTCTATGATGTGGCGGCGCCGATCGTTGCCGCCGGGCGACGCGTGGGGGTGCTCCGCCTGGGGCTCTCCACCCATGGCATACAGACCGCCCTGCAACGCTCCCGGACGGAGGTCGCCCTGATCGGCCTGGCGGCCCTGGTCCTGGGGATCGGCGGCGCCATCGTCATGACCAAGCGTATCTCCCGTCCCCTGCGGGAGTTGGTTACAGGCGCCCGGGCCGTGGCGCGCGGCGACCTGACATGGCGAGCCCGCGTGGGCGCCCGCGACGAGGTCGGCGAGGTGGCGGCGGCTTTCGGTTTCATGACAGAGAGCCTCCAATCCCATATTGAGGAACGGGTCCGGTCGGAGCGCCTGGTGATTCTCGGAACGATGGCGGCCGGCATTGCCCACGAGGTTAGGAATCCATTGGAGGCCATCAAAGGGGCGGCCCAGGTCATCGAGGGGTGCGGCGATGATTCCACTGTCCATAAATTCACCGGGATCATCAAGGACGAGGTGACCGAGTTGGACAGGTTTCTGGAGGGGTTCCTGCGGTTCGCGCGCCCCGCGCCCCTCCTGCTGGAGTCCTTGAACGTAAACGGTCTGGTCGAGGAAACGCTGGCGCTTCTGGAGCCCCTGTGCGGAGACCACGGCGTAACCCTGACACGGGAACTGGCCGGGTCGTTGTCGCCGGTTACGGCCGATGCCCACCAGATCAAGCAGGTCCTGATGAATCTCTGCCTGAACGCCATTCAGGCCATGCCGGACGGCGGAATTCTGACCGTGGTTACCCGACCGATGGTGGTGGACGGTCAGGACGGAATGGAGCTCTTAGTCCGCGACACCGGTTCGGGGATGGTGGAGAGCATTCGGCACAAGGTATTTGAGCCATTCGTCACCACCAAGGAGGGCGGGAGCGGTTTGGGTCTCGCTGTAAGCAAGAGCATTGTCGAGCGCCACGGCGGGCGGATCTGGCTGACGACCGATGAGATAAGCGGCACGACGTTTACCGTCTGGTTGCCAATTGCCGGTGGTGGTATGGAAATTGCTAAATCTTCGGTGTGAATTTCATGACGAACGAAACCATTCTTTTGGTGGACGATAAGCCGAACAATCTGGAGGTTCTGGGCGAACTTCTGCGCCAGGAAGGCTACACGGTCCGTGTCGCCCGCTCCGGCCAGGAGGCGCTGGCGTCCGCCACTGCCTTGATCCCGGACGTCATCGTTACAGACCTCAGGATGCCTAAAATGGACGGGTTGGAATTTTTCAAGGCCGTCCATCCCCTCGACGCGGAACTTCCCATCATCTTCATCACCGCCTTCGGCACAGTGGAGTCGGCCGTGGCTGCCATGAAGCTGGGCGCCTACGACTATCTCACGAAGCCGCTGGACCACGAAAAGCTGAAGCTGGTTTTACGTCGCGCCCTGGACCAGAGGCGCATCATTCGCGAGAATAGAGATCTTCGTGCGGCTCTCCGGACACAGAATGCGTTCGACCGGATTGTGGGTGTCAGTCAGAAGATGCAGAAACTGCTGCAGTTGGTCCGTACGCTGGCCTCCTCGGTCGCCAACGTTCTGCTCCAGGGGGAGAGCGGAACGGGGAAGGAACTGGTGGCCCAGGCCATCCACGAGGCGAGTCCACGCCGCGAGCGGCGTCTGGTGGTTGTGAACTGCTCGGCATTGAGCGAGAGTCTGTTGGAGAGCGAGCTCTTCGGCCACGAGAAGGGGGCCTTCACGGGTGCGACGGGGCGCAAGCGGGGTTGGTTCGAGGTCGCGGATGGAGGGACGCTCCTCCTGGACGAGATCGGCGAGATGTCGTCACACCTCCAGGTCAAACTCCTCCGTGTCATTCAGGAGCGAGTCGTTGAGCGCGTGGGGGGGACGGATCCGATCCGTGTGGACTTCCGCCTAATCGCCGCGACCAACCGGGATCTCAAGGCGGATGTGGCGGCGGGCCGATTTCGTGAGGATCTCTATTACCGCCTGTCCGTCATGAGCCTGAAAATACCCCCGCTCCGCGAGCGGCGGGAAGACATCCCCCTGCTGGTCATCCGCTTCATCCAGCAGTGCAGCCGGCGCGAGGGTAAGCGAGTCACCTCGGTCAGCCCCGATGTCATGGAGAGGCTGGTACAGTATCCGTGGCCAGGGAACGTAAGGGAGCTGGAAAACGCCTTGGAGCGAGCGGTCGTCGTCGCCGAGTCCGAGCAGCTCACCCTGGCGATGCTTCCGGAGGAGATCCAGGAGTGGTCCCCCGCCGGTCGGGCTGCGTTGCGCCCATTGGAGGAACTCACGCTGGAGGAGATGGAGCGCTTCCTCATCGAGAAAACCCTGGAGCGCACAGGAGGGAACAAGAGCCAGGCAGCCCGCCTCCTCAACGTCCACCGCCGGAGCATATACAATCGCCTGAAGAAGTACGACACAGGCGGGTGATCCGCACAGCACACCCACGAAGACTCACTGGTCACTTTCAGCACACATCACACCGACACAATTCCACCATTCCCGCACCAACCCCCATGCCCGGGTCGGGCACAACGAAGGATGAAAATCACCCCCTCCCCTCCCCCCCCCCTCGACGGGGGAGGGAGGGGAGGGGGCATTTTCATATAAACCCATGACAATTACAGGGCCTGATCTCCGTGGCATGGTATGTGCTAGGATTAAGGGTGAGTAAGTCTCCTGTATCCGGTTGATGAAGCGGGCTATTTTGGTTATGGGGAGCGAGGGATTGCGTCCCTCGTTCTATAGAAAATAAACGTAAAAACTTTAAATTCAGGAGGGCATTATGCGAAAAATTTTAATTTCTGTAATGGTTTTACTTTTTGCTTTACCCATTATTGCTTATGCGGATTACCCGACTCGTCCCATCACTATCATTATTCCGTCAAAAGCCGGGGGTTCCACGGACACAACTGCCCGCCTGTTTAGCGTGGCAGCGAAAAAGTATTGGAAGGGCGCTGATTTCGTTATTAAAAACGTAGGTGGCTCCGGTGGTCAGAAAGGTTTTGAGGAAATCGCCCGTGCCGAGCCGGATGGCTACACCATCGGTATGGTCTTTACCACTCAGGTGGTAGCTCACATTGTTTCCAAGCGTGCCAAATATACCCTGGACAGTTTTCACATCATGGGTAACGTGTGTCATGACCCAGAGATCGTGGTTGTTCCACCGAAAAGCCCATATACCAGTCTGGACGAGTTGGCAAAGGGAGCCAAAGGCAAGACGCTTATCGCGGCTGTTAACGGCATTGGGTCCGATGATCACGTGGCTATGTTGAAGTTTGAGAACCATGCGGGCGTGAAATTCAATATGATGCCCACTAAGGGTTCCACAGAGCAGAAGGCCGCCGTCATGGGCGGGCATGTTGATGTCGCCTTTATGAACGTGTCTCAGATGTACGCCCAACAAAGGGCCGGCGACGCGCGCATAATCGCTCTCCTGGATGACAATCGTACAGACCTTCTGCCGGATGTAAAGACCGCAAAAGAGCAGGGTTACCCGGTCAGTATGAATATGACGGCCACCCGCGGCTTTGTAGCGCCTGCCCGTGTAGATAAGCAGATCCTCAAAAAGCTCGATGATCTGCTGATGAAGGTGCTAAAAGATGAAGAATTCTTGGCCAACTGCAAAAAGAGCGCCCTCCTCCTGCTGCCGATGACCGGGAAGGAATATCGCAGTTATCTTGATGGTGAGGCGGCTGAAACTAAAAAATTCTATGACAAGAATCCTTGGTAAAAGAAAAAACCAGTGGCATAGGATGATAACCCCCAGAGGCTGTCTAACCCCCATGCCCGGTACGGGCACAACGAAGGATGAAAATCACCCCCACCCCTCCCTCCCCCGTCGAGGGGGAGGGAGGGGTGGGGGCATTTTCATATAAAAATGGAAGAGGAAACCCATGATCCGGAAATGCGATATGTCAAGTTTGAGAGAACTTGTAGTACACATGTCAATTATGACTTTTTTTATTTGACAGCCTCTGGGGGGAAATTACAGCGCTAAATGAACCTCCCCGCCGCAAGCAGCGGGGTATCTTCACCGGAGTCATGATTCTTTCGCCGCAAGCGGCGGGGAATTTACCCTGAGAGATTAAAATTTTTGGTGATGAATTATGAATAAGCGTTTGACTGAGTTGTTAATCATTGTTGCGTTCATGGTACTTGCTGTGCTGCTTTACAGGGACACAGCGGGTTACCCCGTATCCGTTCAGGGTTCCACGGCGGCGTATGTACGTTTTCTGGGTACCTCGCTTGGCGTTCTCTGCGTGATTCAATTCGTTTCGTGGGTAATGGCACGCGACAGTAACAAGAAAGAACCGCTTGGTGTTGTTGTCGATTCCCGACGGTTTTGGGGCTTACTTATTCTCCTGGTACTTTATTCTTCGAGCCTTGGCCTGCTGGGGTTTTATTTGTCCTCGGCTTTGTTTCTGCCTTTGACTATGTACGTTATGGGATCGAGGAGATTTTTAGCAATTGGAGGCACCTCTGTGGGTGTACTCCTGTTTATATACGTGGTCTTTGGAAAATTGTTAGGAGTTTTTCTGCCCGAAGCTACATTGTTCCGATTTTAGAAAGGATATTGAAGTATGATTTTGGAAGCGTTGTATGCGATCATGACCCCTGCGTCTCTTTTTGCCGTCGTTATCGGCACAGTGTCGGGGGTGTTAGTCGGCGCCATACCGGGTCTGACGGCTACCATGGCCGTGGCCCTGTTGATTCCCGTAACCTTTACTTTGCAACCCCTTACCGGTCTCATTCTCATGGGTGGTGTTTATTGCGGCGCCATGTATGGCGGATCTATTCCGGCTATCCTGCTTCACACACCGGGAACCCCTGCGGCAGTAGCGACCGCAATAGAGGGATATCCCATGACGCAGAGAGGGCATGGCGGGATTGCGCTCAAGGTATCCGTAATCTCCAGTTTTACCGGGGGTATTTTCTCGACGCTGGTGCTTCTGTGCCTTGCTCCGATCCTGGCGAGATTTGCCCTCAGGTTTGGCCCGCCGGAATATTTTCTCCTGGCAATTCTGGGGCTGGTAGGTATCGTGTCTCTGGCCGAGGAAGGTCGTTTGGTTAAGGCCCTCATTTCCGGTATTATCGGCTTGATTATTGCCGTTGTGGGCACCGATCCCATATCGGGGAAGCTGCGTTATACCATGGGTATTACTGATCTCTTTGACGGTGTTGGCTTCATGGCCGTACTGATCGGCATGTTTGCCCTTGCGCAGATGATCGAACTTACGGGTGTTAAAAAACTCGTTACCGGAGAAGCAACGAGCCTTAAAAAGATCAAACGCGAACCGATGCCAAAGAAGCTTGGTAAATTCATGGGTCTCGGCTCCGTGGTCGGAACCATTGTCGGCATACTGCCGGGCGAGGGGGCGACGATTGCGGCCTTTCTGTCTTACAACATAGCACGGCAACATTCGAAGAACAGGGCGCTGTTCGGGAAGGGCAATCCCGAAGGTATCGCTGCCGCCGAAAGTGGTAATAACGGTTGTGTGGGCGGGTCCCTGGTGCCGACACTGACCCTTGGTATCCCCGGAAACAGTGTGGCCGCGGCCCTGTTGGGCGGATTGTTGATTCATGGGCTTGCTCCAGGACCGGAGTTGTTCACTAAACACGGGGTGATGACCTACGGCTTTATTCTTTCACTATTCATAGCCAATATTGTATTTCTGGCTGTGGGGTTATTTTTCGCCCCCTATTTTGCGCGTGTTTCCTTCACACCTACGTCATTGCTCATACCGGTGGTGTGCCTCTTCTGCGTTATTGGCTCTTACGCTATGAACAACAGCGTCGTCGATGTCTTCGTGGCGTTGCTTGCGGGCATAGCTGCGGTTGTTCTGGAGAAGACGGGATTTTCGTGCGGGGCCCTTATTCTCGGACTGATCCTGGGCCCCATCGCAGAAACAGGCTTTGCGCAGGCGCTTATCATCGGGCAAGGGAATTATTCAATCTTCTTCACCAGAACCCCAAGTATTGCTATCTGGGCCGTCATCGCCATTCTGCTTGTACCGCCAGGCATACAAATGGTTAAACACATAAGGACAGGAAAGAAGGTTAGATAGATCTCATATTTGAAGGCATTATGGGCTGAGAATCGGAAGGATTCCCAGCCCCGGCGCCTGATCTTTATAGAAATATCCTGCTCTAACCCCCATGACCGGTACGGGCACAACGAAGGATGAAAATCACCCCCACCCTTCCCTCCCTCCTCGAGGGGGAG
>JBDRNJ010000052.1:0-38600 GCA_043811375.1 bacterium | reverse complement strand
TTTGCGCCTTGAGATGGATGACGTCAACCTTCGGGGATGAATCCGCGCCAGGTAGAGTGACTCATCGGCATAGATATTACCCAACCCGGCCAGAAAGGCCTGGTCCAGCAACGCCGGTTTAATCATTCTATGGCTCTTTCTGAAAAGACTCACAAAATCATTCGCTGAGATTTCAAGCGGTTCGGGACCGAGGTCCGCCAACCCCGGCTGTTGCCACAATTCACTGTCATAAAACAGACGAAGTCTGCCGAAGCGGCGACTGTCATTGAAACGCAGATGGAAGCATCGCTTCTTTTTTAGAGTGGAATTGAAGTCAAAGATGACCAGGTCGTGTTTGTTTATTAGCTGAGTTGAGGGGACATAGGAAAAATGGCCGGTCATTTTCAGGTGCACCCAGAGTGTCACATCTTCTGACAGACTAATGAGGATGTTTTTGCCTCGCCGCGACACGGACAGAATCCGCTTACCTTTCAGGATGCGAGCGAAACTGCGGGAAGAGAATGACGGGCTGACAAGAATGGACTTTGGTGGTGCATTGACACGGACGCTGGTGATTGTCTCACCCACGATCGTCTCGCGCAGGCCTCTGACAACGGTTTCTACTTCCGGCAGTTCCGGCATCAATTCCTTTTTGTGTAGGTCAAAACCCTTTGCGGTTTTGCCAATCTGTAGTTCCAATAGGCTGGACAGCAGCGGGCTCCGCCCTATATGGACTGAAAGTAGGACTCAATCTTTCCCATGAGCCAGCTTTGCATCTTTACAGTAATCCCCTTGACATTAATACCAAATAGTACATTTGCGAGGCTCAACAATAAGAAAACAGCAGTTAGGAACTTATTCACGACCAAGCTGCTGCTTAGTAACCCCGGCCACACCTGAAGAATTACAGCGAGTGTCAACGCAAAAGCAGCACCAACGAAGAAGAGCCCCCTTAGTGCTGAAGCTGCTTTTTCGGCAAATCGCTTAATATTCGACTCATAAGTGTTCAGCTTTGTCTGTGTGTCCTGTAATTCGTTGTGCGTTTTCTCATAACGTTCTTTTTCAATAAGATACTTCTCCTGAACAGGTCCTATCGTTTGCTTCCTTATATCATCAAGGTATTCTTGGATCGTCTTTCCCGTGATCTGATCAGGATCCCCCAGAGCCTTTTCTTCCAGTAGCTGTCGGGTCACCCTGGACTGTCTCAGAAGATAGTACTCATCTGTATTTACTCTGCCATCGTTCTTCAGCCGCTCTACCTCTTTAAGGTACATCTCTAACATTGCTGGGGTTGGCTGCAGCGCTGCATAGCAGTCAGCAATCATCTTCTTTTCGTTGATCTTAGCTATTCTCAACGGATGCTGTAACCAGATCATCGTTCCGACAAATGTATCGGTCAGGCAAGTGGGAATTCTAAACTCAGGTCGGTCTTCCTCCAAATCGTAACGTCTACTCGCGTAAGCTAAGGCAGCGTTGGTGGTAACAAAAACACATCGGGCTTGCGTTAGAGTGTCTGCAGTCCGGCCTCGCCTCATTCTATATATAGCAGCGATGGAATCGACATCCTTCCTTATAGTTTTCTCTTTCACTAACTGATCAAAAGCCGGGTCGTTTCTTGTATAGATATCAACGATCATCTCACTAAGCTTTGCTTCATCAATCTGATAGGGATGGACTTCTTTTGAAAAATCGATTTCGATGTTTTCTATTTTGTTGTCCTTCAAGATATAGTCAACATTTACGATAAACCTTTCAACGTCACTTTCTGTGTAGTCGCAATCGACAAAGTGCTTTAGTGCTGGGTTGGCTTTGACAGGATCATAATCGGACCTACCGATCCTGTTTAGACAGTTTTCCAATATCATCTTGACTTCATCATATGTATGGCGAAAGATCCGAAGCGTGGCACCATCGTCTCTCAATACTTTGAGAAACTCTCGGTAAACAAATCCTCTTTCGTGTCCGTCAACCCCCAGAAGCCGGAATATTAAGTTAGTGTCAAGGAACACTTCTAATCGCCGTAGCTTCGTCTCGTATTTAGGCAGATCACTAACCAGAAGAACGCTTGCTAACATGTGACCAGTTGCGACATCTACTATAATACCAAACATCTCTGGTTGCGATTTATAGACATCGGTTACGAAGTTATTGAAAAGAAATCTATGGCGCTTATTCGGTTTAACCCGTGGTAATGTCGTACTAAGGTCATGAGCTGCAAATAGGATATCAAGGTCGTGCATTTTGAGAAACAGGATAAGGGCTTGCTCAGCTTCATCGGTTGACAAGTCCACGTCAAATCTTGTCTTGCAGAACCTCTGGAACGAGTCTATAACTTTATTAACATTAGCAAGTTGCTCTTTGGCTTTGGGTGCCAAGTTGCATTCCGCCATCTTTCTCTCAACGGGTAGAAACTGATGCTCAACTTTCCTGATGTATCCGTGCTTTTTGAGCCGGGTGAGGATAGTCATCATTGGGTGATGGGGTATCTCTAGTCCCCATTCCTCTGCAAAATCTCTGCGAATCTGCCCTATATCATTGACGGACCGATACTTTTTCTTTTTAATTAGTGCGACCAAGAAAGGGACAAAGCTCTCGATATAGTCCTTTCTTTCGTGATCCCAGTTAACCTTGAGTATTGCCAGGCTTGTTACTGTCTTATTCATAAACGCCTCCCAACGCTTTCCTTGCGACCGAGGAATTCTTTATGCAACTACGAACGAAAGATACTTTCAGCAGCAGTTTCGTGTCAACTGTTTTGGATTTTCGTGGGCGGCAGATGTGGACATCTTCCGCTCACGAAATTGTATGTTCGATAACAATCGAGATATGTCCCCCCTACCTCCCCTTCCGTTTTAGTACCTGCTTCAGGTAGGCCCCCGTATACGACTTCTTATTCTCCGCAATATCTTCGGGGGTGCCGGTGGCGATGATACGACCGCCGTCGTCACCACCCTCGGGGCCGAGATCGATTATCCAGTCAGCGGTCTTGATGACTTCCAGGTTGTGCTCTATCACCAGTACCGTGTTGCCGCGGTCGACCAGTTCCTGCAGTACCTTCAGCAGCATGCGGATGTCTTCAAAATGCAGCCCGGTGGTTGGTTCATCGAGGATGTACAACGTTTGACCGGTAGCCAGCTTGGACAGCTCGGTCGACAGCTTCACCCGCTGGGCTTCGCCGCCGGAGAGGGTGGTGGCCTGCTGGCCCAAACGGATGTAACCCAGCCCGACTTTGTAAAGCGTCATCAGCTTTTTCTTGATACGGGGGATATTCTCAAAAAACGTCAGCGCCTCCTGAACGGTCATGTCCAGCACCTCGGCGATAGTCATCCCCTTGAAAGTGATCTCCAGTGTCTCCCGGTTGTAACGGCTGCCTTTGCAAACCTCACAGGGGACATAGATGTCCGGCAGGAAATGCATCTCGATCTTGATAATGCCGTCCCCCTGGCAAGCCTCGCAACGACCGCCCTTGACGTTGAAAGAAAACCGACCCGGCAGGTATCCGCGCGCCCGTGATTCCGGCAGTCCGGCGTAAAGATCGCGGATGTGCGTAAACAGCCCGGTGTAAGTGGCCGGGTTGGAACGGGGCGTGCGACCGATAGGTGACTGGTCTATATCAACCACCTTGTCGATATTTTTCAGACCATCGATACTTTTATACGGCAGCGACATGCGGCGGCTGGAATAGAAATGCCGGGCCAGGATACGGTAGAGGGTTTCATTGATAAGGGTCGATTTCCCTGACCCGGAGACACCGGTGACGACCACGAACATGCCCAGCGGAATCTCGACCTCAACACTCTTGAGATTGTTGCCGGTGGCGCCCCCCAGGCACAGCACCTGTCCGGACGGATTGCGCCGCATGGTCGGCATCTCGATTTTCCTGGCGCCGGTCAGGTATTGCCCGGTGATAGATTTTTTACAGCCCCTGATCGCGCGCGGCTTGCCGGCCACCACGACGTGGCCGCCGTTAACACCGGCGCCGGGACCGAGATCGATTACATAGTCGGCCTCTTCGATGGTCTCGCGATCATGCTCGACAACCAGCACGGTGTTGCCGATATCGCGCAATTCCGTCAACGTGTTGAGAAGTTTGCGGTTGTCGCGGGCATGCAGTCCTACCGACGGCTCGTCCAGGATATACAGCACCCCCATCAGGCGGGAGCCAATCTGGGTCGCCAGGCGAATCCGCTGGGCTTCGCCGCCGGAGAGAGTCGAGGCCGCCCGGCTGAGCGTAAGATAGTCCAGCCCGACATCGCAGAGAAATCCCAGCCGCTCACGAATCTCCTTGAGTATCTGCCGGGCGATGAGTTGCTGCCGGGGTGTCAGCTTGATGGTGCGCAGATAGCGGGCGGCCTGCTTGATCGACATGTCGGCAACGCTGTCAATCGTCTCGCGGTCGAGAATGACCGACAACGCTTCCGCCCGCAAACGGGCACCCCTACAACTGGGGCAGTCGGATATCGACATATAGTTCTCAATCCAGGTACGTACGCCGGTCGATTGCGTCTGACGGTAGCGCCGCCGAAGATGAGGAATGACACCCTCGAAGGTCGACTGGTAGACCCCCTTGCCCTTGCCTTTGCCGGAAGTATGCTCATATTCAAAAGCGATTTCCTCTTTTTGCGAGCCCCACAGGATCACCTGCTGTACTTTCTGCGTCAACTTGTTGAAAGCGGTGGAGAATTTGAAATTGTAGTGCCCGGCCAGCCCCCGCAGCATATAGCGATACCAGTTGGGCATATCCGGCCCCCCCCAGGGGTGAATGGCGCCTTCGCTGATCGACAGGGAAGGATCGGGAACCACCAACTCGGGGCTGATTTCCATTTTCTGTCCCAGTCCGTCACAGATGGGGCAGGCGCCGTTGGGAGAATTAAACGAAAACAACCGGGGGGTAGGCTCTTCGTAACTGATATTGCAATTGAGACAGGCAAACTGTTCGGAAAACAGCAGGTCCTTTTTCTTGATATTTACCAGCACCGTGCCCTGCCCCACTTTCAAGGCCGTCTCGACGGAATCGGCCAGCCGGCGCTTCGACTTGCTCTTGACTATCAGGCGGTCGACAACGGCTTCGATAGTGTGCTTTTTCTTCTTTTCCAACTCTATTTCGGAATCGGACTCGACAATGTCACCGTTGACGCGCAGCCGGACAAAACCCTGACGCCGGGCTTCCTCAATAATCTCCCGGTGCTCCCCCTTCTTGCCGCGCACCAGCGGCGCCAGTACTATCAGGCGCGTGTCCTCCTCGAAACTAAGCACCGAATCGACAATCTGTTCCACCGTTTGCTGGGTGATAGGCTGACCACACTTGACACAGTGCGGTACCCCGACACGGGCGAAAAGCAACCGCAGGTAGTCATAGATTTCGGTGACGGTGCCTACGGTTGAGCGCGGATTCCTGGGAGTGCCTTTCTGTTCGATGGAAATTGCCGGTGACAGCCCCTCGATGAAATCGACGTCAGGCTTTTCCATCAAGCCCAGGAACTGACGGGCATAGGCCGACAGCGATTCGACATAGCGGCGCTGGCCCTCGGCGTAAATGGTGTCGAAGGCCAGTGAACTCTTGCCGGAGCCGGACAGCCCGGTGATTACCGTCAGAGTGTCGCGCGGAATCCTGACATCGATATTCTTCAGGTTATGTTCCCGGGCACCCTTGACGTGCAGGAATTCCTTGTTTCTGGCGTTGCGTCGGCTGTCTGTCATAAGTCTTCCAAAAAAAATGTCAACCGGCAATATAATACCGGATTGCCGCCACCTAAAGAAAAAAGGCGGAACACCAATCACTTTCTGTGAGTCGTTGCCGGATCGGGCGGTGGGTGTGACTCTCAGGTAACCCCATCCGGGCATCTTCCGCATCGCCTTTTCCCTTGACTTATTCGCTGTAACCAAGTTATATTGTTGGTGTCAAAGGTACCAGACACCTGTACGGTCAGGCTGCTAACTTCGTAAACGTTACAAACAGGTTTGATGTACATTTCACAATCTCGATTCGGCCGGTTTTCTAAGAGTGGGTTTTTGCCAGTGTTATATTTATGTCTGATATTGGCTTCGATGACAGATGGTGAAATTGAAAGAGTAAGTGAAAACATAGGATTAGCATGGAGGCTCAACAAATGAAAACGAAATTCTTGTGGTCCCTGGTATGTTTACTGGCGATGAGTGCGGTGCCGGTGCAGGCTCAGTTCAGTCAGGACACATTAGATTTGGGCGCCGCCGACACGGTAGACCTAGTGTTTTCGGTGACACCCTGTTTGTCCACAGGTCAACTCGAGATCCAGGTTGACCTGTATGTCTTCAATGATTCCAACATCTTGATTGGAGGAGCGGCCGGATTCGTTTGGGATAATCCCAATCTGCAGATGGACAGCGCCGTGGGCTCCCCTATGTTGTTGGCCGCGTGGGATATCGGCCCCTTTTTCTATGAAAACGACGACATCAATATCACTAACGCCAACCAGCATTTTATGATAGGCGGTGCAAATATAACCTATCCGGGAGTCCAGACGGCTACGACACGTCAGTTGTGGGCCAGCTACTATTTCACTCTGTCGGGGTGGACTATCAGCGATTCTATAGTCATAGATACCATGAAGTTCAACGATGGCAGCACCTACAAGTTAATTGGCTATGGCAACAAAAATTACTTACCCTATTGGACTGGCAAGGACAAAGAGTATGATTGTGACTACACCCCCCCATCCAACCTGGTTCTCACACCCGATTCCCTTTATTTCACCGGTATGGCCGGAGGCTCCAGCCCGCCATCGCAGCCGTTCTTAGTCAGTTCCGATGGCGACCCCCTGAACTTCAACATCGTCGAGAGTATCTCCTGGGCAATTCCCAGCCCGATTCAGGCTACGACCGCGCAAACGATCACGGTACTGACCAATACGGTGGGGATGCCGGCCGGCACGTATATTGACTCGCTGAAAGTGGAATCCGCCTCAGCTGCCAACTCTCCTCAGTATGTGAAATTAGTGATGTACCTGGAGGAACCGCCGCCCGTGATTGGTGTCGCCCCGACAGCCTTTTACTTCAATGCCATTGCCGGCGAAAGTGATCCGTCCGCGCAAACACTGACCGTTACCAACGAGGGCGCATCCACTCTCAACTGGAGTCTGTCTCACAGCGAAAGCTGGCTGGGGCTGGCTCCGGGCAGCGGTGTTGACTCCGCCGACGTGACCGTCTCGGTGAGTATAACGGGTTTGCCGTTCGGGCAGTATCTCGACACCATTATTGTCAGTGACCCCGTAGCCTCCAATGATCCGGTGAAGGTGCCGGTGACGCTCAATGTCGCATCCGATCTGCCGGTTATTGCCGTTGATTCGAATTTCATTTACGTGGTGGTGCCAAGCGGCGTATCCGAGGTGCCGCCGCGGCACGTCATGATAAGCAATGATGGTGGTGGCGCCATGAATTTCTGGCTTGAGGAGAACAGTACCCGGCTGTTCACTCTCGACCCCGATTCAGGAACCGCGCCCCAGAGTGTGGAAGTCGGTTTTAAGGTAACCGGCGGCACCAGCGGTGTCGACTATTACGACACCCTGTGGGTGTATTCCAACGAAGCCATTAACTCACCGATCCCGGTTGTTTTCTTGTTCCACTATGTCGACGATCCGGCCGAATTGTACGTGTCTTACGATACAATCCAGTTCAATGTTTTTGAGTGTGACATGGGAGCCGGGGTGGGTATGCCCGGCAGGACATTCTTCGTCAACAACATCGGCGGCGATAACCCCTTGCCGTTCCAGTTAATATATGAGTCGATTTATTTCACCGTCAGCCATGATTCCGGTGTGGCTCCTTTTGGAATCAACGTAACGGCCATGGACCTGCAGCTTCCGCTGGGTACTTACTACGACACCATTTATATTACCGCTGAGAAAGCAGTCAACTCACCTCAAACGGTAGTCGTGCAATTCAACATGGTGGCCGGTTTGAACCAGCCGGAGATCTATCTGAGCAAGAACAGCTACGTCATACCGATTCAGGAAAACGGTGGGCCCATCCCGCCGTCCGTCTTTGAGGTGCTCAACCGTTTTGGCGGTTGTATGCCGTGGGAGATCGAAGAGGACGTCCCCTGGCTCGACCCTGACCCGGACAGTGGCGACGTGCACGGTGAGTCAAATCTTCGTGTCGATGCTCCCGGATACCTGATCGGTGAATATACCGACTCTTTCCTGGTAGTCGCCCCCACGGCCACGAACAGCCCGCAGCAGGTGGACCTGTTGCTGAGAGTCTGGCGGTTCCATGGTGACTGGAATTACAGCGGCGATATCAATGTTGGCGACCTCATTATGAATATTGACTGGTTGTTTCGCAGCGGTCCAGAGCCGGAGCCGGAACGGATCGTTGGTGATCTGGACTGTAATCACATCATCAATGTGGGCGATTTGACCTATTTCGTAGCCTACCTGTTTCAGAATGGTCCTATTCCCTGCGGCAATCCTTACAAGAAACGTTAACCTGGTGGTCTCGGCGCCGATGCCCAACACGGGCTCGGCGCCGGGATACGGAATCCGAAGCGGCTGATCGTCGGCACCCCGAAGCCAATGAAAACCGGCCGGAGGCTAAACTCTGCGCTCACTTCATCCGTTATAGTAACAGTGGAATCGACGGACCGGTGGTCAGACCATTCCCCCGGCAGGAAAGGCCTTGACAACGGAGGAGATTGCCCTACATTGGGTTAGAACCTTAATGGTGATTTCTTCCCTGTATGGCCCGGACTGCTACAACAGAGTGGCAGGAATCGGTTTGTAAAGCCTGAAATCCTGGAGGCATTAGTGAGTATAAAAATGGCGTGGTTGAAAGTAATTCCGGTAGTGGTGGGTTTCGTACTTACCTCGGTTGTGCCGATCTCAGTATTGGCCGACGATGATCAAACCGGCTGGGACGGCCTGTCTCCGGCCCAAATTCACCAGATGATGTGGGAGTCCAAGGTAGCCGGGCGGTTGGATCGAGAATTTGCCCGAACGCTGGCGGCACGCGAGAGTATTGAAAACACTCAGACGAACTACGATGTGCTGTTTTACGATATTTTCATACGGGTCAATGATACCACCGAGATTATCTACGGAGTGGTGACCATGGTAGTTCTGGCGACTGAGGCGGGCGTCGGCCAGGTACAGATCGATTTTCACCAGAACATGACCATCGACTCCATCGTGGCGCCGTCGGGTGCGCTGGGGTATACACGCTCCGGCGATGTCGTAACGGTTACTCTGGACGGCACCTATGATGCCGAGCAGCAGTTTGAACTCACCTGCCATTACCACGGCCATCCGATTGAAGGGGGCCTGCAGGCCTTTTCGTTTGACACCCGGCTCGGTAAAAAGGTTATATCCTCTCTTTCCGAACCATACTTCGCCCGCACCTGGTGGCCCTGCAAGGATCGCATGGATGATAAGGCCGATTCCTTTGATATCGCCATCGAGGTGGACACGGCGTTCTATGTCGGCTCCAACGGCACTCTTGATTCCACCATCAACCATGGCGCCAATTCGCAGACGTTCTACTATACGGTGCACTACCCGATGGCCACTTACTTGTTTTCGGTGGCCATATCGGTGTATACGGTCTGGTACGATGAATGGGTCTACAACGGCGGGCAGGACACCATGCCGATCGTCCATGCCGTCTACCCGGACCGCTACACCTACTCGCTGGGCACGTGGGGTATCACTCCGCAGGCGATAACGATATTCTCCGACGCCTTCGGGCAGTACCCGTTTCCTGATGAGAAGTACGGCCATGCCAACTTCGAGTGGGGCGGCGCCATGGAACACCAGACGATGAGTTCCATGACAGGCACTGATTTCGGTTTCTGGGCACCGGTAGTCGTCCATGAGCTGGCACACCAGTGGTGGGGTGATATGATCACCTGCGAGCAGTGGGGACACATCTGGCTCAATGAGGGTTGGGCATCATACGCCGAAGCTGTCTATTACCTGGATCTGCAGGGATGGACGAGTTACCAAAACTATATGAACGGGATGGCCTATGCCGGCGGCGGTACCATCTACATAGACGACACCACCGATGTCTGGAATATCTTCTCATCGATAGTATACGACAAGGGTGCCTGGGTAGTGCACATGCTGCGCGGGGTCGTGGGTGAGTCATTGTTCACGGCGGTGGTTGACAGCTATTACAACTCACCATATCAGCATGCAGCCGCGACTACCGAGGATTTTCAGGGCGTGGCTGAAAACGCCGGCGGTATGGACCTGGACTGGTTCTTCCAGGAGTGGATATACGGGACCTACCGACCCAACTATCACTGGTCGTATTGGACGGAACCGGCCGACAGCGGCGGGATCGACCTCTTCCTTCGGGTAGAACAGACGCAGACTACCGATCCCCAGGTGTTTACTATGCCGGTCGATTTCTTCTTTGATTTCGATTCCGGCCCGGACGATACTCTCACGTTGTGGATTGACGAGCGCCTGAAACGTCTTCATTTCAACTTCCCGGGTGCGATCAACAATGTCGAACTGGATCCCTCCGACTGGGTGTTGAAGTACGAGACAAGGCAGCCCTGGAAACTCTATATCATTACGACCGACGATGAACTGAGCTCGGCGCAGCAATTCCTGACCTACAGCGACACTCTCCAGGCCAGGGGCGGCACCGGTATGTTCAGCTTTTCACTGGCCGGCGGCACTCTACCGGCGGGCATCAGTCTGGACACAGCCGGATTTATCAGTGGCGCCCCTGCCGACAGCGGTGACTTCCAGTTTACCGCGCGAGTCGACGATCTCTATAGCAGCTACTTCGATGAAGTGGTATACACGCTACGTGTCGAGCCGACCATAGCGCTGCCGGCGGACATGGACCTGAGCTGGTCAGTGGACGTCGGCGACCTGACACATCTGGTCGCCTACCTCTTCCAGGGCGGCTTGCCACCGGTGGTGCTTAACACAGCGGATGTCAACGCATCCTGCTATATCGATGTCGAAGACCTGACCTACCTGGTTTCCTACCTGTTTCAGTCAGGACCGGCGCCGCAGTTGGGCTGCGTCGAGTAGCTCCGTTTGTCGTAAAAAGCGACCATTACAAGCAGTATCGACCTCCGAGAAATCGGAGGTCTTTTATTTGTGCAGGATTTGAGTGCGCCGGTTGCGCATCCGGTGGCCGTTAATCAGCCTTGACGAAAACGCCCGGATTCGTATATTGGGAGTAGGATACTTCGGTTTACACCGCCACCGCATTGAAAACTCGGAATCCGCCGTGTGAGAAAGTCAAATAACTCCGCGCGAAAGGAGCGCCGCCAGGTGAAAAAGTACGCACGAACAGCAATACTCCGGGGGATTATTCTGATGACCTGGATGGCACCGGTTTTAAGCGCCCCGGTCGAAGAGGAGTATCCACACCCGGACATGACGCAGGTACGCGAGGCTCACCGCGCCCTGGCCGAGGCCAAACAGCAGGCGATGGCTGATCTGGCGTTTCATCAGAAGTTGCTGCCAACCGGCTCCGCCGATTTGCAGACTGATTATGATGTCCTCTTCTATGACATTCATATCCTTACCGATGACATACCGGAAATCTACTACGATACCCTTTATGGCCGGGTGAAGTTTGTCGCCCGGGCAACGATCGATGGTGTCGAGGAAATTCAGTTCGATTACAACGGTGACAGGCCGCTTGATTCCATTATAGCACCGACCGGCTCGCTGGCTTTTTCCCGCTCAGGCGACCAGGTGACAGTAACTCTTGATCGGCCCTACAACACCGATGAGCAGTTTGAGTTTGATGTCTTCTATCGTTCTACCTATATGTTCGTTACCCGTACCCAATCCGGCACCGTCTGCCTGGCTACCTATTCCGAACCCTGGAGTGCTCGTGTCTGGTGGCCCTGCAAGGACCGGCCTGATGATAAAGCTGACTCATTCAGTATAGCCGTCACTGTGGATACGTCTTTCTATGTCGGCTCCAACGGCACGCTGGATTCGATTGTCTACGAAGGCGATCGCTGGCACACCTTCTACTACACCGAGCATTACCCGATGGTGACTTACCTGTTTTCGCTGGCAATTTCCGAATACACTGTCTGGTACGACGAGTGGGTCCACAACGGTGGCCTGGATACGATGCTGATTACCAATGCTGTCTTTCCCGATGTCTACTCCAAGTCGCTGACAAGTTACGGTGTTGTCCCTGGTGCACTGACGATCTTTTCTGATCTGTTTGGTCCTTATCCGTTTGCCGACGAGAAATACGGCCACTCCACGGATGGCGGCGGCGGCGCTATGGAACATCAGACTATGAGTACTATGGGGACCACAGATCGCATTTTCTCCGAGTGGGTGGTGGTGCATGAACTGGCCCACCAGTGGTGGGGCGACATGATCACCTGCCGGTCGTGGGGGCATCTCTGGCTCAATGAGGGTTTTGCCACCTACTGCGAAGCGCTTTACTTTGAACAGAAGATCGGACATGAGTACTATCTCGACTATATGACCGGGATTGAGTATCACAATGCTAGTAACTCTGTCTATTCGTATGACACCCTGTCCAATCTATTCACTCTCGCCCAGTACGACAAAGGTGGCTGGGTGTTGCACATGCTGCGTTGGGTAGTGGGTGATTCGTCGTTCTTTGCCGGAATGCGAGCATACTACAACTCCGAATTCCAGCACGGCACTGCTACCACCGAGGATTTCCGCGACATCATGGAGAACGTCTCCGGTATGGACCTGGACTGGTTCTTCGATGAGTGGGTTTACGGCTGGTATATGCCCAACTACCAGTGGTCATACTATTTCGAACCGACCGGGGGCGGCACCGATGTCTACATGATCGTGGAGCAAACACAAACAACCACTCCGCAAGCGTTTATTATGCCGGTGGAGTTTTATTTCCAGAAAAACACCAGCTCTCATACCAGGGATACGCTGTGGGTGGACCAGCGATCACAACGGTTCAAGTTCCATATAGACCTGGATGATATAATGCTTGTCCAGCTTGACCGCGACAACCGGGTGCTTGAGGTCAATAACCAGTTTGCCTGGGGCGTCCGCATAGTAACATTCCCCGAAGAGATCAGCGACGCTCAACAATACCTGCCCTATGCCGACACGATTGAAGCCAAAGGCGGCAATGGCCAGGAGGACTTCACGATTGTCGCCGGCGCTCTGCCGGATGGGTACGGCATTGATAATGACGGTCTTATCAGCGGTGTCACCTCGGACACGGGCCAGTTTACGTTTACCGTGCATATTGACGCTTTTGGTCAGACAGACGATCTTGAGTTTACTCTGACCGTCAGCCCGACCTTGGTAGTGGCGGGCGATGTTGACTACAACGGCTCGGTTGACGTGGGTGATCTGACCTTTCTGGTGGCCTATCTTTTTCAGGGCGGTCCACCGCCGCCGATTGCCGACCTGGCCGATGTGGACGCTTCCTGTGCCGTCGACGTGGGTGACCTGACGTATCTGGTGGCCTACTTGTTTCAGTCAGGACCGGCGCCGCAGTTGGGCTGTGTTTTGTGAACAGTTTGAGGGTCATACCTCATTAAATGATCCTCAGGCCGAAAATTAACCACTACCGGCCGGCAACAACCACCGACCGGGCTCAGTGCCTTAGTTTCTTCAAGTTGTGTCTTTAGTCCCCTTTTTAGTTGCCTTTCGCCGACTATCGCCTATCATTTTTCTGTGCCCGCTCAGCAATTGGGATAGTTCATGCCGTCGGTGGGTTTTGCGTGGAAAAGAACAGAAAGATAAAGACCTTTCACATTTCGACCTATGGCTGCCAGATGAATCTGGCTGATTCGTCGACTCTGGTCGCCGGCCTGATCACACGTGGCTACCGGCGTATCACCGACGAATCTCTGGCTGATCTGATCATTTTGAACACCTGCTCGGTACGCGACAAGGCCGAGCAGAGGGTTCTGGGCCGTCTGGGAGAAATCTCCGCTTACAAACGGAAAAGGCCGCACCAGCGAGTGGCCGTAGTGGGCTGTATGGCTCAGCGGTGGGGCGAAAAACTGCTTGAGAAAGCTCCCCACGTTGACTACGTGCTGGGAACCGACCGGCTGTTTGAACTGCCCGATGTGCTGGAAGGTATCGAGGGTACCTCGCCGGTAATGACCGCTTTCGGGCACGAGAATATGGATACCATAGCCCCGGCCATGGAGACTTCGTTCGCTGCCTTTGTCACCATCTCGCGCGGCTGCAGCAACTTCTGCTCCTACTGTATTGTCCCTTATGTCCGGGGCGAAGAACGGGCGCACTCGGCTGACGGGATTATCGATTCAATCAAACGACTGGTCGATGAAGGCGTGGTTGATGTCACTCTGCTGGGGCAGAATGTCAACAGCTACCGGTACGGCGAGTGTGATTTCCCGGCACTGGTTGAGCGTATCGCCGGTGAGACCGATATACAGCGGATTCGCTTCATGACCTCACACCCCAAAGATCTGTCCCGGAAGTTAGTGGATGTAATGGCGGCCGAGCCGAAAATGATGCCGCATATTCATCTGCCGCTTCAGTCCGGGTGCGATCGTATTTTACAGATGATGGGTCGCGGTTATACCCTTCAGCAGTATCGTCAAATCATTGACTACATTCGCCACCGTCTGGACTATGTGTCCCTTACCACCGACCTCATCGTAGGTTTCCCCTCCGAGACAGAGGCGGAATATCAACAGACGCTGCAGGCCGTGCGAGAGTTTCGTTTTGATGCTGCTTTCATGTTCCGCTACTCGGTCCGACCGGGAACGACCGCGACCGGGCACCATGATGATGTATCCGAAGAAGAGAAAATTCGCCGGCTGAACCGGTTGATCAACCTGCAGCAGCAGATAGGCGCCGAGTGTAACCAGCGTGAAGTAAATCAGATCAGGTACGGACTGATCGAAGGTGTCTCTCGTCGCAGCCACCGGTATCTGCGGGCCAGAACCGAGAGTAACAAGACCGTGTTGTTTTCGGCGGATGGTCTCTCGCCGGGGAAGATCGTGCCCGTGCGTATCGCCGAGGCTGATGCTTACACCCTTCACGGACAACTTGAGGAGGCACACTGATGCCCGAAATGATATCCGGCCTGCTCTCCGTTACTATAGTACTGCTGGGAGTACTGTTCCTGCTGGTGCGCCTGCGGCTGCTTTCCGACCACCGCCTGTCAGGCTCCGGGTCGCTGCTGGCCGGCGGTGCTCTGCTGCTGGCTGCCTCCTCGTGGCAGGTGGTGAAGGGCCTGGGAGCCTACCGGGAATGGTTTTTGGATTCGGTCTACCTGTACCTTGATATGTCCCAGTATCTGCTGTATCTGGGTGGACTGGTACTGGTAGTGGTAGCCATCTCGTTGTATGCGGATTCCTGGCAGACAAGAAAAACCGAACTGGAAATCCGCGAGCAGAAACTGTCAGTGCTGGATGATCTGCGGCACGAAACTCGTCAACCGTATCAGTTGATGCAATTGCTGAACATTTCCATCAAGGAGATTGTGGCCCACCTGCCGGAATGTGCCGGTGCCGTTTTTCTTCTAAATCGCAGCCGTCGGCAGTTTGTGTTGGCATCAGCGGTAGGTCTGACCAAACAAGAAACGACGGCGCTGGAGTATTACCCCCTGGAGCGCAATCTGGTCAGCCAGGCAGTTGACCTGGGGGAACCGCTGATAGCCGGCAAGTTTGATTTTATTAAGCGCAGTAGTGACCGACCGGTCGAATCTCGTTTTAACTCCTGCCTGCTGCTGCCGCTGATGTCGGGAACGGACAGGATCGGCGGTCTCATTCTGTTTGCCCAGCAGGAAAAGTACTTCAGCAATTCCGAAATACGATATCTGGCGCCGGTGGCCGACTGGCTGGCGGAGAAAATCAGGTCGGCCCGCTTAACCAGAGAACTGGCGGCGGCAAAAAGGAGGTTGACAACCACCAGGCAGAACACGCTGAACTGACCGCACGGTTTACTGGTGCCGTCAAAGCATTTACTGCCCGGGAAGCTGCGAATGAGTTCTGCCGAAGCCTGGTAGGACTGGCCGGTTGTCACTCGGTGCATTTACTGCAGATGCAGGGAGGGGCGCTGCATTTCGCTGCCGGGAGTGAGCCGCTTCAGAAACTCACAGAGAACTACAAAACGGCGCTGGTGGAAGCCCTCGACAGACAGAAGCCGCTTGTTATCAATCAGGAGGCTGTTGATGAACAGGGCCGTGCCCTGGTGGCTTTCTCTTCGCTGGTTTTCCCCCTCGATCGTCACCGGGTGGGCAGTGCTCTGCTGCTATGCCATGAGTCAGGGGCGTTCGTCGTTGACAACTCCGATCTGAAGAAAATTGAAATACTGGCCCGACTGGCCGTTCTGGTGCTCGATCAGTCCGAGTCCCGGCGTCTGGATATTACTCGTCGTAAAGGATTTGAAAAAATCCTGGGGCTGCTGCGTTTTGACAAGGCCGACTCCGAAGAAGATAAATGGCGTTTCCTGATTGACTGTCTACGCAGCACTCTGCCGACCTCGGCGTCGGCGATTGTCCTGACTCGCCGAACCGACGGCCGCTATGTCGGTACCGATGGTTTTCCCGACCGGCCAACCGATTTTTCCGATTTACTGATCCGGCCGGGCGAAGGTGACACTGGTCAGACAAGCAGCGGTTTGGAACCGGTATTCGTGTTTGGCCGCGATCGGGTGAGCCGACGGTTGGAAGATTATCAGTCGAGCAATCGCGATGTGTTCTATCGGTTGTGCGGAGACAAACAGTCACCGGCTCTGATGGCCACCTGTCCCATCATTGAGGCGGGAGAGCCCGTCGCCGTGGTGAAGGTCTTCCTGTTCGACATTAGGGAGCCGGAAAAAGGTGAATGGGAACGACTGATAACACTCGCGGTCGGGTTGTTCTCCACGCGACTGACAGTCCATCGGCTGTTGCATCCTCGCGAAGGTGCGGCCATACCGGAGATTACCCGGCCCGATCGTTTTGATGAGATTGTGCTCAATCTGAACAACCACATGTCGGCCATTATCGGTAGTGCCGAACTGGTCGCGACAGAAAATCAACTCCCCGAAGAAACCCGCCGGCGTCTGGCCGGAATAATCAAGGAAGCCGAACTGGCTGCCGGTCTGCTCAGGCAGTCACCGGGAAAACAAGAACCGTCGGAACTAAAGCCGGGAGAGTCTCCGGACTCCGGGCAGCGGGGGGGTGCCGTCAACATTAATGAGGTTCTCAAAAAGGTTCTCAAAAGATCGCACGTATCAGAAAACCTTCACATGATCGGCGGCCGACCGCGAGAGATTAATCTGTCCCTGACGCCTGTCGCCGGCGTGACTGCAGGAGACGACGCCGTGCGCCTACTGGCCGACGAAGTGCTCGGTCATTTTGCCTCCCTGGCCCAGGATGATGACACCATCACGATCACAACCTATCAGCGAGACCGGTTCATATACCTTGACATTTCGCGTCATCATAAGGACCTCCCGCCGGTGGAGTCGGTGGCCGGGTTCGGTGCTTACCAACCGGCTCAGCAGGCTCTGAAAGATCGACCCGCCGATACCTATCTGAGCCACGTTGTCGATCAGGATTGCGCCTGTTCACTCGACAGGTTCGGTAAAGTACCGTCGTATCTTTCCTTCCGGTTTGCCCGACTGCCGGAACATACTGCCGAAGATCAGGTTCGGCCTGACCGGGCGAGAGTACTGGCAATTGATGATCAGCCGGTCATACTGGACTTAATCTCGGCCATGTGCCGCTCTATGGGCTATGAGCCGGTGACGGCCGGATCGGGCGAGGAGGGCGTCAAGCTGGCTTCTCAGTCGACTTTTGACATTGTGCTGACCGACCTGGCTATGCCCGGCATGTCCGGGCTGGAAACCGCCCGACGTATCCGTCGCCTGCATCCGGAAATACCGATAGTGTTGGTAACCGGCTGGGAGGCAAACATTTCACCGGCTGAATTGGAAAGTGCCGGTATCGCTGATGTCCTCTATAAGCCGTTTCGGATTGAGCAACTCACGAAAGTGATTCAGTCGGTCGTGTCTCCGCAGACTCAGATCTAAAGGCTCGGTTGTTTATTGTCTGCCGCCGAAGTAAACCTATACCGGACATTTCCGATAGAATATATGTGAAGTTCCCCATACCGAGGGTATATGGATAGAGACACTGTAATCAATCATATCGAAAGCAACAACCAGTTGCTTTCCCTGCCGCAGGTGCTGGCCGAGTTGCTGAAGGAAGTCAGCAAGGAAAATTTATCGCCCGACATCCTGGCCCGCATAATCCTGAAGGATCCCTCACTGACCAGCAGGATATTGCGCCTGTCTAATTCAACGTACTATCAGCGACTCGCCGAGATTAAAACAGTTAACCAGGCGGTGGCGGTTCTCGGAGTCACTACTGTCAAGTGTATGGCACTTTCAACGTCGGTTTTCCATCCGGACAAGGTGGCGCGGGACTCAGGAGTCAACCCCAAATCTTTCTTTGCCTATGTACTTTCGGTAGCGACGGCTTCGCAGAAGATTGCGCGGGCTACCAGGCACCGGGCACCTGAAGAAGCTCTTATTGCCGGACTGCTGTGTGACATCGGCGTCCTCTTTTTCGCGCACCATTACCCCCGGGAATACCGACCGATTGTCACCGGTAAGGTCGCTGCGACCAGCCTGAGCGAAGCTGAGCAGAAGGTATTCGGTATCGATCATACCGAGGTTGGTTGCATGCTGTCCCGGCAGTGGCGTCTTCCCGGCTTTGTAACAGAAGCCATCGCCGGGCACCATCAGGTTGGCAGCAGGGACAACGATAACCTGCTCTGTGATATTGTTCGCCTGGCAGTCCGTTTGTCCAGCGAAGGCTTCTCCGGTTTTGAGGTAAACCAGGAAGGACGTCTCGGCGAAATCACCATACTGGCGGACAGATTGTCTCTTTCTCGGGATGTCATTGACGAAATCTCAAGTTCCCTCCTCTCCGGTACGTTAGAAGCTGCCGAATTCCTCGATATCGATATCGGGGATACCGAGGAGATGCTTATACGGGCCAACCAGGGAATCTGGGAATCATTTCTGACTATCGACCATCTTTTCAAGGAACGCAGCGAACTGAGCCGGAAGCTGTTGGAGGAAGAGCGAACCAAGGGAGCGCTGGAATCGAAAAACATTGCCCTGGCCACTCTCTCGCACTACCTCAACAATGCAGTTATGGGTATTTACGGCCGTTCCCAGCTCCTGCGGTTGCTTCTGGACAAAAGGCAGGAAGATCGCCTGATTAAGGAGTTACCGGCCAGTATCGAGGTCATTGACCAGGCGGTTCAGAAGATCGTGGCAGTACTCGAGGAAATGAAGAGTATATCACCCCTGGACTACAAGCGCTTTGACAATCTGTCGCAGGCTCTGAACATTGATGATCGAATCCAGCAGCGTCTGGAGAAGATGTCCGATGAAGCTCCCATGGGTTCCCGGCGTATCATGGAAGAACCTGAAAAGGTCTCAGCCGGTTGACCAGCACCCGCCTTTTTCTTATTTTAGCATCATGCTGACGTACCTGACGTCCGGTGAATCACATGGCCCGCAACTCACCACCGTCATAGACGGTTTCCCCGCCGGCCTGGCGGTAGATATCGAGCGCCTTAATTACCAGCTCGCCCGCCGCCAGAAGGGCTATGGTCGTGGCGGCCGCATGAAAATAGAGCAGGACCGGGTCGAGGTAACCTCCGGTCTGCGGGGTGGCCGCACTTTGGGTGGTCCGATTACTTTCGTGATTCACAACCGGGACTGGCAAAACTGGCGCGACGTCATGCATCCCATCCGCCCCGTCAGCGATGATGACTCACGCTCACCGCTGCACTGTCCACGTCCCGGGCACGCCGACCTGGCTGGAGCGATCAAGTACAACCACCGCGACCTGCGCAACGTGCTGGAGCGGGCCTCAGCGCGAGAAACGGCGGCGCGCGTGGCTGCCGGCGCCCTGGCCAGACAACTCCTGGAGCACTTTCAGGTTGCCCTGGTGTCGCACGTGGTTCGTATCGGTTCGACAGCTTTACCGACGGATTTCAAGCGACCCGATCTGTCCGAGATAGCTCGCCTGAGTGAGGCATCCGGGGTTCGCTGTATTGATGACGCTATCGGGCAAAAAATGATTGAAGCCATCGACTCAGCGAAAGAGCAGCTTGATACTCTCGGTGGTGTGGCGGAGGTAATCGTGGGCGGTCTGCCGATTGGCCTGGGTGGTTTCTCACAGGGGTACCAGCGGCTTGATGCGCGACTGGCCGGAGCCATGATGTCTATCCCATCGGTCAAGGGAGTTGAGATCGGTGCCGGGTTTTACTCGGCTGAGCAAAGAGGTTCTCAGGTTCACGATGAGATATTCCGGCAGGCGATGGGCAACCCGGCAAAAAAGAGGTTCTTTCGCAAAACCAACAACGCCGGTGGTATCGAAGGCGGCATGACCAACGGTGAGGATATTGTCATTCGCATCGCCGGCAAACCTGTCTCGACCTTGAGACAACCGTTAAAAACAGTCGATCTGAAAACCGGTCAACCGGCTCAGGCGATAGTGGAACGGTCAGACGTCTGCATCACTCCGGCACTGGCCGTGATTGGCGAGAACGTCGCGGCCCTGGAACTGGCTCAGGTCTTTCTGGAGAAGTTTGGTTCCGACAACCTCACCGAGATCGAAAGCTGCTACCAATCCTTTCTCAACACCGATTTCTGAGTAAGGCAACCGGACCAGTCACTTTTCCCACGGCGTTTCCACTTGCCCTCAGCCTGATTTGCACTCTTTCTTAACGAACAGCAGAAAATGCTGCTCTACGAAACTGATTGCTACGTGCGTGGCGGACGTCCTCGTCTGCCGCGGGGAGTGGGCACACGAGGTGAGGTTGTCCCAAAAGTTAGAACTGGCCATCATTGTTATTGTAACGGATGAAGTAACAACTTGCCAACTCCGCGTAGCGGGTGCCGAGGGCACATTTATTGCGTCCGCCGGTGGCATCGCCACTTTTGTTGGTGGGAGACAAGCCCCCACCCTACGCGGGATGTAGTCATCATCTGTCAGGGCAGCCTCGGGATTTCCGCCACCCACAGAATTCGACCGTCGTCTATAAATCTCAAGCCGTTATTAATCCGGGGACCCTTGCCCGTTGTCATTAATCAAATGATTATGCCGCCTTGCCCTGTCGTCACATTTGATTATCTTAAGATTATGAGTGCCCATATCGCCCGAATCGTTCTGATCTGCCTAGTCCTGGTGTTACCGGCTGCAGTCGATGCCGTCGGGCAACCCGACGCCGTCGAACGGACAAACTTCGTCTTTCACTCCGATAACCCCATGTACATTGATATTGCGGACTCCATCTTGTCCACTGTCAGACTGCAACTTAGAGAGATTCTGGGGGACACGCTGCCCTACCGGCCGGCGGTATACATTCTCGATAATGAGGCTGCCTTCAACAGACTGGTGGGCGGACGCTTTCCGGACTGGGGAGCGGCGGTAGCAATACCGGAACGGAAGTCAATGGCGATCAAATCTCCCGGCAAATTCCGCGTCGGTAAATCGCTGGCTCAGTTGCTGGCGCATGAATATGCTCATCTGATGGTGGCGCACCGGACCGGTTTCAACAGAGCGCCGCGGTGGTTCGATGAGGGAGTGGCCATGTTAGTGTCTATGGAGTGGAGCTGGTCGGATAATCTGGCTATGAGCAAGGCAGCCGTGCTGGGCAACCTGATGGCGTTGAGTGATTTCGAGCAGGTGAACCGTTTTAACCAGAGCAAAGCTCAGGTGGCCTATGCCCAGTCGTACCTGGCGGTGAAATACATGCTGGACCAGTATGGGCGTAACGCTCTCAAACGGTTTCTGAACGAAATGGCCTCGGGTGGGACGATCGATGATGCCCTGATGGCGTCATGCGGAGCCGATTATAATGATTTCGAAGATGAATACCACGAGCATCTGATCATGCACTACAATATCGCCACCCTTTTCTCAGACACGATGTATTTCTGGGTGGCGCTGGCCGGGCTGGTAGTTATTGGAACGATATTGCGTTATCGGCGGCGGCGCCAGTATTACCGGAAATGGGAGAGGGAGGAACGGCTGCATTCGATCGATTTTGACTATGGTGATCCCGATCATCTCGAACAAATCGATGACGACGATGAACCATGGCGCGGCTGAGTCATCACATTGAGTACGGTTTTACATGGCTGGGTGTCAAGCTGGCCGGTCTGATGTCGGCCCGTGCGGCGGATGTCTTTGGCGCCACGCTCGGACGGCTGGCGTACATCCTGCTGGCGTCGCGCCGTCATATAGCGTATGACAACCTGCGGCGGTCGTTGGGGGATACTGTCTCGCCGGAGGAGACGCAGGCTATCGTCAGGCGAGTGTTTGAAAACATCGGCCGGACGTTGATCGAGTTTGCCCGTTTCGGCAGAATAAAACCGGCGGGAACTCGGAAGATCGTCGTTGGTGACGGCGAAGAACACCTGCAGCAAACTCGCCGTGAGGGTCGGGGAGGTTTGGTGGTGACAGCCCACTTCGGCAACTGGGAGCTATTAGGGAGTTGGGTAGCCGCGGCCGGTTACCCGATGGATTTCCTGGTCGGTACCCAGCACAACCAGAAAGTCGACCGGCTGTTCAACGACTTCCGTCGTCAGATGGGAGTCGGCATTGTCTCTCTTAAAACCAGCGCTCGTGGAGTTTTCAAGTGTCTGCGAGCTAATCGCATCGCCGGGCTGGTGTCCGACCAGCACGCTTCCTCGGGCGGTGTGGTGGTGAATTTCCTGGGACGTCCGGCGGCCACGCCCAGAGGACCGGCCGCTTTTGCTATCAGGGCCGGCTGCCCGTTGTTGCCGTTTTTGATACGGCGGGAACGGTACGACCGGCATGTCGTCATGGCCGGTACGCCCGTCTATCCGCCCAACAGCGGGAACGAAGAGAAAGATATCGAGACTATGACCAAAGCGTACACGAAATTTTTCGAGGACGGTATTCGCCGGTATCCCGACCAGTGGATGTGGACGCACCGGCGCTGGAAGCTGTAGAAAGAAAGCAACTTTCCCGTGTGACGGCGGTATGATCTGGTATATGGATCAACCGGCATCCACTGCGGACCGACTGCATGGAGCGTTCTGAAAAGATTCCGATCGTGAGGAGAAATACTTTGAAAAAAGCTGTATTTGCCGCGGTAGCATTGATTGTGATTCTCGGCGGCTACTATGGTGTGAACGCCATTTTCACCACGTCGTATGAGATACCGATGACCAAAGCCTCCCGGGGGGAGTTCGTCATTGCCCTCAATGAAAACGGCAGCGTAGATGCCCGCCGGGCGGTGACACTTTCGGCGCCCCGCATTAGAGGTTTACAGATCACCTGGCTGGCCCCGGAGGGCACTATGGTTGTGACCGGTGATCCGTTGATAAAGTTTGACGCCACCAAACAGGATGCCGATCTGTCCGAGAACGAATCCAACCTTAAGATCATGCTGACGGCGCTCGACCGGGCCAGGCAGGAACACACCATCCAGGAAAAGCAACTGCGGCTGGACCTGGAAAAAGCGCGGCGCAATTACGACGAGAAGAAACACGAAGCAACACGGGTAGCCGAAGAGGCCAAACTGGAACTGGAACTGGCTGAACTTAATATCGACGCCAAACTGGATCAGTTGAAATCAGACGTAGAGAAAGCCGAAGTGGAGGTGGATCGTGCTCGTGACAAAGTCGAACTGGCCCGGAAGGAACTGGCTCAAATGACTCTGATGGCGACTATTCCCGGGCTGGTTGTCTATCTGGAAATCTGGAAGGGGGGAACTATGGGTAAGGTACAGGAGGGTGATTCACCCTGGCCGGGGCAGGGGCTGATCAATCTGCCCGACCTGTCGGAGATGATGGTTAAAACCACCGTGTCGGAGGTGGATGCCAGCAAGGTCGACACCGGGCAAATGGTAGAGGTGACTCTGGATGCGATTCCTGATGTACAGTACCAGGGATTGGTTACCAAGAAGAGCACCCTGGCTCGAAAGAAAGAATACAACTCCCGTATCAACGTCTTCGACGTCGAGGTCTCGATTCGGGACAATGACGAGCGCCTTAAGCCTGGTATGTCGGCCTCGTGCTTCATTATAATTGATCGTACCTCCGATGTAACGTCGGTTCCTCTGGAAGCGGTATTCGAAAATGAAGGGGAGACGGTCGTTTACATGAAGAACAAGAAGAAAAGAGAGGTGACGGTCGGTCGCCGCAATGACCTGGCTATCGAGATTATCGACGGTCTGGAGGGTGGTGAAGAAATCTGTCTGATCGATCCCACTCTGGAAGAAACGGGTCTCCCCGGTGACAAGGCCACCCAGCCGGAGATCAATAAAGGCCGCCAGTCGCCTCAGAAGGACTCCGGTCGTCAGCCCCGGAAACGTCCCTGATGAACTACAGCCACGTATATCATATTTCACTTGATTCCCTGACCGCGCACAAGCTGCGGACGTTTTTGACTATGCTCGGTATCATCTTCGGCGTGGGAGCGGTAATTGCCATGCTGTCCATAGGTGAAGGCGCCAAACAGGAAGCCCTGGAACAGATATCGATTTTGGGCATCAACAACGTGATCGTCAACGCCCGCGAGCCGGAGGAAAGCATGAGCTCCGATATCGGTCTGGCTCGTTCGCCGGGATTGTCCCTGGCCGATGGCCGTAACCTGGCGGAGTTTGACGAACTGGTGGCCAATGTCGTGCCGCAGCGGTTTGAGAATGCTACTACCATTTATCATGGTTCCGACGAAGCGCCGGTCAGGGTGGTAGCGACTGTGCCGGACTATGTCTATGCTTCTTCCGTCGAGGTGGAGCGGGGCCGATTCATTTCCGACGACGATAACCGGTCATGTACCCAAATCTGTGTTCTGGGCGCCAAGGCCAAACGCAGCCTGTTTGCCTTTGAGGACCCGATCGGCGCCACCGTGCGGATCGGTGATCTAAGCTTTATGGTGGTCGGAGTGATGGCCGACAAGTATATCGCTCGCGGCAAGGTGGAAGGATTCGAACTGAAAAATCTTAACGAGGACGTATATATCCCCTTCAATACGGCCCTTAAGAAGTTCGACCGCAGTTTCCCCGCCCTTCGCAGAAGTCGCCCTTCTCACCAGAGCAACGACGAAAGCGAGCAACAGAAATTCAATATACCGGAGATCGACCAGTTGACGGTGACCGTCACCGACCTGAAGCATGTCCAGGCGGTGGCCAAGCTGATGGACCGGATCCTGAAACGTCGGCATTTCGGCGTTGATGATTATGACATTGTGGTGCCCGAGTCGCTGTTGCGACAAACACAGAAAACCCAGCGGATATTCAACATCATCATGGGCGCCATCGCCGGTATCTCGTTGCTGGTGGGCGGTATCGGTATCATGAATATCATGCTGGCTACGGTGCTGGAACGCACTCGCGAGATCGGTGTGCGGCGAGCGGTCGGTGCCACTCGTATGGATATAATGCGGCAGTTCCTGATGGAAACGGTAATGATCTGCCTGGTCGGCTGTGTTATCGGGATCGGGGTCGGCCTGTCGCTGGCCAGGATGATTTCCTTCTATGCCGACTGGCCGACGATCGTGTCGGCCTTCTCGATAATCCTGGCAGTCGGTGTATCCACGGCGGTGGGAATCCTGTTTGGTCTCTATCCGGCCGGCAAGGCCGCTCAACTGGATGTCATTGATGCCCTGCGGTATGAGTAGAGTAATCGGCCTGCCGACGTGCGGTTATGGCGGCACAATCGTTTGAATTTTCATATTCAGGAGGGAAATACTAATGACAATAATGACCCGGAACGTCTGCTACGGTATCGGCGTTGGCCTGATACCGTTCCTTTTGGCGCCGTCTTCGTGGCCGCGTGAACTCACTCTCGACGACGCCCTGCAACGGGCTGTCAGTCGCACCAGCCGATCCGAGATCATCCGGGGTAACCTGGAAGTCGCCGAAAGTAATTACTCCGCTGAGAGAGTGAATTTCTATCTGCCGGAGATAAGTCTCAACGGCAGTGTGCCAGCCTATAGTGTGAATGAATCGTTTCGCAGTTGGTTCGGACAGCCGCGGAAGAGTATGATCAAGACTACCGACTTTGATTTTCGCGGCAATATCCAGCTCAAGCAGAGTCTCTTTTCCGGAGGGTTACTGACTGTTCGGGGCAACCTGCTGAACAACCAGGCCGAGTATCCGTTCGGAAATGACTTGAATGTGATCATTGAGGAGAATACCCGTCAGGGCTTCTTTGATTTCGAGTTGGACCAGCCATTTCTCAAACCTTCGGATGCCAGGAATGACCTGCATAATCGCAAAGACGATCTTCAGATCGCTCATCTCACCAAGGTTACGGAACTAACGGAATTGAAAACCGAAATTACCGAAGCATACTTTGGTGTCCTGCAGCAAACCCTGCAGGCGGAACTGACCAATGATCAGTTCGAAGCCGCCCGACTGCAGGCTGAGATAGACTCCTCCAAGTTCCAGGATGGTGTGATCTCCGAAGAAGCCTGGCTGGAGTCGAATTCCTCTCGTCTGGATACTGAACTTCAGCAGTATGATACGGACAATCTGCTCCTGGAGAAAACGCGTGAGTTGGCTATCCTGCTGGATTTCAATGAATTAGAGGGGCCGACCCCAGGGGTGCCCATACTAAGCGATCATCCCGACCGACAGCACCAACAGCAGACGATTGAGCGCTACGAAGAAAGCGTTGACGTGCTCAAGGCCTGGTACCAGTACCGCAAAGACCAGAGATCGGCCGACTATGCTGCCTCGGCACACGGTCTTAACGGCAATCTCAGAGCCAAGTATACGTTGGGCAGAGGCAAGGTTACTACTGAGGGGAGCCCGGATGACGACATTCGGGCCAATAGCTGGCAGGTATCGCTCGACTTCAGTTATCCCATCTGGGATGGTGGCGCCTCCGGTGCCGCGGTGAAAGCAGAGCGACTGACTGAGGAAAAAGCCCGTATCGAATATGAACGGGCCAGGCGAGCGGCTCGTGCCGAAATAGTCAACCTGATTAACCGGCTCGATGTCAGCTATCGCAAGCTGCAAATACTCGATCAGCAGATCAGGTTGAACAAAAGCAAGCTCGAGATCGCCGACTACCGCTGTCGGGACGGCCAGATATCCCGTATCACTTATCTGGAAAGCAAAATTGACCACCTTGAAGCCAGGGACAAATACCTGGAAGAACTCAAGAAGTATCTTCTTGACAAAATAGCGTTGCAAGGCAAGTATATCGGCTGATGTCTGTCAAGATTCTAATCCGAACACCCAATCATCTGGGCGATTCTATTATGGCGTTGCCTATGATCAATGACACGCGCGAGGCTTATCCGGGGTCTACGGTCACACTGCTGTCGCCGCAGAACCTGACCGGGCTTTTTGAGCACAACCCGGCCATTGACGAGATTGTCGGTATTCCACCGGCTCATGTGCACGGACTGATAGCAGTGATGAAGATAAGGGACCTGATTGCCACCGGCAGCTACGATGTCGGCTACGTGTTGCCGCCTTCCTTTGGCTCGGCGGCGGCTTTTAAGCTGGGTGGGATCAAAGAGCGTATCGGTTACATAACTGACGGGCGTCGGTTACTGTTGTCGCGTCCGCTGGTCCTGCCGGCGCCACTCAACGCTGTTCACCGCAGCGAGTTATACTATGACCTGCTCAGGCGCGGATCGGGGGCCGAGTTAGAGGCCTCGCAGCCGAAGCTGTTTCTCAATGACGACGACGTCCGGCGGGGGATGCAAATTCTGGCCGGGTTTGGTGTCGGCGAACGGGATGAGTATGCCACAGTGGCATTTCGGGCAGTGGCGGAGTCGCGGCGATGGGGAACCGATAACTACATCGAACTCACCAAGACGATCATCTCCCGATACGGTTTTAAGGTAGTATTGATCGGTTCGGATGATGACCGCTCCGAGGGTGACCGGATCACAGCGGCGGCTGGAGGTGGGGCTGTGGCTAACCTGGCCGGCAAGACCGGTCTGCGCGATGCTGCCGCCATTCTGTCCGGCGCCAGCATATTTATCGGCAACGATTCCGGCCCGGCTCACCTGGCGGCAGCCGTCGGTATCCCGCTGGTGGTGCTGTCGGGAGCTGATGACCCGCAGTCGACGTCACCGATTTCACCCCGCAAGCGGCTGGTTTTCCTGAGCCATCTCGATTGTATCAGTTGCGTGAAGAATAAGTGCCCCCTGACCGATGAAAACCGGATGCAGTGTATGCGTGGTATCATGCCGGCAATGGTGATGGAGTCAGTGACGGAGTTGCTGGGTCGCCCCGGTTAGTGTTTCATGTAAGCGGCGTATGTTCGTAGGCTGTTTCAAAAGGTGATGATTACAGTCCGCATAGGGTGGGGGCCTGTCTCCCACCTATAATAAATGGGTTGTCACCGGCAGACACAATAAATGTGCCCTCGGCACCCGCTACGCGATTGAAAATTGAGGTGGACCGTGGAATCCATAAATCAGCCGATAGCTGCCATGCTTCGACTCCGCTCAGCATGACCACTCCGGTGTCCGGAACGGCACTTATGGACCTTTTGGGACAGCTTATCCTTTCCTGACAGTACCATGTGCAAGCCGTCACGAATGGATTCGTGACGGCGCATGAAAATGGAATTATGCTTTGCCTGGGGTGGCTTTGGTACTCTGAGCCTCCTTCCGGTCGCCCCTCAGCAGTGAATGGATCAAAGCCGGGGGCGTTACGAGAGTTGTGATGATTACCATTATGACGACCGCGGAATAGGTGCTGGTGCTGATCACCGGCTCGCCGTCCAGCATCAGTTTGGCGCCGATTCCGGCAAATATCAACCCGACCTCACCACGGGGGATCATGCCCAGCCCGATCGCAACCCGGTTGATGCTTTTGTCAAACACGGCCAGCGAACAGACCTGCTTACCGGCGATGGCGGCCAGCGTCATCAGACCGGCAAAGCCCAGGATTTCCACTCTGGCGAAAGTGGTCAAATCGACCAACATGCCCATTCTGACGAAAAATATCGGCACCATGAAAGTAGCTATCGGAGCGATCAGTTCATGCAGATGCTGCTCGCCCCGGTCGCGAAACTTCTTAACGAATACCTCGTCAAGGATTAAACCGGCGGCGAAAGCGCCGACTATCGGCGCCAGCCCGATCATGCCGGCCAGGTAGGAAAGCAGAAAACATACCAACAGACTAAATGACAGCAGCACCCCCTTGACTTTCATCTTGAAGCCAAGGTTGAAATACTGCGGTAGGACGAATCCACCGATAACAATCGCGCCGACGATGAAGAGCACCGCCTTGAGAATAATCCACAACACCGCCGCGGAACTGACTCCCTCGTCCGTCCCCTGATTGACGGCCGTTATGATTCCGGCCACTACCGCCAGAATTACCAGCCCCAGGATATCGTCGATAACGGCCGCGCCTAAGATGATCTTGGCTTCCCTGGTTTTGATTTTGCCGATGTCTTTCAGGACTCGTGCAGTTATACCTACCGATGTGGCCGTCAGGGTGGCACCGATAAATATGTGCACGTAAATCGACTCGTCCGGGAGAAACAGCGCGCCGACACCCCAGCCGAGAAAGAAGGGCGCTATCACTCCGAAAATGGCTACCATGAACGAAGCCAGACCAACCTTCATCATCTCTTTGACGGTTGATTCCAGACCGACTTCAAACAACAGGATAATCACGCCCAGTTCGGCCAGCACCTCCAGTGTCACATGATGCTTAAACGGCTCGAAAACATCAAATCCCAGCAGGTGCAGATTGCCGATAACCATGCCCAGCACCAGTTCGCCCAGCACGGCCGGCTGTTTGAAACGTTCAAACATGTCGCCGCCGAGTTTTGCGGCCAGCAGGATGACAATAAGCTGAAGAAGGATTTCCAGCACCGGGCCGCCGTGTCCTTCCTCAGCATCTCCTCCGGCTTCCCCGCTGGAGGCAAAAGCGACCGCGTACAACACATACACGGCAGCTATAACCATGAAGAAAAAGAATCTTCGTTGCGTCAGCAGGCGCATGTTTCCTCCACAGACAAGATCAAGTTGTGACCGCCAACACCTTCCTGTAACACTATCATGTACTCGGGGACAAATTCACAGAAAGATTGCCGATAAGCTATAGATTGGCCGGAAGTTCAACAAGTGGTTTTTTGGCGACCTGACACCGCCGTCAGCCAACCCTACCCGACAGCGGCCACAAATTCGCAGGACCCTGTTTTTAACACCACTCAGATCGTAAACTTACCGTTGCGGTAGATCACCTTGCCGTCGGCGGTGATTTCGCTGTCCTTTTTCAGGTCGCAGATCATGTCCCAGTGAATCGAGCTTCTGTTTTTGCCGCCGGCTTCCGGAATCGACATCCCCACCGCCAGGTGGCAGGTGCCGCCGATTTTCTCGTCGAACAGGATATTTTTCGAGAAGCGTTTGATCGAGTAATTGGTACCGATAGCAAACTCACCCAGACGACGGGCACCGGGATCGGTGTTGAGCATACTGGTCAGGTAGCGGCGATTTTTGGCGGCTGACTCTTTCACGACTTTGCCCTTCTTGAATTCCAGCCGGACGTCCTCGACCTCACGCCCCATGTATACCGCCGGGAAACTGTAACGAATAAAGCCCTCGGCCGAATTCTCCAGCGGACTGGTGAAAATTTCGCCGTCCGGGAAGTTCTCGGTACCGGCACAGTTGACCCACCGGCGTCCCTTGACGCGCAGTTTCAGGTCAGTATCGGGTGTGCGCACATGGATGCGATCAAAGCGATTAAGAATCTTCACCAGTCGTGCCTGTTCTCTGGCGATTTTCTTCCAGTGTGCCACCGGATCACCGGCGTGCACGTGACAGGCCCGGTAGACGAAATCTTCGTAGTCGGACAGCGACAGGTCACTCTCCTGGGCTTCGGCGGCAGTGGGGAACAGCGTTCCGCACCACGATATCGAACCATCCGCCGTCCGCTTGAACCAGCGGTCAATCAGCGGGCGCATGGCTCGACGTTGCAACATCTGCCGCTCGGGATTGACCCCGGACAGGTAGCGGGTGTTTTGGCTGCCCATTATTACTAAACGGGCATCCATCTTGTCCAACTCGTAGCGCGTGATGGGCGAGATGTACTTAAGCTGCGAGTCACTACCTTGTTTGAGAAACATCTCCTCCATCTCCGGCATTCGGATGACGGTGTAGGGATGAGCGCCAACCTTGATCGCTTCCTCGAAAACCGCCTGCATCAACGGCCGGGTGACGATCTCACCCTCTATCCGAAAAAGCTGTCCTTTTTTCAGTTTGATTGAGTAGTGGACCAGCACATTGGCCAGTTTCTTTATTCGGGGATCCATGTCAACCTCCAGCAGCTTGACGGCATTATGCCGCCCTAGGGCCATTTTGATATTGGCCCAATATAATCAGCATCCCCCGGCTTTGTAAAGAGCGCCAGGGGATGCTTGCTGCTGACGGGAAATGGGTATTACTTGTCTGGTCGACCCGTTGCCGACTAACGCTGTTGGGGCGAGAGCAGTTGTATCCCCCGATTCAACCCCGACAGAGGAGCCTTCATTTCTTGATCGGTCGCCGGCCGCAGTCCGCCCGGCCATGGTGCCGTTCCGGCCGGTGGCTCGGACAGGCTCCAGTTAGCGGGATCGGCGGGATCACCTCCCTGATAGGTAACTCGCCAGTAGTATTCAAAAAGTGCGTAGCCGGACCAGTCCGGGGTCCAGTAGTCGATATAGCCATACATGTCATACACGCCGTAAGACGGATTGTCGACGTAGGTCATCGCCAGCGACAGGTATGTGATCCAGCCGTCGGTATATCCATACTCGGTGTAGATAAGATTGATCACCTGGGGATCAAGTTGCACCTCCAGGGCGACATAGGCGAAGTGCACATACGCTTCAGATTCCTGGCTGACAACGGTGTCAACTATGGTTACCGTGTCGTGAACCTGCTGGTAGATCGTCACCGTGTCAATAACCGTCACAGTGTCGTGCACATACTCCGTGACTACGGTGGTGTCGATTCTGATAACCGTGTCGTGTACGTACACGATGGTAGAATCCGATCCCCAGATCGTGTCTACCTGCATCAGGGTATCAATAAGCAGGATAGTGTCCAAAGCCCCCTCGACATACTCGATATCATGAACATACTCGGTGGTAGTGACCACTCTTTCTTTATCACACCCAAATGCCAGCAGTATCAGGCTGGGAATCAGTATAATTGTCAGAATTTTTTTCATCAGGTCTCTCCCTTCGGGTTTTTCCCCGTTGTTGTCTATATTTCTGCCGGTTGATAGAGCAAATACTGCTCCGGTGGAAAAATGTTATGGGAGAAAACCTATCTGCTTGAATTTCTGCCGGTTAATAACCCCGATCAGATCCAGTGTGCACCGACTGAACAGCCGGGGAAGGAAAGATTCTGCGGAGAAGATGAAATAAAGATTTTCCGTGCCGTTTCAATGAGATTAGTCGACCCGTGACAGCGGAATTGTGAAGTGAATTGACGAATTGACTTCACGACCCGATTGTCAGCCGGGCCAATTTGGCCCGGGCGTCTTCGACCGATTCAATCCCCTCGTCGGCGTCTTTCCAGATGTCAAGAAAGGTCTCGTATTGCTCAATCGCCTTTTCGTTCCAACCTGATGCTTCATAGGCCTGGCCAAGATAATAGTGAATCTTAACCGCCATAGTAACAACACTGATTCTCGCAGCATCATATCTATTAATTGTTTTTTCAAACTGACTTACAGATTCACCCAGCCTGCCTGACATCAGATAGGCTCTGCCAAGCATATAATTCACGTGGAGATATTGCACGTCTTCTGCCGCTTTTTCAAGATTGACAACAGATTGTTCAAAATCGCCCCTGTAAAATTCAATACTTCCAACAGCATACCAATATGCCCACATAGTTGATGGATCGTTTTTTTCGATATTAAGCCTTAATGATTCGACCTCCTTCTGGGCTTTTGCAGAATCACCGTTTTGTGCCAGCAGTACGGCGTAGACATGTCGAAAACGAATGGAGTCATCCGGATGAATAACGGCATAGTTTTCGACGATCTTTTCAACTTCCTTAAGCGCCATTTTCAATTCGTTTCTTGCCTGGTAAATATCGGCTCTCTTGAATTGAAAACTCCATCTGGCAGGATCATCCTGTTCTAATCTAACCGCCGCAATGGCATCATCCAGGAATGTCAGGGCTTCCTTGAACTTACCCTGATAAATGGGGATATATGACAGGAGTTTTCTTCCCAGGGACCGCCTGTCAGCATTGCTGTCCGCACAGAGCTCACGATAGAGTCCTTCCGCTTTGTCATATCGTCTGGCAAAGAGGTACATGTAGGCCAGCTTGCGCCTCGACGCGTAAAAATCGGGTCTGATCTCAAGGGCTTTTTCGTATGATTCGATAGCTTTCTCCAGCTTGCCATTGAGGGCATATAGCTCACCCCGAGTATCGTAGGGGTTGGCTTCGCCCGGCGACAGATCAATATACTTGTTGATAGCCCAGATAGAGCTCTCCAGATTGCCGATCTCATTGTAGGAGTATGCCAGTGAATTGTAGGCAACTCCGTAGAGGGAATCGACCTCGATCGCTTTTCTTAAATACTCAATGGCCCTGTGAAAGTCGCCCAGACCGTATTGACACAAATAGCCAGCAGTGAAATAGGCCTCCTTGTCATCCGGATAACGATCATTAATCTCCTCGAGCATTTCCAGGGCATGCCCCAACTCACCTGATAGATACGCATCGAAGCCCAGTATATATAATCGTTCTTTGTGACTGGCTTTCTCAGAGTATTTCATCGCCTTTTGGCGGTACTCCTCTCTCTCAGCGCGACTGCTCAGACCGGCCAGGCGATAGTACGCCATGGCAAAGGTTGAATCCAGTTCTACTGCTTTTTCAAAAAGTTGTTTAGCTTCTGCCATATAGAATTTGTATCCTATGTCAACACCTTCCAGGTAATATCTATAGGCTTCAGGCGAATGTGTTGTAACATCGGCTACCGGACGATCAACTTCGGTCAGCGCTGCTACCGGTAAAGACAGGTCACTCTTGATCTCCAGTGTCATGCTGTCTATTACGGCGAAGATATTCTCGTTTTCGCTGCCGGTTATCCGCTGCGATGCTATCGCGTTGCCCGATTCAACCTCCACCAGTTGGGCCATTACAATTATCTGCGGTTCGACCTGCAGGATGCTTCCCAACAGCATCCATCTGGCCCGGGCTTTTTCGGCAATCTGTGTGGCCATGTCTCGGGCGATCTTCTTCTCACCCTCCCGGCCCAGCAGCTTGAGTATGTCATACAGCCGCTGACTTGATACTACCTGAACATATTGCGATTCCGATAGATCAGCGATGAGAAGATTAGTGGCGATCTCCCCCAGTTTCAGGCTGTCTTCCGGGTCGGCCAGGTTGTCAAAATACATGATGGCCAGTCGGTTCTCAGCCGCCACCGCTTCCTCGGTCGGTTGGAACTCGAACTTCCATGGCTTCAGCACCAGAACAGCAACGGCAACGACCAGTACCAGTGCCGGGACCAGGAATCGTTTGATACGACGTGAAGGCGCCCGGCCCGATTCAAGCACCATGCCCGGTTGCGAATCCCGCCTGAGACGCTTGAGATCACTGACAACATCCGCCGCGCTTTGATAACGAAATCGGGGGTCTTTCTCCAGCAGTTTCGACACGATCCGTTGCAGGTCGTCCGGGACATCCGTTTTATAGCGCGCCAGCGGTTCGGGTGTATCATCACTCACTGCTTTGAGCGTAGCCGCCTCACTGTCGCGTTTGAAGGGGTTTTGTTTAGTGATCAGTTCATACAGGACGACACCGAGCGAGAAAAGGTCACTGCGGTGATCAATCTCTTTGCCCAGCACCTGCTCCAGTGACATGTAACCGATAGTACCCAGCGTCGAACCGGTTTGCGTCAACTGTTCACCACCCTGAACTGCCGCCAGTCCGAAATCGACCAGCTTGGCCTGACCCTTTTTGTCCAGAATGATGTTTGCCGGTTTGATGTCTCGATGGGTGACACCAGCCTCATGGGCTTCACACAAACCACCGCAAATTCCGAGCGCCAGGTCGATGATGCTGTCGAGATCAAGTTCGTTGTTCTTGATATGGTCACCCAACGATTGCCCCTCGACATGCTCCATGGCAAAGAACGGCCGCCCCTGGAATTCCGAGACATCGTATATGGTAACGATATTGGGATGTTTCAAGGCTGCCGCTGCCTGCGCCTCGCGGGTGAATCGTGCCTTGAACTCTTTATCGGCCGCAAACTGCGGCGGTAGGAACTTGAGGGCGACCTGTCGCTTGAGCTTGGTGTCCTCGGACAGATAGACTTCACCCATCCCACCGGCGCCGATCTTCTCAATGATCCGGTAATGCGACACCATCGTCCCCTTAGTCAGGGCGATGTGGGTTTGGGTCTTGTCGTTGTCCCGATTATCGGTCATAACGAAGCCTGCTCCGGGGTGGTCGCCATTCTTGTACAGATGCAATATTGGTGACAGCCGCATATCAGGCAACACAAAAAACACCCACCGATTGATCATTGAGTTGTGGAATTCGTTGCTTTTCGGTACACTCTGTCCGGGCGTGCGGAAGGCAGCAATCAAATCCCAATTGACACCGATGATCGACCGGCCTACCTTGTCAGACTATGAACACGCCCAACAAACTGACCCTGCTGCGAATTATAATTGCCCCTGTTTTCATGTATTTGTTCATCCAGGACAACTTCTACATGCAGCTGATTTCACTGGGTCTGTTCATAATTGCCGCCCTGACCGATCTGGCGGACGGCTATTACGCCCGCAAGTACGGCGTCATCACCGGTTTCGGTAAGTTCATGGACCCGCTGGCCGATAAGGTACTGGTGTCATCGGCACTTATTTCATTTATAGCACTGGGGTATGTTTCGCCGTTGCCGGTGATGTTGATTATCGGCCGCGAGTTTTTTATCACTGGCGTGCGTCTGCTGGCAGCCTACCGGGGGATCATCATCATGCCCAGTTGGTGGGCAAAAGTTAAGACGTTTCTGCAACTGACGGTGGTCGGGGTGGTGCTGGCGTATATCACCCTGGTGAAAACCCTGGAGCACTTCAGCAGCCCGGTTCTGCCGTATCTTCAGTTCGACTATCCGTTCTTCTTCAATCTTATGTTGTGGTTGACCGCAGCGGTCACCATTTTGACCGGGATTCATTATGTCGTGAAATATTTTTACATGATTAAATCGGTGTTGAAGTAATGTCACGTGTGGGAAACTTGCTGATCAAGTCGGTCGCCACCGGCGGCTTCTCAGGATACTGGCCGCTCTGGCCCGGAACTGCCGGAACGATTCCTGCCTGGCTGATTGCCTATTTCCTTATCGGGGGCAACACGGCTGTTCTGACGGCAGTTGCGTTGGCCACCGTGTTCGTCAGTATCTGGGTGGCCGGCCGAGCAGAAACGATGTTAGGTCACGACGCACGCAAGATCGTTATCGACGAATGGGCCGGAATGTTTCTGGCGTTGCTGCTGGTGCCTTTCTCGGTTACCAACTATCTGATTGCTTTTTTCGCTTTCAGAGCATTTGATGTAATAAAGCTGCCACCGGCCGCCCAGGCGGAGAAGTTGCCGGGTGGTTGGGGTGTAACTATGGACGATGTTGTAGCCGGAATACAGGCCAACCTGATGACGCAGTTGATCCTGTTGATAATGGCTCGGCTCAATGTCGGCTGAACCGATTGCTGTTGTCGGAATGAAAACTACCATGGATATCGAGATCATTACTATCGGTGACGAGATCATAACCGGCCACACAGTCGATACCAACGCCTCGTATATTGCCCGCTGTCTGACTGATGCCGGACTGATGGTCAGATACCTTAGTTCGGTTGGTGACTCGGTGGATGCCATGGCGGACGCATTCCGTCTGGCTCTCAAACGCTGCCGGATCGTCATCACCACCGGCGGTCTCGGTCCCACCGATGATGACGCCACCAAGAAGGCGATTGTCAAAGTGTTCAAGCGCAACCTGATTTTTCATGAGGATGTGCTGGAGGATATCCGGGCTCGTTTCGCCGATCGCGGTCTGAAGATGCCGGCCATCAACCAGAACCAGGCCCTGCTGCCCCAGGGGGCGACGTTCTTTCCCAACCAGGCCGGTTCGGCGCTGGGCATTTGTATCGCCGAAAAGGGACGGGTTTTCATCTCCCTGCCGGGGGTTCCCATCGAGATGAAACAGATACTCAACGACAGCGTCATGGAATACCTGCGTGGAATCAGAGCCGGTCCGTCCCTGAAAGTGATCAAGCTGCGCACCACCGGTATTTTCGAATCAAAACTGGCCGAGATAATCACGCCCGGTCTGAAACTGGAACCCGGCGTGCGGCTGGCCTACCTGCCTGCTTACGGCGGTATCGACCTGAGGATCATGGCGACTGCTGAAGACGAGGAGGAAGCACTGCGGAAGGCTCAGGCTGCTGCCCGGTACTTGCAGTCGACCTGCGGACGGTACATCTACGGCAGCGAAAACGATACTCTTGAAGGCGTGGTCGGGCAGCTCCTGAAGGACAATGACAGGACCCTGGCCGTAGCCGAGTCCTGCACCGCCGGTCAACTGGGACAGTTAATCACATCCGTTCCCGGTTCCTCCGACTACTTCCGGGGTGGAGTTCTGGCCTACGCCAATGACGTCAAGGAGAAACTCCTGTCGGTCAACCATGATATAATCGAACAGCACGGAGCTGTCTCAGAAGCGTGCGCGGAGGCGATGGCTGACGGATGTCGTCGGCTGCTGGGCAGCAGCTACGCTCTTTCCATCACCGGTATCGCCGGGCCGGAGGGCGGCAGCCCCGACAAGCCGGTCGGCACCACTTTTATAGGTCTGTCATCGGCACATGGAACCGGTGTGCGACAATTCAACTTTGGCACCATGCGCCAGAGCAACCGGGCACGCGCCGCTTATGCCGCCCTGGAGTTCCTGCGCCGCGAGATTCTGGATATACTATGATACGCTTGTTTATGGCCTTTCCGTTGCCGCCTGACGTGACCGAACGACTGGCCGGTATTATCGACTCACTCAAGCAGCAGGGTGGCCGCGTGAAATGGGTGGCGCCACACAATATCCACCTGACCGCCCGCTTTCTCGGCGACACCGAGGAAGGCCTGGTCGGGCGGCTGTCATCTCTCATTGACGACACGGCCGCCGGGCACCCTCGGGTAGAATCGGTTATCGACCGTCTGGGCGCGTTTCCTAATCTCTCCCGTCCACGAGTGATCTGGGCCGGTCTGCGTGACAACACCGAACTTCTCGGCAAAGTCGCGCGTCAACTGGAACTGGCCGTGCGGCAATTGCGTTTCAAGCCGGAGAAGCGGGGATTCAAAGCCCACCTGACGTTGGGACGGGTTAAAGACCCCTCAGGGTTGAGCAATCTCACCGATTACATGCAGGATTTAAGACTCGAAGAGTCTCCGGTTACGTTTGACCGGCTCACACTGTTCAAGTCAACATTGACTCCGCAAGGTCCCATCTACGACCGCCTGCACGAGGCGATGCTGGGCGCAGGTGCGGATCGTTGTTCGTAGGTCGGAACTGATCTTCCCCCGTTTTGGTGGACGGTTTTCTAAGCATGTAATAATTTTTGTTCATAGTCAACAGGACTTATCTGGCCGAGTGTCGAGTGGCGACGGGTTCGGTTATACTTCGTTTCAATCCAGGCAAAGAGCTTCTGGCG
>JBDRNJ010000051.1:0-9504 GCA_043811375.1 bacterium | reverse complement strand
CGACGAATCTCCTTCACTACCGATTCCGGACTCTGGCCCTGTTTGACACGCATGGCTTGCTCCTTTCTCTAAGACTAAGTTATTAAAACTACGTCTTAACAAAAAGCCCATCCGTGTCCGACTTCTGCTGAACCGATACATGTTGAAACAAGCGTTCACGTCAGGTTCCGAGGAACCCGTCCTGGTCGAACATCACAGATACTCAGGCTCAGACTCCGCACGGATCAGGATTATGCCAAGGAGGATGAGTGACACCATGAAGATAGGGCGCCCGTATTCCCCCAGCACTAGGGTTACACCGCACACTCCACCGGCAATCGTCGAGTAAACGTACGGCTTGAGTAACCCGGATAGATTACACTCCAGCTTGAGCAGCTTAATGGCATAGACAATACTCACAAGACTCGACAAGAAGTACAAAACGACGTGGACGATCATGATATCCAGCAATGGGATCAAGAACAGCCCCGCTGCTCCAACGATAGCAGAAGCAGCATATATGATGATGAGGCTTTTGATCATTGAATCTGCATTGTGGAAGTTGTGTCGTTCGTTTAGCAGCCGCCGGAACATAAACAGGACATAGATTCCCAAAAGCCCACCAACCGCGTGGAACCCGGTGATCAATTGCATCATACCGGAGCCGGATAGAGACAAGGACTCAACAAAGAAATCAAATCCGACCCTTGGCAGAATAATGACTGCCTGCAGAATAGAGAGCCAACCGGCCAAGGTGTACAGGCTGACACCAGTGCTAACCGCCTTCTCTGTGTTCATGTTTCGCTCCTTTCCTGAGTTTCGGGGATCTGATCAGGCACATACTCGAGAATGTCTCCCGGTTGGCAGTCGAGCTCACGGCAGATCGCATTAAGAGAGGAGAACCTCACACCTTTCAGCTTCCCCGTTTTAAACAGCGAAAGGGCTGTGAGTGAAATACAAATGCGGGTCGAGAGTTCGGTTAATGACATCTTTCTGCGAGCCAACATCACGTCCAGGTTTACTTGTATAGCCATGACTCCAAGATATACAAAGATTTTAATTAGTCAAGCAATTATTTTAACTATTAATTAATAAATTTTAAGTATTAATTAAGATTACCGATGACATCATACTACCTCACACGACAATTAATTCTACGCTCACAACTGATATACAGGGTGGTATTGTCTCACTTGATATTGAACAACAGGTAGGAAGCCTGAGTATTGAACTAGTTAGCAAGGAGCAATTTGGCGTGGAATAAGGACGTTGGATTCGAGTAGAGAAAACGGTCACAATTTGGTCACAATAGGGTGTAAGTCCTTGTGCCACAACGCGAGTATGGCTTCGACGCTTCGTACGCTGACTACCATATCAATAAATGAGAAAATAAAAAAAAGGAGACCGGCCGGAGGCCAGTCTCCTTCAATAATCAAGCCCGTGAAAGAGTTGTCACAGGTCTCATTGCGTCGCCGTTAGTACGACTTGCGGTAGCCATTGCCACCGCTGCGGTTGCCGCTATCGGCGCGTGGTTTCGCTTCGTCGACATTCAACGTGCGTCCATTCAGCTCCTGGCCGTTCAGACCGCTAATGGCAGCCATAGCTTCCTCCTTTGCCGACATCTCAACAAACGCAAATCCTTTCGGTTGGCCGCTGTCCCTGTCAGTAATGATCTTGACGGTTGAGACTTCACCAAAACCCTCGAAGGTCTGGCGTAAGTGATCTTCTGTCGTGTCAAACGACATGTTTCCGATGTAGATATTCATTCTACACTCCGTAGTTGCTTATCCCGAAGTGAACTGCTTTCCTATGAAGTCAGATACTTCAAGATAAATGACATGTTGCGCATAATTGCGCGATCAATTCAAGATTAAGCTTTAGCGGAGTGTTGTAGATTAGGACAAAACCACGAAAAAGGTCGAACTCAAATCAACATTAACTACTTAGTATATTAGGTACTTTGGCTAAAACCTACGATTATTTATGTAAAACGCAATTTATTTGGGGAGTCCTATCAGTGTGCATTTCAAAACGGTCATAAAATGGTCACAATAGGGTGTAAGCCCTTGTACTACAACGCGAGTATGGGGTTCGACTCCCCCATCTCCACCAATATAACTCATAGCAATACAATAGATTACAAGCCGGGCGGGGGTATTGTGCCCCCCACCCCTGAATTTGTAAGCCTATATCCCCCAATAACCCCGAATAACGTGAAACCGTTTTGGTCGTATTCGATCACTTATTACAGGCAAGCCCTCGATTAACGACAAAAACATGTTGCGATTTGCCGATATTGTTGTATAATAATTCGATAAATGGCGAATTATAGGAGATGTTGTGCAGGATTTTCTTTCCATTACCAAGGCCCTCAGCGATGAGAACAGAGTAAGGGTTCTCATGGCACTGAATATCGGTGAGTTGTGCGTATGCCAGATTATTGAGCTGCTGAATCTGGCGCCGTCCACCGTTTCCAAGCACATGTCTATCCTTAAACAGGCACGACTGGTGGAGGGTGAGAAGAACGGCAAGTGGGTCTACTACCGTTTGGCCGGTGGCGCGCCGAAGGCTGCGGTTGAGGCTATTGAGTGGGCGAAGAGACATCTTGTGTCGGAAGCTACTATCAAGAGGGACGCTAAGAATCTCAGAGCTATCATAAAGCAACACCCCGTTGAGGTGTGCAAAAAGCAGAAGGCATCCAGAGCAGTCAGAACGGCTGATAACAGAGCCGTCGCGGCAGAGATTTCCCCGGGTGCCGGATAACCAGGCAGCCGTTTAGTTCTGTACAGGTCTAACGTACTACCCACAAGGGTCCAAACGTAATGTCACCAGGCTTGAGACAGATATTTGGTTCTGAGCGAAACTAGTATTGTGATAGAAGTAACGATAATTGGTAATACACAGTAAGGAGTAATGATGTTCAACTGCAGAAAAATCGCGGTGCTGTTGATTACGGTCTGTCTGCCTGTTGTGGCTTTTGCTTCCACTAACGAGCAGCTTCAAACAACAGCTTCCGGCGAAAATGTCGCCTTTGTGCTGGTCACTGAACCCGGCGCTACGGGGATCGATCAGGCGAGGCAAGTGATTCAGAGTGCCATGGCTCAGATTCCCGGTTCAGTGGTGATTGAATCGAATCGAGCCGATGCTGCTAACTCATCCTTCATTCAGAAGTATAAGTTGGCCACTGCACCGGTCCCTCTGATCCTTGTCTTTGCATCCAACGGTGTTATGGCCGGCGGTAATGTGGCATCTAAGCTAACAGCGCAGCAGTTGGTAGCAATGGTGCCGAGTCCCAAAACGGCAGAAGTTCTAAAGGCCATCCAATCAGGTCAGGCTGTATACGTTACAGCGTCACGCTCCGAAATGGCTTCTAAAACCGATGTTGCCAAAGGATGTGCTGTGGCCTGCACACAAATGCAGGGCAAATGCGTGGCCGTCGATGTCAACATGGATGACCCGGTTGAGAGAGGACTTTTGAATCAGCTAAAGGTCAACATGCAATCCGCCGAGCCGGTTACCGTTGTAATCAATGCTAAAGGCCAAGTTACCGGGTCTTACACGGGTACGGTTGAAGTCGAAAACCTGATTGTCTCAGCAACCAAGGTGGTTGCAAGCAGTTGTTGTCCTGCCGGCAGCGGCAAGAGCTGCGGCCCTGCTCCTAAGAAAAAGGGCAAGTAGCAGATGGTGTTTACGTTCCGGACGATTGTTCTGAAGGAAATTTACCAGCGTAAAGGTCGAATGGTTTCCGGTCTGCTCGCCATCACGCTCGGAATCGCCGTTATAGTGGCCATTCAGTCCGTGACATCCGTTTCCAGACAGGTAGTTGCCAGGAAGCTGGATCTACTGGGTGCCAACATAATGGTACTTCCGCAAGGCGCCACCGTAGATGACTATTACTCTGCCGACGTCGATGCTCCGACATTCCCGGAGGAATATGTTGAGCGGATCGCTACTTCGATGATTCCCGGCGTAGACAACATGTCCCCTAAACTAAGCAGGCGAATAGAGATTGAGGGCTCATCGGTCATTCTGACCGGCATACTTCCTGCAAATGAGCTGGCCTCAAAGCCGATCTGGCAGGCCTCAGGTCTGATGGGTGCCGAATTGGAGTTGGCATGCGCTCCGTCACTGAACAAAGAGTCATCCCTGACAGAGGACGACCTCATGGCACAAAGGAAGGTAGTTGATTCTCTTGGAATCAACGATGTGTGGGTTGGCAGCCTGGTTGCGGAGCACCTCAAAGTCACGACTGGCTCGACTATTCCCATCGGTGGGCAGACGTTTGAGGTCACGCACGTGCTCCCCGAGACGGGAACAGTCGACGACAACAGGATTTTTACACACCTTCATACGGCCCAGCAGTTACTCGGTATCGATGGTCAGGTGAGTAACATTGAGATTATGGGATGTTGCAGTGAAATATCTGATGGTTTGCTTGGTAAGTTACGAAACATCCTGCCGGACACTCGGATCACCACCATCGGTCATATTGTCAACACTCAGATTGAGACCAATACTCTGATGGCCAAGGTTGCCCTGGTCCTGCTCGTGATCATCATTCTTGTCGGATCGTTCTCGATCGGCAACTACATGTGGGCCAATGTTGAGGAACGCCGCAAGGAAATAGGCACTCTCATTTCCATCGGCTGGGGAAGACGGCACATTTACCGGCTCTTTTTTACCAAGGCAATCATTTTGGGACTGGTGGGCGGTGTTCTCGGGTACGCGACCGGCACGGTTTCAGCGGTAATTCTTGGACCTTATCTTGCCGGTCTGCAGATCGGCCCCGTGATAGGTTACTTCTGGTGGTCGGTCCTGGTCGCGATTGTCATCTCCCTGGCCGGCAGCTGGTATCCAATATATCGAGCAGCTCGGATCGATCCGGCTGTCATTATGCAGGAGGTCTGAGCATGATTAATGTCAATGGACTCAGAAAAACATATACACGTTCCCATCAACAGGTTCATGCGTTAAATGATGTATCGTTAAAAATCGATACCGGTAGTTTTGTAGCTGTAACTGGTCCATCCGGTTCGGGGAAGACAACGCTTCTACTATCCCTGGGCGGCCTGATTCAACCGACCGAGGGCCATGTGAAGTACGGCAACCAAGACCTGTATACTCTTCCCGCTTCCCGGTTAGCCGCATTCCGTAATCGGACCATCGGGTTTGTTCTGCAGACGTTCAATCTGGTGCCGTATCTAACGGCAGTTGAGAATGTCATGTTACCCATGTTGCCCCTTGGCGGAAACGGCACAGATCCCAAGAAACAAGCGGTTGATCTACTGGATAGATTGGGATTAGCTGATCGCAAGGATTTCCGTCCCAGAGAACTCTCCGTTGGTCAACAACAACGAGTAGCCATTGCCCGGGCACTTGCGAATGAGCCGGAGGTGATTCTGGCCGATGAACCAACCGGTAACCTGGATCCATCCCTCGCTGATGAGATACTCGATGTTCTGGAAAACCTGAATAAGACTCGTGGCAAAACCGTGGTTTTGGTAACTCACAGCCCGCAGGCGGCCTGCAGGGCGAGTACTATGCTGAAGTTGAAGGATGGACAACTTTGTTAGCTGAGAAGGCAAAAAGAGTGGTGGCAGAGTAATGTCTAAGAAAAAGAGAACAAAACTGCGAAACATATCTGACGGAAAACCAAATCCGGCAACTAATGTATCAGCAGCGAGAAACCGTCGCCGCTTGATCCCGGCGATCGTCACTGTGGCTGCAATAGTCATAACCGTTACAATCTGGCTGGGGCTGCATCCTTCAGGTTTCACATCAGGAGTCGAGTCCTCTGCAGCAGGTCAGTCCACCGAGGTGATATCAGGCAACAATCAATCCTCTGACGCTGTCACCGGGGAACCGTCAATTCACTTCCCTGAGCCGTCGTATGACTTTGGCACTATCTCTCAGGGAGCTAAGGTCTCTCACACTTTCGTTGTTCAGAATATCGGCGACGCACCCCTGAAGCTCATACGGGCAAAGGGATCGTGAGGCTGCACGGCTGCCGTCTTGTCCGAGACGGACATTCCCCCGGGCGGGGAAGGTAAAATAGAAGTTTCTTTCAACAGTGGCCGCAAGATAGGTAAACAGAAGAAGACTATCACAGTAGAGTCAAACGATCCCGCTAATCCGAAGGCAACCCTGCAAATCTCAGCGCTCATTGAGGTTGAGTTTGGTTTTGAGGTTTATAGCTTGAACATGGGACGGATTCGCAAAGGAGAACCCACAAGCAAGACTGCGGTCCTGCAGATCAAGGAGCCTTCCAAGAGAAACCTGATCGAACTCAGTTCACAATCTTCTAACATCGTTGCCAGGACAGTTGAATCGTCAGGCGGCGATGAAGGCCGTATAGATGTTGAAGTTACCGTGAGCCCGGAGACTCCACCCGGCAGATTTAATGAGACGGTTACCGCTAAGTTGTCGGATGGCTCTTATCCGGCAGTCAGTTTGAGTATAAATGGAACCATTGTCGGCAATGTGGAGGTAACTCCTGAAACTGTGCGCTTCAGAGTCGATACTTCCCGAACAGCAGCAGATCAGGCTGAACAGATGGTGAGAGTTGTCAGCACGAAAAACGGCGCCAGGTTGCGGCTGCTGAGTGTCGAAGATCCCAACGGCCGGTTGGCATTTGAAATCGATACGCTGGTTGCCGAAAAGCAGTTTGAAATCAAGATGAGGCTCCGCGAGAATGTCATGGAACTGGAGCGTATTATTTCGGGCGACGTCAAAATAATGACCGACGACCCGGATCAGTCTGAAGTGCGAGTTCCGTATAGCATAATCTTTCCGCGCAGATGAGAATTGGCGACTGTATTATTGGGGATAACGACACTCTGGTGGGTAAGACTTACCCGATAGGAGATGTAGCTGAAGTTCCGCCACGTGCGCGATGAGACAGACAAGAAAGTCAAAGATTGGCTGGGTGCACTGGACAAGGGTGATAAATGAATCAACAGGAAGTGCCATAGTTGAACTCAGATATGATTGACAAGGGAAAAGTATGACAGGTGATGGATCGGTTGTTAGAAGACTCGGTTTTCTCGACAGATACCTCACTGTATGGATATTTGCCGCCATGGCGATTGGTGTCGCGGCGGGGCACTTCTATTCCGGGATAGCCGGATTCTGGGACAAGTTCTCTGTTGGCACAACTAACATTCCCATAGCCATTGGCCTGATTCTCATGATGTATCCTCCGCTGGCCAAAGTACGCTATGAGGAAATGGGGCGAGTGTTTCGTGACTACAAGATTCTGACACTCAGTCTGGTACAAAACTGGGTGATAGGTCCCATCCTGATGTTCGTGTTGGCTGTCGTCTTCCTTGGTGATTACCCCGATTACATGGTTGGCTTGATCATGATTGGTTTAGCGCGTTGTATTGCCATGGTGATCGTTTGGAATGACCTGGCTGATGGAGATCCGGAGTATGCCGCCGGACTGGTGGCTTTCAACTCGGTCTTCCAGGTACTGTTCTACTCAGTATTCGCGTGGATATTTGTAACCAAGTTGCCGCCTCTTTTTGGACTTGAAGGTGTAGCCGTAGATGTTACTATCGGCCAGATCGCCGAAAGCGTGTTCATCTATCTCGGCATTCCGTTTCTCGCAGGCATGCTGACCCGTCTTGTTCTGGTAAAGACCAGGGGCAAAGAGTGGTATCACCGTGAGTTCATCCCACGAATCAGTCCCATTACTCTTGTTGCTTTGCTATTCACGATTCTTGTGATGTTTTCACTCAAGGGAGAACTGATCGTCAAGATTCCGCTTGATGTTGTGCGAATCGCCATCCCATTATTGATCTACTTCGTAGTGATGTTCCTGGTGAGCTTCTTCCTGAGCAAGAAAGCTGGAGCTGATTACCGTAAAGCCACGACACTCAGTTTCACGGCTGCTTCAAATAACTTTGAGTTGGCAATCGCAGTTGCTGTCGCTGTTTTTGGTATCAATTCGGGTGTCGCTTTTGCAGCTGTCATAGGTCCGTTGGTGGAAGTACCGGTTCTGATCGGCTTGGTTAATGTCGCCCTGTACTTCCGGAAGAAATACTGGGCTGATGGTAACATTGATTTATAGACATGCATTACGAAACCGCCATCCTCTCAATGAGAATTGTTCTCTGAAGGCCAAGAAAAAATGGTCACAATGTGGTCACAATAGGATATAAGTCCTTTTGCCACAACGCGAGTATGGGTGTCAGGCAGGCGATGCCTGTTCGATTCCCCCACCTCCATCAATATAAGTCATTACAATACAATATTTTACAAACCGGACGGGGGTATCGTACCCCCCACCCCTGCGTCCGTAGGCCTATATGGACTGCACCCCTGAGGTTGGACACATAAAGTTAGGGTGATTTGGCAAGGGACCGGTATCTTGTTACCGGGAAAGGAACTTGCCATGAATCCGAGACGAAGATTCAGTGTCGAACTGAAGTGCCAGGTGGTAGAGCAGTTGCTGTCGGGAGACAGCAGCGCCGCCCAGCTCTGCCGCCAATATGAGATTTCCAGCGGGTTATTATATCACTGGAGACAGCAATACCGGCGGGGACGGTTTGGCAACGAGGCGACGGTCCAGGGGGCATTAGAGAACCGGGTGCGGGAGTTGGAGCGGCTGGTCGGGGAGTTGACCTTTGAGAACCGGCTTTTAAAAAAAATCGCCCAACAGCGAGCGTCGGCGACCAACGGGACGTCATCTCATCGCTTGAGTCGGGGCAAATCCGGCGGGGGTGCCAGGTAATGGGCCTCTCTCGAAGCAGCTATTATCATCGCCCGGTTGCCAGCCGTGACGGCGAGTTGGTCAAACAGATCGAGCCGATTGTGCTGGCCTTCGCGGGATACGGCTACCGTCGCGTGACCGAGCAATTGCAGCGTCAGGGGATTCGGGTGAACCACAAGCGGGTGCTACGGGTGATGCGCCAGCATGGCTTGATCTGCAAGCGGAAGAAGCGGTACGTGACGACCACCGACAGTCGTCACAAGCTGCCGGTCTATCCCAATCTGCTGCCAGAGACGACCGTGACGGGTCTGGATCAGGTCTGGATCGCGGATATCACCTACGTCCGGGTCCGGCACGGCTTTGTGTACCTGGCGGCGATCTTAGATCGGTACTCGCGCAAAGTGATCGGTCAGGCCATCGAGCGGTCGTTAGAGACGACCTTGACCCTGACCGCCCTCCGGCGGGCGCTGGCGGAACGCCGGCCTCTGCCGGGAGTGATTCATCACTCGGACCGAGGCAGCCAGTATGCCGCCGGTGACTACGTGGCGCTGTTGCGGGAGCACAGCTTTCGGCTGAGCATGTCGCGGCGCGGCAACCCCTACGACAACGCCGCTATGGAATCCTTTTTCAAAACCGTGAAAGTCGAGGAGGTCTATCTCGGGGAGTATGAGGATCTGGCCGATGCCCGGAAACGACTGGCGGCGTTTCTGCTGGATGTTTATAATAGGAAACGTTTGCATTCCTCGCTGGGCTATCGACCGCCGGACGAATTCGAGGCTCTGCTGAGAAACGAAACCATGAACCGCCAAACC
>JBDRNJ010000050.1:0-41481 GCA_043811375.1 bacterium | reverse complement strand
TGAAGGGGAGTGTTGTTATGAAGCGTAGATCATTGATTGTGTTCTTGATTCTTGTGTTTGTGTTTGGATCAACTCAGGCTGTGGATGAGATAACTCTTGATGAAATAGTCAACATATCAAACGGTGGCACTGTCGTCATAGATTCTTTCATCCCACCGGGTGACACGATCCGACTTACCTTTAGGCTCACACACACATCCGGGACACAAGCTCTGTACATTGTCAGCAATCCATTCAGCATTTACCAAAGAAATAGCGATCCATTCATCGCACCTACCTGTGACACGTTGTCAATTGACTGGTCAAGCATGTTCACGTATGCATATTTGGAAGAATGCAATTCCGATGGCTATGGTGGGGATACCATACACTTTGTCGGTATTGATACGACAGGGAGCACCGGGTTGCCTGTTGGCTTTGACCAACAAGTCTGGTATATAGAAACTGGTAGCGATTCCCTTGGTAACACCATTTGTATTGATAGCTCTGTAGGATCATATTGTAATTCATTCGTGTGGGGATGGTGGCCAGTGGGTGGTGGCTTCGTCAAACCACAGTGGGACGGACCCCACTGCTTCAAAGTGGGTTATTCATGTGGTGACATCGACGGTAGCGTGACCCGTCCCGATGTTGGAGACTTAACGTTTCTTGTCGCATTCCTGTTTGACCATGGACCCACGCCGCCATCCGTGTGGTCAGCCAATGTGGACGGGGATTACCAAATCACGGTCGGCGACTTGACGTACCTGGTTGCTTATCTGTTTCAGGGTGGCCCTGCACCCACGTGTGCGCCGGTGCTGTAGGGATATAAGGTAGAAGCTAAGGGTAACCTGAAAAATCCGGTCAGCATTTCAGATCCATGGGAACCCAACTTCGTAAAATGGGTCCCATAAAAAAAGGGCGGCCGATGGTGTCGCGGCTGCCCGATATTGTGCCCGGATGTCGATTCAGTTTATGGTTTTACGACTATCTTGCCTTTGTGCGACGTTCCCGGAACATACCAGAGGTAGATGCCGGTCGCCACCGGCAGCCCGGCGCTATTGGTGCCGCTCCAGGCCCAGTCACCGGTAAGTTCCCGTTCCAGTCGCACCATCTCGCCGGAGATGGTCTGGATCAGCAAATCGACCGCTGTCTCGGGCATGTGGAAAGTAACGACCTGGCCCCGCCGGAAATAGACCGGGTTGGGCGAAGCAAAGATGCGCACATCAACCGTGAAACTGCTGACAGCCGAGTAATCGTAGTCATCGGCACGCGCTCGCCAGTAATACGTTCGGCCGGCTTGGAGGGGATCGGGTATTTTCCACTTGGTCACCCCGTTGGCGCGTTCGGAGATCGTATCTGAAGTTATAACAACGTTAGAAAAACCAGCATCGGTAGCGACCTGAAAGGTGTAGTAGTTATCCCGGGTATCATCGACGTTGGCCGTTGCCAGCGTTGGGCGATCGGTAAGGACCAGGGCTCCATCGGCCGGCTTGCTCAGACTGGTAATGTATTCATCCTCACCCGTTGAGAGACTGACCCACACAAATGATGTCGGCGTCGTCACGCTGCTGTAAGTGGTACCGTCTCCGGCACGACAGCGCCAATAGTATCTTTGACCGTCCTGCGGCTGGAGACCGTTGATGATAGCCGACGTCTGTGACGCACCGGCGCTGACATTCATGGCCGAATCCAGCACTGTTGCAAATGAAGCCTCGCTGCTGATCCAGAAGTCGTAGGTGAGTATGTCATCATCGATATCAATGGCATTAGTTACCCACAACACTATCGGCTCCGCTGTAGCCGTATCCCCGTCCAGCGGCGACAGGTGCGTCGGCGGTCCGGGAGGGTTGTTGCCTTCGCTCAAGACAAACGTCACGATGGAAGACCAGTCACTCTGGTGGCTGCCGGCGACAACCACTGCTCGACAACGCCAATAATAGGTGGCACCGTTGGTCAGATTGTCAAACGAAGTAGAGACAGTCGATCCGGACACTTCCCCGGTCGCCAACCTGGCGTCGGGAAAGGTTACCACCGTGTCCAGAGCAAACTCATAAGTGAGGGGCAGGTAGGACGACACTGTCGAGCATTCTGTCGTTACCAGACCGGAACTCTCATTGACGGTGGTGCCGGTCACTGTCGGGGCCACGATACCGCCCGCATAGGCCTGGGCCACGTTCGAGAGACCTGATACGAGATCTGCATCATCGAAAGTCTTGATGGCCACATAATAGATTCGTCCCTTTTGAAGTCCGGTGAGTGTGAAACTCTCAGTGCTGCCGGCCGGTGAGGGAGAAGGCGGATTGGCCGCCGCAGTAGCAGCCGACCAGTTCGTCTCATTAATAGGAGAGAGGGAATAGCGGATATCGTACCGGCTAGCCGTACCGCTGTAACCGTCGTCGCCGGGTGCCGTCCAGGTCAGCTCAATCTGTCCCGTCAGGGTTCCGGGTACGGCATCAAGGCTGTTGATAGCCCCGGGTGGCGTGGTATCCTCACTCGGTTCCTCTCCGGCGGTGTTGGTCAGGACGAGCGTGGGAGAAGCTGAACCGGCAGATACGATAATCGTCAGCAGCGTGCTGTCGCTGCCTTTTTTGGCCTTGACGGCGAAATCGTTGTAACTCATCGAATCATCTCCGGTGTGCTGTTCCCAACGGTAGGAAGCCGGCCCGGAGACAACGCCGAGAGAATTAGTGACGCCGTTCAGGACAGTGTGCCCATAAGCATCGACAACCGTTACCTGCGTCTGCGGTACCGGCAGGGAGTTGTTGCCGTTGACCCGGATCGAGAGTGTTCTCTCCAGACGGTAGTCGGAGCGGTCTTCATCAAAAACAATGTTACCGTCGGAGGCACCACCCAGGTAAACACAGTCACGCAGGGTATCAGCGGTAGCGTGGAAGTAGTTTCGCCAGCCGACCACCACCGTCCTGGGATCGTAACTGGGCGACAGACGGACCAGGGTGTCGGCGTACAGCATGACACCGTGGGCGCCATGGTTGTTTTCACCAAAACAGATGATATCGCCGGAACTCTCAAAACGGTTGTAGCGGAAGATATTGCCGATATCTGCAAAACCCTCGAAGACACCGGCCAGCGCGTTGACACCATCGCTGAGCGCCTCGGCCCTAAACAGGTTTCGTTCTACCACGATGCCATGGTCGGGGACATGTCCTTCTTCGTCGGTAGCGGTGATGCGCATACAGCTCACCTGATTTCCGTAACTGGACCCCAGGCCGGTACTGCCGCGACCGATAAAGACGTTGTCGTATACGTGCAGGTACTTGTTGCCGAACCTGATGCGCAGCACCTGTACGTTGCCCTGCGGCACCTCCAGGTTGGGGCCTTCGTGGACGTCGACATGGTTGTTGAATATCTTAACCGGATTCTCCGGCGTGCCGGAACACATCTCGAATATCATCCCCCGGGAACCGCCGTAATTGGTTCCACTGGTGATGACATTGTCGTGTATTTCACTGCCGCCGGCCAGACGGTTGCCCATGATCTGATAGGGGTTGGCGGCTGACCGACAGGTGATATCGCCGCTGGTGTAGAAATCGTTGCGGGCATCAGACTGCAGACTGCATTCATAGACAAACACCAGCGCTTCATTACCGCCGTCGCGTCCGGAAACAATCAGCCCCTGCGAGGGTCCGGTAATCAGTTTCAGACCGTGCGCCTTGTAGTGGTAGTCACCTTCACCGGCATAGGTGGACCCCAGCCAGATAGCGGCCGCGTCGTAGTTACAGCGGCTGGAGTAGCCGGTTACGTCGCTACGGTAGTGGCCGCCGGAAACTTCGACATTATAATTACCCGGCTCACCCACCGAGGGACAATACAGGCAGTGACCGTTGCTGCCGGCCACTCGCATGTTGGTGCCGTCTATTAGGACATCATTGACTCCCACCGGCTTGAGACAGACATTGCGATCACCGGTCCCGCCATGATAGATGGTGCCGCCGATGATCCTGATGTTGTAGGCGCTGTAGTACAGACGAATCCCGTAGTGGCTGTCACCGTTGTCGGTACCGAATGTGATGGTATCGTTGACCAGATAGATGACAATGTCGTGACCGGTGACGTTGATACCGGAGCCGCCGGTCGACAGATTGGTCCCGGCCACCAGCAGCGTCTCGCTGAAGTTGCTCCCGGCCTGAGAGGCTGTGTACGGAAGCGACGTTATGGTGGTCGTGGCCGCCTCAGTCGAGGTGTAACCCAGGGTTAAAACTAAAATCGCCGTAGCCAGCAGGGCCATCAGCCAGCTGCGGACAGGACCGAATTCCGTCATATTTCCTCCTCAACACTGCCGTTGGGATAAAGGTATGGCTTGATAACATAATCCCGGTAATCATCGGGATTGCCGTCCCGACCCGCCTCGGCAGCTTTGATGACGTTATACGCCTCGCGGGCCGTCATATAATGCAATCGGAACTTTTTGCCGTCATTGTACAGGGTTTCTATGGCTGTCAGCATACTATCGATATTGCATCCCAGAACATTCTCGTAAAGGCCCTCATAGCCGAGTGAGGCACCGTGGGTAAACGGCCGTACGAAGACCCAGTCAGGCCGTCCGACGACGTGGATACCGGCCCGCAACCAGACTTCGAAGCGGTGCAACGAAGTGGGAATTTCATTGTAGAGGTTGCCGTCGTCAAGAACCGGATGAGTGACGAAGCGCCAGTCGCACCAGTCGATCATCATCGGTCCCGACATAATCAGCAACTGGTCGGCGCTGGTCTCCAGGCCCACCGCGCTGAGCACACCGGTATCATACGACTTCGGTTGCTTCGGGTCATCGGTAGCGTAGTAAAGCTTGTTGACCCACGACGGTTGCGCCGTCTGACCCAGAGAAGGGAAAGTGGCATCGCTGTAACAACCCAGTTCCAGCAGAATAGTGATCTCGTCATTGACACCGCAGTAGTTAACACCGTTTTCCAGACGCGAGTTGTCCAGCGCCCAGTTACCGTGAATGAACGACCAGTGATCCTGTCCGTCGGCGGACACCAACGCGCCGTGAGCCTGCAGCGAGTCCAGTCCGTCAGCCAGTTTGCGGCGCAGCGAGCGGGAGTCATCATCGGCGTGATGCAGGTGTACTTCGATATCACCGTAACCCTCGCAACAAAGCCGAACCAGGCTGTCGACTTCATCGGGGCGGAACTGTTCGATAGGATAGTACCAGGTATGCTGCAGCTTACGGCCGTCGGAGTCGATATGCCGATCGGCCAGTTCACGGTAGCCACTCATCCAGGCGTTCACGTAGTCCTGGTTGCCGCCCGGCTCCCAGTGATCCACTACCACGAAAATGATGTCGGTCAAGCTATTATCCTCAACTCTTTCCGGACTGTTAAACAGGTAGTCACCCAGCCAGAGATTGTAATTGGCGCGGTATATTTTCAGGCCAACAAGGGTTATACCCACCGCGAAGACCAGAGTCGCAGCCAGAACCAGATAAGTAAACTTCTTCATCTCCGTGAGCTATAATCCCTGTTTTAGCCTGCATGTTCAATGTTTTTTTCGGCCTGTTTGACTATCAGCATCGAATTGGTGCAAATGGCTTACCTGCCGGACATGAAACCTCTACTTATCTAAGAGTAACCACTGCAATCGATTAGGGTACCCAGCGGACAGGTGCCCGGCAAGCCACTATTGTCTATTGATCGGAAACAGGACACCGAAAACGGACTTACTCCTTGCGGTCAGGGAGGTTAACTCAATTGTCAGGCTGTATACACTGTGCTGAATTTGGTCAGGCTATGCCCGAGTGGATTCTATGGAAGCTTGTAGTTGACAGTTGAGTCGGCGACGGCTTACCTGCCCGGTAGCTGGACAAGAAGTTGCCGCAAAAGGTGATTATTCTGAAGCGCGCAGAGCGGGGGTTTGTCTCCCGCCAAAAAAGTGGCTTGCCACTGACTTGTCACCAGAGGTGGCTTGCCACTAGAAGTGACTTGTCACTGGCGATGCCACCGGTCGTGGAGAACAGGATGAAAAGAAAATACAAGATCGTTTTGATCGTGTCGTTGATCGGCAACCTGTTTGTAGTTTACGTCGCTTACAAGGCTCTTGAATACCGAAGCCATATCAACCACTTCCTCGACAAGTACACCAACGTGGTGGCTGAGTTTTCCGGACGGGACCGTTATGCCGCCGATAACACGCTTCTGGCGGCAGATTCTCTGGTGGCCGACCGAATTGTTTTTTTGGTTCGCAGGTAACTTCCGGCTGGGACCTGCCCGACTATTTCCCCCGGTACCGGACTGTTAATCGCGGTCTGTCAGAACAAAGATTAGCCGGTTATCTGTTGCGCTTTCGGCCCGACGTAATCGATCTCAAACCGAGGGCGGTAGTAATCGAGTTCAGTTCCTACAATTTCCGACCCGAAAACACGCTTGCCGAAAACAAAGACTACCTGGTAAGCCTGGCCGAACTGGCCCGGGCTAACGGCATCGAGCCGATCCTGACCACCGTCCTCCCGGTGAGGAATGAATTGTACTATGAAGGATACTCCGTACAGGACAGCCTGGTTGTTTTCAATCGGTGGCTGACGGCATTCTGCCGGGATCACGACTATCGACTGGTTGATTTCAACACCATTGTCGCCGACGCCGACGGCTTTCTGCGGGCCGAATTGTCAACCGGTCATATCGAGTTGAATCATCGGGGATACGACGCTATATCGGAAGCGACCAGGACGACGCTGCCCAGTCCGGATTGACTTCATCTGAAAGGTGAGGCTGTTATTCGGCGATGGTGTCCGGTCGTCCGATCTCAAGTCGGCAGATTGGGTATCAGCGGGATGCCGTAGTTTAATTCAAAAGCGCGGCAGGCGGCCTGCATTCGATCGGCATCGTCAGTAGTAACATAAGTCGGGCTGGGACGCCACTGGTGAGCGCAGATATCCTGCGTCCATGGTTCACCGTCGGCCAGCGCCGCCTGATACAGCCGGTCGTTGAGCAGGCGCGTACTGCCATTATACGAGATGTTGTTATCCATCACCCACCGGCGGGGTGAATAACGGTCGAAGCTATCGATAAAAGAACTCAATTGTTGTCCCAAATGGTGCGGCTTAAACAGACACCCGGTCTGATCGTTGACAAATCCTCTGGAACCGACAATGGCATCAGCCATCAGACCCACCGGGATATCAGCGAACATTGCTTCCACCACGGCTACACAGGCGCCCTCGTTGCCTGACAGAATGATACTCACTTTGGCCGATCGCATGGCCCGCACCATCTCGGTATCGGGCAGACCCCGCCGGATCGTGATGCGGTCGGATACGCCATACAGGTCGGCCTCGGCTAATATGGTATCTTCACCGCGTCCTTCCAGCGGCTTGCCCAGAAGCAGCACCCGGGTCGTCGCGGGCATTTCCCGCAACGCTCGAAACAGCAGGAAGTGACGCTTGTAGGTGGCGAAATTGGCCAGCATCACCATATCAAACTCTTTGGGCACCGGCTCCGAGGTATCAAACAGGTCGGGATTGACCCAGTTGGATGACAACAGCGGTACCGTGACCAGGTTGTCGGCCAGTCGGGCAAAGGCCGGGATGTCTTCAAGACTGCTGATGAGATGGCATAACGTACCGGGCCACATTTTAGCCGCCAGCATAAACGGCAGATCATGCGGCGGCGACCAGGTCGGTCCCAGCACCAGACGATAATCGCCGGCCAGTTTGTTGATATCGGCATAGCGTAACAGTCGCAGCCAGTGATCCTCAAAGGCGATCAACAGGACTCCTTTCTCTCCAGCCGCCAGCGGCTTTTTGAGAATGATTCCCTTGCGAATCTCACGCGGCTGACTGTAGGGAAAGACGCGGTCCCAATCAAGACCGGCCGGGTCGATCCGGGCGATACGTCGGCGAAGGTTCGCTTCCAGTCGACGCAGCTTTCGCGGCGACGGACAGATGCGCGCCGCCCGAGCCAGCTCGGCGGCCGACAGGGCGCAGTCGGTAGCCGTCCTGATGGAACGCAACATTTCCTTAATTGTCAGGATATGACTGGTAACATATCTACAGGTCGGGTTGAAGCGGGCGAAGTTGCCCAGTTCCAGCCGGAGTCTTTTGAGAGCCTTCACTTCTGCCGTACTCCTTTTACCAGGTCGGTATAAAACTGCTGGTGGGCATTTATACATGCCTCAACACGGAACCCGGTGGCAGCGCTTTCCTTGGCCGCCTGACCCAACCTGACTGACAGTTCCTTATCGGTCAGCAGCCGGTTCAAACCGGCGGTCAGACCCTGTTTGTCCTCGACGGCATAGAGCAGTCCGTTTTTCTCATGGCTGATTGCCTCGCTATTGCCGCCCACATCGGAGGCGACAATCGGTAGTCCCGCCGCCATGTACTCGATCAGGGCGTTGGAAAAACTCTCAAACGAGGAACACATAACGGCAACGTCAAAAGCGGCCAGGCAAGTTGGTATATCGGTGCTACGGCCGACCAGATGGAATCGATCGGACAACGACAGGCTGTCTATCAAATCCTGCAGTTGCGGTCGGTCGCCACCGTCACCAACGACCACAAACTTAAGCGACGGCAGTTGGCGGCACAGGGTCGCGGCGCTGCGTATCAGGGAAGCCACGTTCTTGACCGGCCGCAGGTTGGCTACGGTACCGATCAGTATCTCGTCTTCGGCCACCCGCCATTCAAGTCGCTGTTGCCTGCGAACGTCATCTGTCAGCGACCGGTAGCGGTTCTGATTGAGCCCATTATGGATAACGGTAATTTGATCGCGGGAGACTCCCTCGGCCGTGACGGTTTTTTGAGCGGCGGCCTCGGAATTGGCTAAGTAGCCGGTTGTCCATTTCTTCAGAAAACGCAGCAGAGACACCTTCAACTGACTGTGCCAGTCCCCCATGTTGCGACGGCTGGAGATAATCACCGGGCACTTCGCCAGGTGAGCCCCGATAGTACCGAACCAATTGCCGTCTACGAAAAAAGTCTGCACAATATCGATTTTCTCATCGCGGATCAGGCGTCTGAATCGACGCAGATGTATCAGGAAACTGAGACTGAGGTTCCCTTTCAAGTCATAGACTACCGAGGGAAACTCAAAACGCCGGTCGCGCAGCCATTCAGAGTTGCGTAAACAGATAAGATATGGCCGGAAGCGACTACGGTCGAGACCGTCAAGCAGCATCAACAACTGGCTTTCGGTGCCGGCCGAAGGTGTCTCGATGGTGTCAATAACGTAACCGATACGAATCATTTCCTGACCTTACTCCCGCTGCAGTTGGCGGTAGATGTCGCTCAGCTTTTGGTTCTGATTTTCGAAAGTAAGCTGTTCGTCGGCAAACTGCAAGGCCGCAGCGGCAAGCTGACGGGCCTGATCGATGTTGCCGCAGACGCGCCGTATCGCGTCCGACAAAGCCCGCCGGTCACCCGCTTTTACCAGATAGCCGGTGCTCTCATGTGTGATTATTTCCGGGACACCGCCCACGGCAGTGGCAATGACCGGCACCCCCAGAGCCATCGCTTCCAGCACGATATTGGGTAACCCTTCCGACAATGACGGATTCACCAGTACATCGGCTCCCTTCAGGCAGCCGATCAGTTCCGGCTCGAAACCGGGACAGTGTATCCGATCACCACCGCTCAGTCCGGCCGCCAGACGTCGTATTTCAGCCAGATCCGGGCCGTCCCCAAACAGCACCAGGTGCAAATCGGCACCGTGCCCGACAGCATCCAAGGCGGCACGCACCAGGTCAGCCTGTCCTTTTTCCCGACTGAAACGGCCGGCGGCAACAAACACCAGCGACTCGGCGGGCAGTCCCAAGCGGGCGCGCAGATCAACCCGGGCCGCGGCCTGAAGTTGCGGCACATCGACGGCGTTGTGGACGACGGATATTTTACGCTCTGGAATCAACAGCCGCCGCAGTCGTTGTTTCTGTGCCGCCGACACCGCCACCACGTGATCGGCCCAGCGTAGAATGATCCGGTCCAGCCAGTGATAAAGGCGCACTTTCAGGTTCTCTCGTGTCCAGCCGCGTGAAAACGCTACCCACCGCCGCCGGCTGCCCCGGACAGCCAGCCAGCCGACCAGGTGCGTGCGATAGTCGTGTGTGCACAGCAGGTCGGTGTCGTTTTTAACGAGGTAGTCGCGAACCGTTCTGACCGCGCGCGGGTCGTATGGCGACCGCACCGACAGGAGGGTAGTCTTGAGATTATCGGCCGCAATTACCTGCAGAAACCGAGGCGACCGACCCGCCTCGGTAAATGATCCAATCGTGATATCAAACTCGGTGCCCTGCGCCTGACGCGCATGAAAGTGCAGTTGCCGCTCCGGTCCGCCATAAAAATTAGATGCCCGCAAGTGCAGTATCTTCATGATTTCCCCGCTACCGACATCAGGAACCGGTGGTAGCGTTCGCCCAATTGTTCCCAGCGATAATGTTTCTGCACCAATTGCCGTCCCCGTTCGGCCAGAGTTTGACGCCGTTTTTCATCGTTGAGGCAATCGATTACCTGCCGGGTGAACTGCTGCGGAGTATCACCCAGCAGAATATCGACACCGTCCTCCACGCGTAATCCCTCGGCGCCGACGGACGTGGAAACGACTGCCTTTCCCATAGCCATCGCTTCCAGAATCTTCAGACGGGAACCGCCGCCAATTCGCAGGGGCACAATATAGACTCCTGCACGGGCGATATACGGCCGGACATCGTCGACCGTCCCGGTAACGACAATGCCCTCGGTGTCGGCCAGTTCGAGCACTTTGCGCGGCGGCCGGCGCCCGACAAACACGGCCGTAAGTCGGGGTTGTTCCCGGCGCAGCAGAGGGAAAATCTCACGAACAAAAAAGATGGCCGCATCCTGGTTGGGACGCCAGTCCATGGAGCCGGTGAAGACCAGCATGTGGTCATCAACGACTTCGCGGCCCGGCTGGAAATAATCGACGTCAACACCATTCTCTATGACGGCCACCGGCGCGGTTATCCCGGAACCCCGCAAAGTCTCCGCTTCCGGCTCACTGACGGTGGTAGCGCCATCGGCCCACTCAAAACAGTTTCTCTCAAAACGCTCCACTTTGGCTCGCTGGATCGAAATGTACCACCGCTTTAAGGGATTGGTTTCGTTCTCCTGGTAACGCCGCCAGATTTCCGACTCGATGTTGTGAGCCACAATAATGCTCCTGACGTTATCAAGCCGACGCAGGAAGATGGCGTACGGTGTCCATTCGCATACCACCAGGTCAAACTGCTGCTCTGCGATCAACCGCTCAAGGCGCGATTGGAAAGCGGGCGTGTAATGACTGGTGACCACGTAGGGATAACGGGAAAAAAGGTTCAGCGCCAGTCTCAGGTAGAAACGGATTCCCTGCTGACTTCGATCAACGGGGACAACCGCGTAAGGGGTGATCCGGTGTTCACGCAGGCTGTCGGCAGCGGCGGAGTCGGAACTCCCGTAGGCCAGGTACGATACATCATGGTGATCGGCCAGATATCGCGTCAGATGAAAGGTGCGGATGCGCTTGCCGCTGTTGAGCGGATAGGGAAACTCTTCATCGATCACGAGTATTTTCAAAACCGTACCCGTCGCCTTCACCCGGATCCGTGCCGTTGCCGACAGCGTTGATTGAGTTGATATTTCAGATTTTCGGCGGTCTCACCATCGATAAACATCCGGTGCCACAGATAGAAATTGATCATGTTCCACAGCACCATGGCGCGGCCGGTGTCAACTACCTGCATCGATCGCAGCAGGGAAGGATCAAACATCTCAGCAGCCATATCCACCAGCGGCTGAAACAGCGCGCCGGGCAAAGCCCAGTATTGCGGCGGGAAACCAAAACTGAGTTTGGGTCGGTTGATATATTCGGCGGGCAGTCCGTGCCGGGACAGAATATCCTTGATGATTCCCTTGGCTCCCGGTCCCTTGACACTCCAGGGCACGGCATTGAAGCAGGTAATCAGCTCCGGAGAGGAGAACGGATAGAGCAGGATCAAGCCGGCACTCTCGGCCAGTTGTCCCCACAGCGGCATGGTGGTTGAGGTGCCGCCCAACAGTGACAGGATGGTGACCTTATCCATTATGTCGTGTTCGCGGTAACGTAACATCTGCTCCCGGTGCGACCGGGTAATATCGGCCCGGTCACACGTCAGTAAGTGTCTGATGAAATCGACATCACCAAAGCTGCCGATGGTCCACAGAATGTGGTCAGCGGTCACCGTCTCATCGCCGAAACCATGATTGAAGAAATCGAACCGCGAATCAAGCCGCGCCGCCAGCCGCGCCAGCGGGCGAATGATGCCGGCCGCCCAGGGTTGTCTCAGCAGGTTGATCGTCGAGGGGAATCTCCGCATCCGGGAATGCAAAGTGCCGCCAAAAAATCCGTCCGCGCCCAGCCCGCACAAGAAGATGCGATGCCGATCGGTCCGGCACCCGTGAAACAACAGGTACAGCAACACGGTCTGGAGATGATGCAGCGGTTCACCGACCACGGCGATGCTGTCAATCACCGCCTGCAGGAATTCTCCCGAGGTGGTGCCGCAGATGGTGTGCTTGATTTTCAGATGGTCGGCCACGGTGGTGGCGTATTCCGACTCCTGGTCCTGGCGGTTAAGAAAAGAGAAATCCGATGAATACGACCGCAAACGATCAGTATGACGTCGGGTGATCGAAGCCAGCAACGACGAATCGAGCCCTCCGCTCAGAAGAGTAGCCGGATTTTCATCATGGCGCAGGGTGGCCGCGATATGTCCGGACAAAATTGCTTCCACCCTCTCGCCGGCCTCGTTAACGGTCGACGACGACGGATCCACATCAAAGGAAAAGTCAGGATAGCAACTCTTGATGGACGAAGGATCAAAACAACTCCCGACGATCAGTTCCCCCGCTGAGAGTTTGCGGACACCGGCCACCAGCGTGTTGGGAGCCAGTAGTGTGCGGTAGGTGTAGAACTCCGGCAGTACCGACTCATTCACTTCAAACCGACACCCCCCCTGCCTGAGCAGGCCCGGATTCGAAGCCGCCAGGAAATCTCTGTTTGTCGATCGGTAATATATCTGGCGAGTAGTCGATACACTCCTGGCCAGAGTGATCGTACCCTCAGCAAGATCCACCAGGACCATCACGAACAACTCGTCAGCCATCAGATCTTCGTAGTTGTCCTCGGTGATCGAAAGGCTGCTCAAATCAACACGTTTACCGGCCTGAGAGTCCAGAGCGTCAAGAATAAAGAGGCGGCTACCTTCGTGAACGGCCGTAGTGAGCACACCCCCGGTAGCCAGCAGGACCTGAGCGCCGGCGACGGAAAACTGCCGGACTGACAGCTTCGGTCCGAAACTCGGCGGTGGCAGCTTGTCGCCACCATTCTTATGAACCCTGATAAAAAACATAATATCTTCAGTAGTCTACATGTCTAGGCTGTCCATCGGGTTGCCTTCGACTCCTCATACGGTTCCTTCCGGTCGGGAAACATGGGAGATAACATAGCGATATTTACCCGACCGGGCTCGCTCGATCTCATTCACTCGCTGAACGCGAAACCGGATGCCGCCGCCAATTACGCGATGAAACTTATCCAGCAGTCTCTGCACGGCGGCGTCAGGGGTGGAATTTCCCTCGAGACGGATTACGACGTCGTCCAGCTTTTCCTGCACAATCTGTACTCTGGCCTGAAGACCGACCTCGCCGACGATAGTCACGATTTCAGTGCCCGGCAGGCCGGTTCCGTCCGGTCGCCAGATAATATCCGTTTCGCGGCCCTTGATTTCCAGCAGTCTGGGTGATGTTAACCCGCATTCGCAGGGGCTTTCATCCAACCGGGCCAGATCACCGATCCGATAGCGGATAAGCGGCATGGCTCGATTCAGCAGGTCAGTAACCAGCACCACTCCGGTTTGTGACTGACCTTCCAGAGGTATCACCTCGATATAAACGCTTTGAGGGATAATGTGAAGTCCGGCCCGTTGTGGACACTCAAAGGCCACGGTCCCGATTTCCCTGGCGCCATACCGAGCATAAACGCGCTCGGCCAGTACCGACTCAATCTTGCGTCGCTGAAAGTCATACAGCGGCTCCGCCGTGACGTTGATCACCGGCACCCGGACGGGGCTGACCCGGCCGGCTTCAATCCGTTCGGCCAGATCATACGCCAGCGATGGATAGGCCAGCACGAACGACGGACGATACTGACGGGCACGGGTGACAAACTCTTCGTAAGTGGCGTCCGACAACCGGTTACAGTCCAGGGCAAACACCCGGTCCGCCCAGAGTTGAGTAAACCGGGCTTTGAAACCCTGCCGGTAGACAACCTCGTGAGCGGCCCCCCACAACAGACCCTGCCACTGACCGTCACACCAGCCATAATAACGAGAGAGAGCCAGGTCGATACCGCGCCGGTAGTCAACGCAGAACTTGTCGCGGATAAAACTGACCGGCAGGCCGGTAGTTCCGCCGCTGACACTTCTCTCAACCTCGTGCGGATTAACATTGTCACCAACCATTTCATCGACATGATCCCTCAGATCCGTTTTGGTCAGTACCGGCAGCCGACGTAAATCAGCGGGGTCTTTCAGGTCACCCGGTTCAAACCCCACCGCCTGAAACCGCGCCCGGTAGAAGGGCGAGTGGATATAGGCGTTTTCGATGGTCTGTCGCAGACGAATTATCCGGTCGGCATGGATTTCCTCGACCGACAGCTTGAGGTTACGCTCAACAGTCCGGGCATACCGATAGCGACCGGCCTGCACGCGGTGGACACACAGCAGGTACTGACCCAGTCGGGCTATCATGTCACTCAATGTCGTCATCATACCTCGTCGGCAATCCGTCTGAATTCGCCGTCACTTCCGTTGAACGATACCGGTTTTCAACCAGCCGGACCATGATTGCCACGAAACAGGCAATAAGATACCAGTTGAACCGATACAGGTTATGCGCAAACAAACCCAGAAAAAACAACAGCGCGACCGCCACCCAGGCAGCGGTTGCCATCTGGAAGTTGAAGTCCTTCTGCCTGTTATCTTTCCTGAGTATCGACCTGACAAACTTGATATTAGAGGTCAGCTTGTAGATAAAGTAGCCGAAAGCAATCAACCCCAGAAAACCCAGCTCACCGGCCAACTGCCCCACCATATTGTGTGGTTGCAACCATGAGCCATGGTGTTCGTGGTTGTAGACACCAAAACAGCCGATACCCACACCTGTCGCCGGTCGGCTGAGCAGTATCTCCAGACCGACCATTAGTCCTTTGATTCGCCCCTGTGCCGATTCGGCAGCACCGGTGCCGTCATCCAGTTCGTTATAGCTGGCGATACTGCTAAATCGATCCACGTACTGTTGCGGCATTACCGCCGCCGCCCCGATGACAAGAACGATGCCGACTATAAGAGCCACTGTCTTGTGCTTGCTGGTCACCGCAATCAAGAACAGCATAATAATGCAACCGAGCATGCCGCCACGCGAGCCGGTGATAACCACCGTCCACAGACAGGCCATCAGCAGTCCCGCCAGCAGCAATTTGACGGCTATACTCCGCCGGTTTTTCATCATAGCCAGCACAAACGGCATTCCCAGAACCAGTGTGGCCGCCATCGAGTTGGGATCGCTGTGGGAACCCTCCTGCCCGGCGGACCCGATCGCCCGCTGGATACCCATCACGCTTTCGAAACTGCCGGAATAGTAGTTGTAGGTGGAGGAGACGGCTATTATGCCTATCGAAATTATATAGAGCCACATAATAGCCCTGAACTTCCGCTCTGTGTTGACAATCCGAGCAGTAAACAGACAGGCTAGTATGATCTTGAAAAAGATGATGAACTCGGTCTTGGCGCCCCCGACCCATACCGCCGGAATAACCGAAATCGCCGCTGCCCCCAGAACAAACAGCACTCCTTTCTCGACATCGAACAGCTCGAACTTACGACCCTTGACGATATACTGGAAAACCAGGCTGATAATAACCACGATACCGATGATCTTCTCGTAAGGATAGTGCAACACCGAGACATCGGGAAACAACTCCTGGGGTCTGATCAGAAACATGATCAGGTACAGATACAGGCCCACAATCGGGTGTCGCAGAGTGATAAAAATAAAAACCCCACCCAGCACCAGCCCGAACGGGGCCAGGCAGTACGGCCACGGTAAAAGCAGCATCGGAGCGCAAACAATCACCAGCAGCAGCAACCCCAGATAGATGAGGTGCTCCCGGGTGACATACCTCGATGATGTCAATCTGGCCGGTGCTCTGCTCATGGCCCGGCTCCGGTCAGGTCGCAGATACCACCATTAAAGCCGGTTGCCATCGTTCCCCCGAGAGTGCTGTCAACAGACCGGCCTGTCATCAGCTTTCCTTCAGCTTTGAAATCGTGAATCGATGTTTGCCCGATGGCGCGGTCGGGATACTTTCGACCACCTCGACGCTGATAGTCACCTGCCGACCTGCCTTAGTGCGGATGGCCGTCAGCACCTCCTCCATTTGGGGCCGGTCATCGCGGCTGACCACCCGCAAGCGCAGGTGGTCTTTGGTTTCCTGTATGAATTGAAACCGGGTGATCTCCGGTCGACCGTAAAACAGGTGGGTGAAGAACTCTCCGTGAATGTACTGTCCATCGATAACAATCATGTCACTACAGCGACCCTCGATCTTCTGAAGCAGCGGATAACCGCGACCGCAAGCGCACACGGCCGAAGACACAACGGCCATGTCGCCCGTCAGGTAGCGGATAAAGGGAAAGGCGTGATTAACCAGATCAGTCACCGCCACCTGTCCCAGTTCACCGTCCGGCACCGGCACACCATCGTCATCAACGACCTCAACGATGCGGCCGGATGCAAAAACATGCAGTCCCCGGTGAGCACTGCATTCGGCGGCGATATTGTTCACTTCCCGGGAACCATAGAAATTGAACACCGGCGCCTTAAAAGCTTTCTCGATTTCCCGGCGTTGAAAGTCAAACAACATCTCGGCCGAGGACCTCACCGCCACCGGTTGAAACGCTAGCGGGGTCGTTCGGTTGATGAAGCGCGCCACCAGGTACAGCGACGAGGCGTACCCGTATACGTACCGGGGCCGGTAGCGGTTGATCTCCTCCAGAAATTGTTCAATTAACTGATCGGACATGGCAAAAGAGTTGAGCTGTTTGACGCGGTTGATACGCATCATCAGGCGATCATAACGGGACAAGTCCTTAAACTCCCGATCAGCTCCCCAGAAAACGGCCGTACGGTCCCCCGGGCGGACCCCCATCCAGTTAAGAAACAGCAACTGGCCGGCCTCGCCGTTGACACGGTAGGTTTCATCATGATAGAAATTGACCGGATGGCCGGTCGAACCGCCCGAGGAGTTGAGCCACGGCGAACGGGCGTTGTCGCACAGGATATCTTCCAGGTTATCCTGAAGGTCTTCCCTTCGCAACAACGGCAGTTGCGGCAATTGTGACAGATCGAAGTGAACGTCTATCTCTACGTTGCCTGCGATGAATCGTTGCCGGTAATACCGGCTGTGGCTCTGGGCCTGTGTCAGCAAAGATCGCAGTCGTTCGTTCTGCAGTGAGGCCAGTCGCTGCGGCGGCAGGTACTGCTCTTTTTTCAACCGCGCCAGTCGCGAGTAGATACCGCTACCATCCCGTAGGTCCTTCAACCGGAAAACCAGATGGTGCAGATGATTGTACAGTGACATCGCTGAACTTACCTGTTCAATCTCACCGGCAGCTATGCCGGAGTCGTTTTTCGGCCCAGTTTGGACGAGAGCCGGGCGCGGTCGTCGTCTTCAAGCACTTTGAACCAGAACCCCACCAGGGCCAGGCCGCCAATCACGGCAACATCGACAGCCAACCCGCCCCATCCGGGGATGATGTTAATGTACTTCATCAGGACTGCTGCCGGCAGTGTAAAAACCGCCGCGTAGACAAGCATCCCGGCGCTGGTGAGATAAAAACGCCGCAGGTCGGCGCCGATAATGCGGTGAAAAACCCAGGGGTAGACGAAAATGTAAATAACCAGTTGTGGTATGGCCGTTCCCAGCGCTACCCCGTGTATTCCCAACGACCTGACCAGAATCAAACTCAGCACGGCGTTACTGACCGCTTCGGCAGCCAGCACATAAAACAACGGCAGGTGTCGCCCGATTCCCAGCAACACTGAGTTGGCCGTCACCTGCGGCAGATATATGCAGGCCGGTATAGCCAGAATCATCAGCACCTCCACCGTGTCAGTGAATTCCGGCCCCATCCACAGGAAAATGAACTTGTCCGCCACCATGAACAGCCCCACGCAGATGCAACCGCTCAGATAATAAAGATAGCGCGACACCTTGCCGTATAGCGCGGTGATTTCGTCGGTATCGCTGGTGGCATCAAGATGACTGATTGCCGGCACCAGCGGGGTGGCGATGCCGGCGATGATCGTCCGCAGGTAGGTGATAATCTGAGCGCCAATGCTGTAAAACGTCACCGCCGTAGTGGATATGTATATGCCGATGACGACGTTGTCGATATTGAAGATGACCATCCAGGAAATCACTATCAGGAAACTGACCACTCCGTAACCCAGCAATTCACCGATGCGATCCCTTCTCACATAGCGCAGACGCCATCGAATCTGCGGCACCAGCCGCTGTTGCACGATACGACGAACCACCGAACGGACTACGTTGACGGAGATGGTAATGATGGCCAGCGTCACCAGTCCATGACCCTGTTTGAGAAAGTAAACCACCACCAGAGCGTTGCTGATGGAGAAAGTAATTTCAATGGCGTTGGAGATGTCGTAGCGGTGAAACGGTCCGATAGCGGTGCCGGTCATGAAGAAAAAATAGACGGCCTGATTAAGTCCGATGATTATCAGTGCCGTGCGCATCACCGGTCTCAGTTCGGTCGCAATGTTGAAGGCGTCGAGAAAAAAGTAGGCCACTACCAATGTGGCCAGAATGACCAGTGAGCCGGTGATGGAATAAATGACGTTTCCGGAGTTGATAACGGCATTAAGACCATCGTGGTCCCCGGTGGCGTAGTGGCGGGAGAGGAAACGAGCCAGGCTCTGTTTCATCCCGATATCGAAAAAATTCATGTAGGCAATGATGGAGAAAATCAGCGCCCAGATGCCGTACTCTTCCTTGCCCAGAGTGTGCACCAGGAAGGGACTCATGAAGAAGGCGATGACAGCCCCGGTGACCATCAGCGCCCAGTTGGAAAAGATGTTCCTGATGAGGTGTTTTTTAGGGTCTTTCATGAGGTGTCGGTCGCAACCGCCTTTATCGAAACCAAGCGGCAGCTACTGAACGCCGACCGCTTCGTATATCACCGGTCGGGCGGCGTCGGCCAGTATCTGGTACCCTTTCTCGTTAACATGTACCGGGTCGACCGAACAATCGCGCGGCAGGAAACCCTCATCGTCGCCGATGGCGGCGGCAAAATCAATCAGCCGCAGGTTGTTCTCCGCAGCCAGTTGCCGCACCCAATTGTTATAAGCCTGCAGGCTGTCGGCCACGCTGAAATCTCCGATATGCGCTTCCGGTTTGCCGGCCGGGATTATGGTTGCCACAATCGGCTCTATTCCATTGTTCTGAGTTAGTTGTGTCATCATGGTCATACCATCCCTGAGCACCGACTGCGGCAGGTGCGGCCTGATGTTGATCGAACAAAACTTGATCACTACTGCTTTCGGTTTCAGGTCGATAACATCCCGCTTAAACCGAGCCAGCATCGAGGGCACCAACTGCCCGCCGACACCCCGGTTGACCATGTGGACACGGGGGAAATCACGCTCCAGGTCCCAGCGATTGGTGATCGAGGCTCCCAGAAACACGACTCGCAGCGAGTCGGTCTGTCCCTGGCGAATCTCCTCGAGCAGTTTACGGTTTTCCTCGGCATACGGCACCGTCGGCGATGACTGCCGGGTGGACCCGGTCAGCAGTCGTTTCAGTTCACCCAGCGGCGAGCCGCCGTAGCGGATGTAGTGGAAGAAGCCCCACACCGCCAGCAAATTCAGCAGCAACGATGCCAGTAAAATCAACTTCCAGAAATTATGCATCAATCGGCTCCTTTGTCGACATCTTCACTCCCGACCGGATTCAGAGACTCACTTTTCTGGCCGGGTTGCCCATCACGGTGATACCTTCCGGTACGTTCTTATACACCACGCTTCCGGCCGCGACGGTACAGCCCTGACCAACGTCAGCCATGATCACCGAGTCCTGGCCTATCCAGGAATCACTGCCGATAGTGACCAACTGGAAGTCGATCTCGTCTTCGTCGGCAGTCGCCCGCCGACCGGGTCGGCCATGCTGGTATTTCCCGGACAGCAAAGAAACCCGTGCCCCGAACAGTACGTTTTCACCGATATCAACCCGACCGATGATCGTATAGGCGCCGATGACGGTGCCCGCTCCGATGGTCGTCTGTCGGTGGGCAGCCATGCTGCCGAACTGAAAGCTGGCTCCAGAGGAAACACCCGTGCACACCGCCCAGTAATAGGCCAGCCGCATATACTCGCCGATTATGGTCGGAACCAGTGAGAGAATCTCTTTGCCGCCGCCAAATATACGGGTCGAGCGGTTGCCCGTCAGGGCGCCCTCAAGACGAACCACTACAATCAACGGCAAAGCCAGTATAAAACCGATCAGGAAAAACAGACCCTTGACAACTGCCCGCATGACTGCCTTTCTCTCAACCGGCCGCCCGGTCAGGATCAGGCCTGAGCACCTCAGGCCGTTTTCTTCTGAATGTAACCAACCAGGTTGTCCACGGAGTCAAGGTTGTCCGGCACCAGGTCTTCATCCTCGACCTGCAAACCGTACTTCTCCTCCATGAAACCGACCAGTTCCAGGACACCGGTGGAATCGATGATGCCCAGTTCCAGCAGGGAGCCTGAATCTGTAAGTTCCTCGGGGTCGCGACCCATCATAAAGTTGTCCAGGATAAAACCCCTGATGTCTGAACGAATATCCAAGCATCCTCCTTGTGCTCATACCCGGTACCTGTCGCCGGAAACATCCATAACTGCCGCCGACACCGTTTCGGCCGCCGGAAGCCGTCGGCTTCCTGGTTCAATTATCGGCAGTCAATGAGTATAACCCATAGCCACAGAAGTGTCAATCATCAACCCCGACCCCCGGCTCCCGTTGACGCGGATCTGCTGCTAACGGGACGGCGGGCTGTGGCCGGACTCATCCTGCCAGACCCGGAAATCTTCCGGCGGCAGGCTCCGTGCCGGTTGAAAATCATCGATGAATTGTTTTACCAGCAACTGGGTGGAGAGAATGGCGATAAATGACATGTTGTCTTTGAAAGACAGATGAGCGTGTGACAAGCGCCGGCACTTGTCTTTCAGACGAGCGACAAAACCGGGATTGAAAATACCGGCCCGGCTCAGAACCGTCTCACTCAGCATTTCCTCGACGTATTCGGGTGAATCAGACTGGACAAAACTGTTGGAATCGGGCGCCATATACGGCTGCTTGACACGGCGGGTGATTTCCGGCGGCAGTTCCTTTTGCATGGCTTTCTTCAGAACAAACTTCTCATTCAGACCGAAGATCTTCATAAGCGGCGGAATGGTGGCCGCAAACTCCACCAGTCGGTGATCCAGAAATGGAAACCGCCCTTCGACAGAGTTGGCGGCCAACATCCGATCACCCTGGGAGGAGAGGATATAACCTGCCAGCAGCGACTTCGCTTCCAGATACTGGGCTCGCGCCAGCGGGTGCCAGCCGGAGAAACCGGAAGGAATATCCCGGCCAAATGATTGTAATGAGTCATAGCCACCGACATGTTGTCTGATATCGTCAGTAAAATAATCCTTGATCTTAGTGGTGGTATTGATCCGGGGAATGTGGGAGAAGTAGTACTTGTCGGTCTCGGCCAGACCCGCTTTGTAGAATGTTTCCAGGTAAAAACGCGCCCTGGCAGCCGACAACGGCAGGGTGGGGTAGAGCCGTTTCAACAACAGCGGCCGCCACTGAGAATCGGGGTTTCTGGCCCAGAAAGTGCGGATGAGGGTTTCTTTGAAAATGTCATAGCCACCCAGTATTTCATCCGCTCCCTCACCGGTAAGCACCACCTTGAAATCGTTGTCCCTGACCAGGCCCGACAACATCAAAAGCGGCGTCGGCGCCGTGCGCACCACCGGCCGTTCGGTATGCCGGATCACTTTGGGAAAGTTCTCGGCAATATCGTGGTAGGAGCACCGCACCTGGTGATGGTTAGTGCCGAGGTGATCGGCCATCTGCCGCTGATATTCCGACTCGTCGTACGCTTTGTCGTGAAAAGCAATCGAGAAGGTCTCCACGCGAGTGTCGGTGAAGTTTCGAATCAGGGCAGTAGTGGCCGAAGAATCCAGTCCCCCCGACAGGTAGGCGCCGACCGGTACGTCCGCCCGCAACCGCAGTCGCACGGAATCAACCAGCAGGGAGTGCAGCTCCTCCGCCCATGAAGCGGCCGACCGCTCGCGGTCAAATGTTTCGGGGTACTCCATCGACCAGTAGCGTTCGGTTCGTACCCGGCCGTTTTTCACCTGCAGGCAGGTACCGGCCTCAAGCTCGTTGATGTTTTCAAAGGCAGTTCGGGGGGGAGCCGTCGTCCACCAGGTGAAAATCTCATCCAGGCCCTTGTAATCCAGTCGCCGTGGAAGTGACGGATCACAAAAAAGCGATTTGATTTCAGAAGCAAAACAGAAACGATCACCATGAGTAGTGTAGAAAACAGGTCTGATACCCAACCGGTCCCGAGCCAGAAACAGCGAATCATCCTTTTTGTCGTATATCACCAGGGCAAACTGCCCGTTGAAGTAATCCAGGCAGCGCCTGCCCCACTGCTCCCAGGCGTGAACAATGACTTCGGTATCCGACCGGGTGCGAAACGTGTGTCCGGCACGGATCAGTTCCTGTCTCAGTTCAATGTAGTTGAAGATTTCGCCGTTGTATGAAATCCAGATCGAGCCGTCTTCGTTGCACAACGGCTGCGAGCCCCCCTCAAGATCGATAATTGACAGCCGGGCCTGTCCCAGAGCGCACCGGTCATCAAAATAAGCTCCGAACTCGTCCGGGCCGCGATGACGGATAGCGTTGACCATCCGCGTCAGCAGTTCCCGATCCGGGGGCTGCTTCTGCTGCAAATTAAAGAATCCGGCTATGCCACACATCGTATCACACTAAAGAATTCCATCAACGTCTCCACATAGTTTGTTTCGTCCTCCGGCAGCAACGTCTTGAGGTGATGCCGGCTAACCCTGCCAGCGACAATAGATAAGATGCCCCCGCCGTGTCAAGTGACAACTCAATCTCCCACCCGATAAACGACCGGAACCGGGAGATTAATTGTATCGGCCGGAATGTCCGAGTTTACCCTTGACAACCTGTTGTACTATAGTATCTTAAGGGGCCATAAGTTATTGCACGCCCGGCCGCCCACGGGCGTCTATTGGCTGAACCCTTTTACCGCCTTCCTTATGGCACGAGCGTAATTAAGGTGGACTGCAACCATGAAGAGATTTCTGACAAATCTGGCTACTTGTGTCCTTTTATCCCTGATTGCGGGCGGAGCCAACTCCCGAAGTCAGCCGACCGGCCCTATTCCGGGTCAATTCATTGTCAAACTCAGTAAGAGCGCCAATCCGGCGCGTCTGGCCCAGGCACTGTCAGACCGAGATCGCCTGCAAAAAGTTTCCCGGCTACAGGTTCGACGTGATCTGGCCGGAGTTGAAAAATTCGATCGGTATTACGCCTACCTGGATGCCGACCGGACAGCATCGGTTGCCGATGTCGTGACCGCGCTCGGCAGCGATAACGTCGAACTGGTTGAACCCGACTATTATCTGGAGTTGTTTGACTGGCCGACCGATTCGCTGCTGGGGCATCAGTGGTATTTACACAATACCGGCCAGGAGTACCTGGGTATCGTGCGGGTCGAGGGATACTACAACGACTACCAGATACTTAAGAGCGGGACCTCCGGCAAAGACGTCCGGATCACCTGGCAATATGACCACCCACCGGCGGAGACAACGCGAGTGGTGGTAGCTATTGTCGACACCGGTATCGACCCCACCCACCCGGAACTGCAGGGACGACTTTGGAAAAACCCCGGCGAGATTCCGGGTAACGGCATCGATGATGACCACAACGGATTCATCGACGACACGCTCGGGTATGATATGTCCGGGGATATTCCCGACCTGTTTAATCCGGTCGGAGACAACGACCCTGTCGACCATTACGGCCACGGCACGCACTGCGCCGGGATCGTGGCGGCCAACAACGACGGCCGGGGGGTGGTGGGTATAGCCCCGCAGGCCACCTTGATTCCGGTTAAAATGTGGCCCAACGCCAGCACCGCGGTGGGGGCTGCCGGCATTATGTATGCCGTCAACGCCGGGGCGCAGGTCATCAACATCAGTTGGGGCACCCCGTTCGAGTCCAGCATCTTAAAGGAAGCGATTGATTTCGCTCGCCACAACGGCGTCCTGGTCTGTATCGCTTCCGGTAACAGCGGCGACAACCAGCGCTTCTTCCCGGCTGCCTTCGACTCTACGTTCGTGGTCGCGGCCGGCAACTCCGACGGTTACGAAACCTGGTTTTCCACCTATGGAGCCCATGTCGATATCGTGGCCCCGGGGCTTGATATTCTCTCTCTGCGAGCCGCCGGTACCGACATGTACGGCGACCCGCCTGCGAATGAACCGGGCGTGCGTATCGTCGGCAACGACAGTCTCTACTACCTGTCCGACGGCACCTCGATGGCCGCTCCGATGGTAGTCGGCGCCGCCGCCTTGATGCTGTCGTTCCGCCCCGATCTAACCATCGAAGAATTGCAGGAAATCCTGCTCTATGGCGCTACCGACCTGGTCGACCCGCTCAACCAGGGAGATACCCTGGTCGGACCGGATACTATCTCCGGTTTCGGCTACCTGAACATCGACTCCTCGCTCTTCCTTTTAGAAAACGGCGGACTCTACATCGCCGAACCGAGGCTGCGCAGCCGGCACATCGGTGATTTCGCGATCAAAATTGCATCGGTAGCCGGTTACAGCGGGAGTTGGCAACTGGACTATTCCGTCGGGTTGGCATCAGAGCAATGGCAGTTCCTGTCCTCGGGCACCAGCCTTCCGGCTGACTCGCTGGCCGTAATTTTTTCCGATCCGGCTGTCGAGGGTTTTATCAATTTGCGCCTGACCGACAAGTTCGGTTCCACCCAGATCACCACTGTTGTCCGTGTCACTCAGAATGTTACCCGGATAATCTCCCCCCAATCCGGAGAGGAACTTGACTACAGCGTCCCCATTCACGGCTCCGCCTACGGACCCGATTTCGACTCCGTGGTCGTTTTTTCGCGTGCTACCGATAGGTCGTTGGAGTATTTATTCTCTTCCACCGGTGAGTTTTTCGACTCCCTGATGTACACCTGGTCACTGTCAGGCGCCGATACCGGCCTCTTTACCGTCTACCTGCACGGTTATTTCACATCCGGCCAGATGGTTGACTCGGTTTCAGTGCAGGTCAAATCGGCTTTTGCCAACGGCTGGCCACAGTCGCTGGGCGATCGCGGCGGCATGACGGCCGTCTGTTGTGATCTCAACCACGACGGAACGAAAGAGATCATAGTCGGCACCCGCAGCGGCCTGCTGATGTTCAACGGCAGCGACGGCTCGCTGATGGATGGCTTTCCGGTCAACCCCGGCGAAGATATGCGCTGCGTGCCGGCCATACATGATGTCGACGGTGACGGCGAGGATGAAATAATCTGCACCAGTGACTTCGGCCTGCACGTCTACAACTACGACGGTATGAACGACACCACGGATGAAACCTGGTCGCGGTCATGCCAGACGGGTATGATACCGTATGAATACGCCTTCCCCAACCCGGTAATCGCCCAACTCGACACTCTAGTGATCGGCGCTGTGCCTGACTCGGCAATTATCTTCATCAACAAGGTGGGCGATATCATGGCCTACCGTTTCGATGGTAACGAATATTTCGGGACACACGGCCGGTTGTTCACGTCGATGGACCCCCGGCTGACGGAATCGTATGGCATCGGCGGCAGTTATTCACCGTTTGTTACTGCGGCTGATCTGGACGGTGACACTACCAACTTTGAAGTAGTCGCCAGCTACAGTTCACCATATCCCTACACCGGCCTAGCTATTTTCGAAGGCTTCAACGGATTGGCGGCCGACACTTCAGCCGCCAGCCACGTGATAGAGACCATACGCCACGTCTACGGCACTGTTCTGGCCGATCTGGATGGCGACCAATTGCCGGAGATCGTCACTGCCGGTCAAGACAGCGCCGGTATACCGCACCTGTGGGCCAAGGATTTTACTTCGGCACGGGTGGCTGTCGATCTGCCCGGCTGGCCGCTGACCCTGCCGGATGTGGCCGGCTGGCTGGGAGCTTATCCGACCGCGGCCGATCTGGACCTCGACGACAGCCCGGAAATACTGATCACCTTCTTTGAATATGACATTGCCGCCCTCTACATATTTCGATCCGACGGCAGCCCTTATATTAATCGTCCGGGCCGACCGGCCGGCGAGGCGTTTTTGGAACCGGTCACTCTCGGCACTCCGGTAGTAGCCAATCTCACCGGCGACGAGTATCCGGAGATCATCATGCGCAGTGGTTACCTTTTGCCCGGCACCGGTCCGGAAAGGGTGTACATCCTTGATCACACGGCCCAGATATTGCCCGGCTGGCCCATCGCGACACCGGCCCGGTCGGGACATGTCTTCTCCTCGCGATACGCCCCTCTTATCGACGACGTTGACAACGATGGCCTGGTGGAACTGGTCCTGATCAGCGATGGCATCGAGCTGCTGGTATGGAACTTCGATGCCTCGGTTGAGGATGGTAAGAATACCGGGCGCTTTTTGATGAATAACTATAATTCCAACACTCTGCCCCCGGCCGGGAGTTCCACCGGTGTCGACGACGACTGCCAACCCGAACTGCCGGTCAGTCTGATCTTGTACCAGAACTACCCCAACCCGTTTAATCCCGGCACCGTGATACGTTTTGAACTCCCAACTTCCGCCCAGGTGAAGTTGGACGTTTACAATATTCTGGGGCAGAAAGTAACTACCCTGGTGGAACGCAAACTTCCGTCCGGCCCGCACCAGATCTGGTTTGACGGAACCGACTATGCGACCGGAATCTACATCTATCGTCTGCAGACGGACCAATCGGTGCGCACCAGGAAAATGCTGCTGGTGAAGTGAAACCTGCGTTGTCTGTCATACTGCTGGTACTGTGTGCCCTGTCGGCTCATGCCGACCTGACCGAAGGGCCGGATTACACTATCCTGTACAACAAGTTTACGGCGGTATGCGTGATTGACAGTTTTGCCGTCGGTGTCGCCCCCGGGACCATTGTCGTCTGCCGCTACCACGACACTCTGGCGGTGTTTGTGCCGGAAAACATCGAGTTTGTCGATTTCAACCCTAAAACCATCAAGCACCGACAGAACCTTTTACAGATTCGAACTAGCGATGATCGCATCGCCGTCTATGATCTGGCGAATCTGCCGCATTTGACACACCTGGGAACAATTGATGTCGACCGGGATTACGCTGATTTCACCCTGCACGGCAATGATTTGTATCTGTCGGTATGGTATGGCGGCATCCGACGTTACAACCTGAACGGATACTCTTCGGCGACATTTGTTGACTTCAGTCGGATCGGCAGGCTGATGACGCAAGTTGAAGTTGACGGCGACACCCTGTATGCACTTGACGAATATAACGGTATCATGCGTTATGATCTGGCGGATACCGGATTCGGCCGGTTTGTCGACTACCTGTGGCTACCGGTACCGGTCGCATCCTTTATGAAGCTCGACTCGGTAATGCTGCTGGCCAGTTTGTATGACGGCGTCCTGATTGGTGAGTTCGGACACCCCGGTTCGGGTATCATCGACCGTATCGGCGGTATCGAACTCCCCCACCAGATGCTGGTCATTGATACTTTCCTGGTCTTTCTCAATCCCCGCTCGATGCAGGTTGTCTCACGAAACGACCACTCCGTGCGCAGTAATGTTCCGTTGTCTGAAACTCTGATCGCCGGTGACGTTTTTATGAGAAGTGACCAATGTCATCTCCTTCTTCCCGGGACTAACGGTGGCCTGACATCGTACCAATTATCGGAACCCGATCCGGCCACTCCCGGCCTGTACCGTTGTGGTCCCATCCATGACCTTCTCTTTCATGACGGCAAGCTGTTCACCGGCGGCGGCGAGAATCCCATAGACGTGTTCACGTTTGACGCCGACGCCACACCCATGTCTGACTACACCATTTATAGCGGCCTGACGAATGTCAGAGCCCTCGATCGCAACGGTGATTCACTGATCGTGTATTACCATATGCTGGGGACGGTCTGTTTTATTGCCAACAGTTCCGCCGTGGATAGTTTTGCCCTGGAGAGTTCCATCTCGGTTGTTGACTCCACCGTCCGTGATATCCAGTACTACAGTCGCCGGATCGGTTCCGTCCACCCGCTTCTTGCCATTGGTAAAAGAGACATCCAGGTTTTTGCCGTTACCGACGACGCCGGTGTTCACTCGGTCGGCAACTGGAGTTCCCTTAGCAGTATCTCCAGTGTACTGCTGCATGATTCCCTGCTGCTTGTGGGCATTTCCAAGAACCAGCTCTGGGCCTATAGTATAGATTCGGACTTCTCGCGTCGGTTTGAGTCGTTCAAATCGTTAACCGGTCCGCCGGCAAAGATCATGGCCCTTGAAGAACGCATTCTTGTCTTCGTCCGGGATCAAATGGTCGTGATGGATTACTCTGACCCGGTGCTGCCCCGGATCGATACCAGTTTCCAACTACCGGTCTACGCGCTCGATGCCGTTATCTATGGCGACCGTCTGTACACAGTGGGGCCGGAGGGAGTCTGTGTCTGCCGATTAGACGGCTTGATACCGCAGGTGCTGGACTTTGGGGGACAGCCCGGCTCGATGATTGATGTTTCCGGCAACGTGCTGGCCACGTCCGATGGCGGCGCTATCCACATCTATCGCCTGCCTGTACACCTTCAACCCTCACCGACTCCGCAGGAAATGCCGGCGACGTACACTCTTTCGCAGAATTATCCCAACCCGTTCAATACCGGCACTCGCATCGACTTCACTCTTACCGAGAGGGGACACGTGCGCCTGTGCGTTTATAACGTGCTCGGGCAGAATGTGGCTACGCTCATCGACGGACCGGTAGCAAGCGGCGACAACTTCACTTTCTGGGATGGAACTGATAAGTCAGGCAAAACGGTAGCCAGCGGTGTCTACTTCTACCGTCTGGAGATCGACAATCGACATGCCACCAAAAAGATGATCCTGCTGAAGTGACAAGTCAGTGGCAAGCCACTTTTTTGGTCAGTGTGGCCGCAATCTGTGATCGTGGTTTACAACCGCTTCATGGATTCAAAACAGCCTTCCACTTAGCGATCTTCTCTTTCAAAGGAAGGACATACCTACCCGGAGTCACACTTGACGAAGGCAGCGTCACAAGGTTCAAGGTGATCTTTAGTTGCTGTTCCTTGAGAACCAGGCGCCGGAATGTGCTCTTTGCCCGGGTACCATTGAAGGCTACTGTACTCAATCCGGAATATGTCTTGAACAACCCAGCAAAATCATTAGCAACGTCGTTCCGTATGTTACCATCAAGACTGCCAACGCGATCAGCGCAACTGAGAACATCCCACACCGCTAACCTCTTGTCCCTCAGAAACGCCAGCCTCCCCTCATACGAGGCGTCAACGGGTTCGCCATAAACTTGGTTGAGAATGTCCCAGAACTGGTTTCTGGGATTGGAATAGTACTGCCGGAGCCTGAGTGATTTGTCACCGGGGAGAGTGCCCAGTATCAGAATCCAACAATCACGATGTATCACTGGCTCAAACGAACTCTTCGTTGTCATGTCCCTATCTGTTTACGTTTGGCGCTCCACAGTTTGTAGCCCACCTAAAAGGTGTGTCATCGTTTTTACCTTCGTACTACTTGAATACGGCTTCTCTCAACCAGTCGACGAACTCCTCAGTCATTCGGTAGATCGGCGTGGTTTTGGGCGTCACGTTGTAGACCAAACCGAGCTGTTCAAGCAAATCGATCTTGTTCTCGAGATCAGCGTGTTCGTCCTCGTAGTACTTGAAGCGCTTCTTGGTATTGTATAAAGGCACAAACTTGCTGGGAAGAAGCACGAGTTCCCGGACCAGTTCAGCTCCCTCACTTCTGATGTCCTGCTGCATCTCTGCGAGCAACTCCGGCATAACTCGGATGATCTTGCTGGCCACACCAGCCGGCACGAGCACGATCCGCGATTCGGGAACCTCAACGGACTCAGGAAGGGGTGCATTCGCCAGATATTCACGCATGTCGTCAATGCTGGAAAGCCGCCTCAGATCGCTCATGTACCCGGGAACATCGAGGGAGGGATGCGTTAGGAAGGGCAGCACACGCTTGTGCAAAGCTCTCCCAAAGCCCACCTCGTAGGAAACCCACTGGGACTTGAGGCTGGCGGGTGAGAGGATGACGAGTACGGAAACGCAAACCTCGAGCGCTTCGCGGACCTCTGCACCGATAGGGCGTCCCCATTCAATGTGCTTGACATCGCGGAAGTACTCGATACCCAACTCATCAAGCACGTGCGCGACGGAATCTGCGGTTTCCGAATCGACATGCGAGTAGCTGATAAATACAAGGCTCACACTCTGCCCCTCCGTCCTGGACACTGTTTCATGTGCAGCCACCTAACAATGATTATACAGTCTGTATAATACGGCAATCACAGACTGTTCGTTTCCGTATAACAAGTTACCGCGACTTCTTCTTTTCGTGCAGAACTTCTTTCATCTCAACGCCATCAGTGCAGAATGTCGGGTTCACAATAAATCGGAACCGCAGGGGTTCCAACCTTCATTGTCTTAGAAAACATAGTGACAAAATGAATGTCAAGCCCCAAGTGGGCCTTCCTGCGCCGTCAGTCATCACTCGATCTGTTGCTGCCCGATCCCTTTTCCTTGGTCGCATTAGACTGCCGTTCATAGTGGCGCAGGTCCAGTTCGTAGTAAGTACCGCTACGACCGGGATGGGTCGAGTCATTCATAATCAGCGGTATGGCGTGTGGGTGATTACCCGGATCGGGCGTTATGGTCATGACCGCTTCATAGCTGGTGGGATAGAAGACAGCGGTAAGAATGTGATCCCAGCTTTTGGCCTCGGCCGGCAGAGAGTTGGACGCCTTCCCTTCCATGCGGAAAGTGTAGGTGCCGGCCAGCAGGTAGTATGTCCGGGTGACATAGACCGGAAAGTAGTTCATCTCGGTATTGACATAGCCGCCCAGACCGGCCCTGGTGTAATACGGAAAAGAAGTGCCGCCCCCTTCGTTTTCGTCTATTTGCACCAGTGCCGTGTTGGGACCGGTAGTGCCGCTCAGCATCAGGTAACACTTGCCGTGTAACACAATGTAGCCGTCGGCAGGGATGGTGATCTCCACCGTCACCATGTCGGTCATGCTGGTAGTGGTGAGATAAACCAGCGAGCTGTTCTTGTCCACAGCGATACCCGGTTCGTCCAGCGTTTCCTCGGAGTTGATAGCCGAGTCCGGCAAAACTGCGGCCTCATCCCCGACTACCCCGCCACGGAGAATCAGGGCCGGGGCGCCTTCGAAGTCAAACAGCGTCACCTGGTGGCTGTCGGCATGGGTTAATATGGCCAGTGAGTCGTCGGCATCGCGCACGGCCAGACCGGCCGCGGTTGCCGCGTAGGGAGCGGAAGCTATCCGGGTTCGCGGATACAGCGTCTGGCCGTCTACCGATATCTGAAGGTAGACCCGGTCATCGTCGGCAAACAACGTCGGCGGCAACGGAGCCGATGATCCTAATTGATGGGTAAACAGGCCGTCGCTGGTTGTTACCGTCGCACTCTCCAGCCACAGACGCGCCCCACCCGCCGATTCAGCGTAGATAGCAAAAACAACCGTGTAAGTTCCGTCCTCAATCGCTATCCCGGTGGAATCGGTCAGCCGTCCCTGATACGAAATCGGACCAGTGGCAGCCGTCGCCAATCCCGATAATATCATCAGACAGACCACCCCGGTGAGCCATGGAATCAACCGGGAAAACACCGACAGCCTTTCCATTGAATGCGATACTCCTTTCGCAGTAAGACATTCGCCAAGACGGTAAGTCCAACTATGCTAATATCGGCGATTCAGGCTTGATTCGCAACCGTCTGGGTGATGAGTCGACTGGCCCCACACACTGCGCAGGTTGTATTTATTACCTTATGGGTGCAGCCCTACTTTTCCTCTACCACCACCGCCGTACCATAAGCCAGCAGCTCGGCAGCTCCCTGCATGATCTGGGAAGTGGAAAAACGGAGCATTATTACGGCATTGGCTCCCTTGGCCTTGGCGTCGTCAACCATTCGGTCCAGAGCCTGTTCGCGGGCTTCGGCAATAAGCTTGGTGTACTCCTTGACTTCACCGCCGACTATACAGCGCAGAAAAGCTGCAATGTCCCGCCCCAGATGGCGCGCCCGGATCGTATTGCCTTTGACAAGACCGACTGTTTTAACAATCCGTTTGCCGGCAATGTCATCATTGGTTGTCATAATCATTTGTTTACCTCCCGGTAACGGTCGCGGTGATAGGCAAACAGTCTCGCGCGCGCAAAGGAGACCAGCAGGAATATGAGGCCGCCTCCCAGCGCCGTGACGCCTGCCTTCAGCAGAAACGATACATCGGGATTAAGATAGAGATCAACCAGCCCGTGGTAAAGTCCAAAACCCAGCAGGATGATAGCGCCGATCGACATCAGTATCCAGCCGATTCCCCGCTCCAGTTTTCGGTACAGTGACTGCCAGTAGCTTTCCCATACTTCGTCGGGTAGATCTGCATACCGCGCCATGCCGGTCACCTCCTTCAGTTTCCGAAACTCAGCCAACTCGTCGCGCAGTCTTGAGTCACTTTGAAGCTCCTGTTCAAAAGCCCAGCGTTCCTGTTCGGTCAGTTCGCCATCGACATAGCCGGCCAGCAATTTTCGCAGATCGTTATTCATCGTCGGACCTCATCAGGGTGGCCAGTTTCTTGCGGGCATAATATAAACGCGACATTACAGTCCCCCTCGGGATATCCAACAATTTGGCTATTTCATCGTAGGTCATCCCCCGAAAATGCTGCAGAGTAATGATTTCCCGGTCATCAAATGGCAGTTTCAACAACGCCTGCCGTAGCCGTGTAACGTTCTCCCGGGCAATCATTTCCGATTCCGGAGTGCCCTTGGCCACCAGCAGGAAAGAGACATCGTCAATATCAACTGACCGATTCTCACGGGAACTGCGCCGCCGCAGCCAGGTCCGGCTGAGATTGGCTATTATGGTATAAAACCAGGGTAGAAATGGCTTACTTTCATCATAAGTTCCGGCCGATCGGTAGACTCTCATAAAGGCTTCCTGGGAAATGTCATAGGCGTCGTCTTTGTTTCCTACCAGCCCCAGGGCGATACGAAATGCTGATTTCTTATGTCGCTCCACCAGTTTGCCGAACGCCTTCTTGCTACCCGCCTTAATATCCATCACCAGTACCATATCGGTGCACATTATTACAATTCCTTCTATCAGCGCTTACCCGGCTGACGGCAATATATTCAAAAAGACAGGGGGAATTGAAGAGAAAAGATGGGGGGGCAGGGATTGGAAAAAGACAGCCCGCCCACCCCCTATTTATTCTCTGTTCCCGCAAAGTGATAATGTCCTAAATGTGCAAAGTAGAAATGTCCTGTTGAGAGGTTATACTCCGGCCCAAAGAGTCAGGGAGGATTATGGCCGGAGAGGACATTATCAGGATGAGTGTGAGGGAGTTGCGACGGCTGCAGGTGGTGCATAAGGTGTTGGACCAGGAGATGACCCGGAAGACGGCGGCATCGCTGTTGGATCTTAGCGAGCGGCATCTAAGAAGGCTGGTGAGATCTGTTCGGGAGTTTGGAGATGGAGGTATTATCCATCGGGGTCGAGGTCGGCCGTCCAACCGGAGGTTTCCGGAGGAGCTCAAGGGACGAGTTCTGAAGCTCTATCGTCAGAAGTATGGTGATATTTTGGCCCGACGCTGGCCTCGGAGAAGCTTGTGGAGCGGGATGGGATCGGGGTCAACCGCGAGACGCTGCGGCAGTGGCTGCTGGCGGTTGGTTTGTGGGCGAAGCGGCGCCAGCGGCGGGATCACCGTCAGTGGCGGTTGCGGAAGGAGTGTTGTGGGGCGATGGTACAGCTTGACGGTTCCCATCATGCCTGGCTTGAAGACCGTGGTCCCCGGTTGGTTTTGATGGGATACATTGATGACGCCACGAACAATGTTTATGGCCGGTTTTATGACTATGAGGGGACGATGCCGGCGATGGACAGTTTCAAGCGGTATGTCAGGAAGTACGGTTTTCCTTTGAGTGTCTATCTTGATAAGCACACGACGTACAAGTCCCACCGGCGGCTTACGGTTGAGGAGGAGCTTGATGGTATGAGTCAGCCGATGAGCCGGTTCGAGCGGGCGTTGCATGAACTGGGCGTGAAGGTGATTCATGCTCATTCACCCCAGGCCAAGGGTCGTGTCGAGAGGTTGTTCGGGACGTTGCAGGATCGGCTGGTGAAGGAGATGCGGCTTCGGGGAATCAAGACCAGGGCGGAAGCCAACGCTTTTCTCGGGGAGTATTTACCCAAGTACAACCAGAGGTTCCGGGTAACTCCGGCAAACAAGGCCGATGTCCATGTCAAGCCTGAGCGATACTTCAATCTGGACCGATACCTCTGCCTCAAGACCAAGCGCACGGTGAGAAACGACAACACCGTTGCCCACAAAAGCAAGCTCTGTCAGATCACGGAACCGGTTCTGTCCCGGACGGTGATGGTGGAAGAGAGGCTTAATGGCTCGGTGCATGTTATCAGCAGTAGTGGGGTTAGTCTGAAGTACCGGGAAATCACCAGAAGGCCCCCAAAAGCGACGCCACCGGAACGATTCCGGAACCCCGGAACACCTGGTATCCCGGCCAGAGATCATCCCTGGAGGAGGTCGCTGAATCTGAAATCTATGGCACGAAAGAACATGACTCAATTAACAAAATAGGACATTTCTATTTTGCGTTGACACCCCCTATTTATTCCCTTGACTAATGTGACGATATACTTATACTTGAGGCTCGGATTTTTTGAAACAGGACTGAAAAATGAAACGAACATTTCAACCATCGAACCGGAAGAAGCTTAACGACCACGGTTTCCGGAGCCGCATGAGCACCAAGGCCGGTCGCCGAGTGCTCAACCGTCGCCGCGCCAAAGGTCGTAAACGCCTGACGGTGCGAGTTGGCCGTAAGAAATAGCCTCCCCCGCAAGTTGAGCCTGAAGAGCCAGGCGCAAATTCGCAGGCTTTTCAAGGAAGGCTCAAGGGTACGCGGGAAGTACTGTTCACTGATATGGGAGATCGGTGATTCATTTAAGTTCGGGGTTTTCCTCTCTAAAAAGCACGGCTCGGCGGTATATAGAAACCACCTCAAGAGACTCTACCGGGAAGCAGTCCGCCTCAACCGGCGTCTGCTTAAGCAGCCGATCATAATAGGTATCTTACCGTATGTCTCAACCGAACAGCCAGCCTTCACAGAAATCAACGCCGAAATCGTACTGTTATTCGAGCGATTGGACCACGAGCGGCAGTAGAACGCCGCTTTTGGCGTATCCGTTGATTTTCGTGATCTATCTCTATCGCTTTACTCTGGGGCCACTGCTGAGCGGTAATTGCCGCTACGATCCTACCTGTTCGGAATATGCGGAGCAGGCGCTACGCAGATACGGAGCATGGCGAGGGAGCATAATGGCAGTGCGGCGTGTGCTCCGATGCCACCCGTGGCACGCCGGCGGCTATAATCCGGTTCCGGAGACTGACCTTAACCAGAAAACAATGATAACTGATTAGAATACAGTTGGATAAACAAAACGTATGATAGACAAAAAAACTCTCCCGATCATTATTATCCTGGGGCTGCTGATCCTTTTCTATTTTCCGATCATGGAGTTCCTGGGCATCTACGAGCCCGCCAAACCTGATCAGGCAACCGGTGAAAAATCGGTTGCGACGGCGGACTCCGCGGCTCCCGGGACATGGCAACAGCCGTCCGTTGATTCCGTATGGGAGCCGGTGGATCAGCCTTCGGAGGTCGCCACCACTCCGATCGACACGGTTGCGACCGAAAATCTGATAGACGACACCATTATTGTCAAAACCAATATGTTTACGGCAGTGTTGACCAGCTTCGGCGGTGGGCTGCGATCTCTGGAACTGGCGGAGTATGCCTATCGTGATGGTCGTCCGATACAGATGCTCCCCGAATCACAGCATGCCACACCGGAAGCCACTTTTGCCGGCGGAACATTCTCCACATCGCAGGTTAGCTTTTCATGCGACCATGAAGCGGGCATCTATGATGCCACCGGCGAGCCGCTGGACCTCGTTTACACTTACGGAACCGCCGAACTGGGCATGATTGTCAGAAAGTACCGCTTCTACCCGGACGACTACCACTTCGATCTTATCCTAGAAACGACCAACGCCTCCCGGCTCGGTTTTGAGCGCCAGTACCGGTTGGTGTGGAACACGCCGTTGGGAGTTACCGAACCACAGGCTAACAGCGATTACGAGACCATGGAAGCTCTGGCGATGCAGGGAGGTTCCCGGGTTACCCTTGATGATTACGAGGATGACCGTCTCAATCAGTCAGTTGAAGGTTATACCTCCTGGGCCGGGGTCAGATCGAAGTATTTTGCAGCGGTCCTGATTCCCCATAACCGTGTCGGCGTCGGCGTGGTCGCCCAGGGTGAAAAGCGCCAGGTTACCACACCGGACGGTGGTATCGAACAACGACGTATCACCGCTGGCATAAGCATGGAGTTTGCCAGCGTCGTTGATGTGAGTGATTCGTTTGCCGTATTCGTCGGACCACTAGACTATACGCTCATGTCGAAGTACCACGTTGACCTTGAAGACATGCTCGGTATCGGCACCACGCCGTTTATCGGCTGGTTGATCAAACCGTTTGCCCTGGGAATTATCTGGTTGTTGCCCCGGATGTACGAATTGACACCCAACTACGGGGTGGTGATTATCCTGTTTGCCCTGCTGGTCAAGCTGATCACGCTGCCGCTTTCCATGAAGTCATTCCAGTCGATGAATGCGATGAAAGAGCTGCAGCCAAAAATGGAAGAGCTGAAAAAGAAGCACAAGAAGAACCCCCAGGCCCTTAACGCCGAGATGATGAAGCTTTACAAATCCCACGGGGTTAACCCCATGTCCGGTTGCCTGCCCATGCTGCCGCAGATGCCGCTGTTTTTTGCTCTCTTCTCCGTGTTTCGTTCCACCATCCTGCTGCGTGATGCTCCCTTTATCTGGTTTATCAACGACCTGTCTTGCGGCGCCACCAGCCTGACTGATCCCTATATCATTTTAGTGGTGTTAATGGTCGGCACGCAGTTCATATCGCAACGCTTCACTATGGCCAGCACGACGCAGCAGAACAAGATACTCATGTACGTATTCCCGTTCTTCATGGGCTGGCTGCTGTATAAATTCCCGGCCGGTCTGGTGCTGTACTGGACTTGTTTCTCGATGTTTGCGCTGGTGGATTACCTGCTGTTCAAGCGGAAGAAAAAAAAGAATGAGCAGGTCAAAACGGCCTGAGACAGATGACGAAAAAAAAAAGAAGGACAATCATAGCGACACCATAACCGCTATCGTCACCCCGCCCGGCGCCGGCGGTCTGGCTGCCGTGCGTATCGCCGGTAGCCGCAGTCTGTCATTGTTGCGTCGTCATTTCCAGCCCACCGCCAGAAACTCACACCCGGCGCCCTTCCTGATGCGCTACGGACATTTTTTGGACGGCAATGGTGAGGTGATTGACGAAGTAACCGCCGTCTACATGCCGCGAGGTCGCTCCTACACCGGTCAGGACCAGGTGGAGATCTTCTGCCACGGTGGCCGGCACCTGCCCAAAGTCATTCTGAACGAACTGATGGCCTCGGGCGCACGGGCTGCTGAACCGGGGGAATTCACAAAAATGGCGTTTCTTTCAGGGAGAATCGACCTGGCCCATGCGGAAGCGGTGGCGGAAATCATAGAGGCCAACACGGATTCTTCTTTCCAGACGGCCCGGGAGCATCTGTTGGGAGCATACACGGAGCATATCACCATGCTTCGAAACCAGATGATCGAACTGATTTCAGAAATCGAGGCCTCAATCGACTTCCCGGATGAGGACCTGGACATCAAAACAACTGAACGAATAGTCAAATCTGTCGAGACGGTTATTGCCGGTGTCAAGTCCCTGGTTGACTCCTACACCGGGGGCCGGATAATCCGGGAGGGTTACACAGTAGCTATTGCCGGGCGACCCAATGCCGGTAAGTCGTCGCTGTTCAACCTGTTGCTCAATCAGGAACGCGCCCTGGTCATGCCGACAGCAGGCACTACCCGCGATTATCTTACCGAATGGATTGATCTGGAAGGATTCGCAGTGAAGCTTGTGGATACCGCCGGTTTGAGAAGCGGAGCCGGTAAGATCGAAAAAGCCGGGCAGGAATCGGCCATGAACATTATCTCAGGGGCTGACCTGGTGATCTGGATGATCGACCTGAACCGAAAGAAGTGGCTTTCGGAACTGAAAATCGATCTGAAGTTGTTGAATAAGAAAGCAAATATATTGGCAGGTAATAAGATAGACATAGTTCCCGATTACCCCAAGAAGATCAAAACTGCCAAACAAATCGATATTGCGCCTATCTCCTGCCTGACGGGCAAAGGTATTGACCAACTGAAGAAACGCCTGATGGCGAATATCGACGCCCGGATGCCGGACCTCACTTCCGGTATTACCGTAACCTCAGCCCGCCATCGGCAGAAGCTAAACTCATCCCTGCGCAGCCTGCGACGAACCCGGTTGTTGATAAAAGCAGGTGAGACGCCTGAGATCACGGCCTTTGAACTGAGGCAGGCGGTCAATGCTATTGACGAGATAACAGGCAAGGTGCATACTGAAGATATTCTGGAACGGATATTCTCGAAGTTTTGTGTGGGGAAGTAAACATTCCGTGGGCGGCAGGCCAACCCCACTCGGGGCTTGACATTCATTTTGTCATACCACGAGTCGGCGTGCCCTACGCTTTCTAAACGGAGAGTAAGGAGTTTCGAAAATGAAATTCGCACTGACAGTTCTTATTGGACTGATGATACTGGTAGGTTGCGGCTTTACGTCGGAGTTTGTGCCTTCTGCCACGACCTATCAGTTTGACGATAACAAGGCAGTGGTTCCGAAAGGAGAGGCCAAGGATTATCTAGATTCTGTGAAGCAGAATTGGGTGGGAGGTGAGGTTTACAATTTCAGAAGAGCCACTGGAGAAGACTTGATCGTCGTAGACTCATTAACTGGAGAGAGCAAGGGGGTTATTAAGACAGGCCCGTTTATGAGAATGAAAGTATTGGGGTGTTACATAAATGGCTACCAAGATGGGATGTTGGTCGGGAATACTAGGATGATGGTAAATGGTAGAGTGTGCGTCGTTCTGATGACAGAGGATTCTTTGGTAGGAATAATGGATGTGTCTGTAAAGGATTCCGATAAGGGTAAATGGTTCCACATCGATTCAAGGCTGACAACACAGAACCTGGATTCATTGGTCAGTGCTTGGGAGCCTTCCGTTTCGGAAAAGGTAAGAGCTGGAGTTATAAGCCTGGGAATGACATGCGAACAGGTGAGATTATCCTGGGGGCCACCGAGTGATGTGCATAGGTCTGTGGGCTCTTGGGGAATCCGTGAGCAGTGGGTGTATCGTACACAGTATGTTTATTTTGAAAATGGAATAGTAACTTCCTATCAGGATTAGAGAGGCACGGAACAATGAGTCCAATCTTCGCTGCTCTACTAGAGAACAAAGGCACGAGACTGCACGAGGTGCTAACAAATTGGGAATGACACCGGATGAATATTACCAAGCCTTCGTTTGTGGTAATTACAAAGACTGCAAACATCATCCTGGTAGTGTGAGACGAGCCTTTAATGCTGCCGTTTCAGCCTCACATTTTGCTGATCACTATTGGGCATACTGGAAAAGGCATTCTCCGTCAAAGGTGCGAGGTTTTGGCACAAAGGACAACTTTCTTGGAGACCTATCCACGAATACAGACGGCTGTTTCCGAGATATCCGTAGTATTTCGAATGCTTATAAGCATCTTTATACCTCAAAAGGTCAGAACAAAACTGTGCGTTCATCCATTTCTTCGACCGGGGCCATTGAGAGCATTTCCTTGTCTGATGAGGATGCAGGAATTATGAGGTTGGAGGAAGAGTGCAGTGAGGATTCAAGAAGTAACAGCAACGAATCTCGAGTTATATACACTCGCAGAGACGGTAAACGCCTTGAATTTTTGTCTACATTGGACACAGTCATTAGGTATTGGGAAACGATGCTTCTTGAAACACTTCCGTAGATCAAGCCCACTTGGGGCTTGGCATTTTGCTTGAATCGGATACCTGTCCATTTTATCGTTGTCTGTATCTAACTTACGCAGATATTACACGTTTGGTAAGGTATACGGTGTGACGCGTGACTGCGTGGTCGCCTCTCCAGCCCTATATAGAAAGGAGGAACCAGCCTTTGCTCAAACAGCACCCGCTTCTGAGAGCAATATCCATGAACATCATCGCATGGATACTTTTTCTACTGGTACTTCTCGCCATGTATTTCGCCGGGCTTCGTGAATACCAAATGAATTGGGGAGCAACAGCCCAAGATGTCAGCCGGTATATGGCCGGCGATGAATTACATGAGAATCCCACGTTCGACGCTACTCGGGCGGTGCAAATTAATGCGACCCCCGAACAAATCTGGCCATGGATAGTCCAGATGGGATATGGCAAGGGCGGATTTTATGGTTTCGACAAATTAGACAATGGTGGCATGCCCAGCGCTGAACGTATCATCCCTGAATACCAGAACTTGAAAGTTGGTGATTCTATACCAAGTGGCGAATACACTCGTGGGGAACACAAAGGTGAGCTGTTCTATTTGTTGGAAGTGGTTGAAATGGAGCCTAACGAATCCATGCTCTGGGTTTTCCTGGGGACTCCCTGGATAGGGGCTACCTGGTCGTGGGGTTTATACCGAGTCGATGATGAACATACTATACTTGTGTCCCGTTTACGCCAGAGTTACACCTTCGACTCATTTGAAGCCGTTATTTCTTGGTCGATGATTGATGCCCTCGAGATACTAATGATGCGCACCACTTTGCTCGGAATAAAGCGTCGAGCGGAAAACATGTGAGTAGTCCTATGACATTGACTCATTGGTTGTCCTCGGTATTGTTGAAACAAGAGAGAGTTGGATCAATATGGTTGAAAAAGGTAGCGTAGTCACATCCGGGAACAGGATCAAGACGTACAGATGGTTCTTCTACATAAGTCTGTTACAATTACTGGCGTTCTTCATAGTCCCCTTATTTGTGTTTCCCAATAGATTGGTACTGCATATCGAGATTATTTCCGC
>JBDRNJ010000049.1:0-6085 GCA_043811375.1 bacterium | reverse complement strand
GGCTGATAGTATCCACCCACCAAGTCAGGGTGTCGCTTCTCTCGGGGGGGGAAGACCGAAGACCACAAGCAACCACCACCGCCAGGCCGGGGCCTACGGAGCGCCCCACCTGTGCAGCGAGACGACCAGGCTGGGATACGGGACCAGTGCTTGCACCACGGACGCATCGGCCCCATGTGACCGAATGGGGCGGAGCCCATCCAGGCCAAGGAAGTCGCAACGCGACTTCTGCACCCCTTCAAACCCATGGCTTCTGGCCGGGTTTCCTGCGTGACTGGCCAGGTAAGCCGCCCCAGTCCGCCAAACGCCGGCGTTAGAAAACAAGGAGAAGGAACATGCAGCCAATCCTATATCCCCTCACTACTATTCTTGCCGACGCCGGCAATCGAGATGGTTCAGGTGGAGTGTCTGTTAGTTTTGGCGGAATTCTCACAATTGTGGGGCTCTACAAGGTTTTCGAGAAGGCAGGACGGGCAGGTTGGACCGCAATTGTGCCCATATACAATATCTATATCGCTTTGAATATTATCAATAGGCCGTGGTTTTGGCTGCTCTTGATGTGTATACCAATCGTTAACATTTACTTTCTGTTTGTTGCATCATTCGATTTGGCGGAACGTTTCGGAAAGGGAAAACTGTTCGGAATAGGGATGGTGCTTCTTGCGCCATTCTTCTATTTGATTCTCGGTTTTGACTCGTCGGAATTCCGAGGATAAAAGAATTTGACCGAGTAACTGGTTTTCTGCCCACAGAAGCGCTGTAGTCGAACCGCTGGCCTTCACAGAATTCTTTCAAATGGCAGCACCTGGAACCCTGGGGTTGACGCCACAGTCCCCCAAGCGCTAGCGTTAGCGCCCCGGAGCAGGAGAAGGGAAACAAGATGAACGAGTGGAAATTCAAATACAGTAGTGCGCCCGGAAATGTCCACAAACTATTCGAAGTTTGGTCTCCAGCAAAAGGAAACGACGAAAATCACTATAAGAAGGAGCTATACAAGTATTTACGCGCAAAATTTCGAGGGTCAAAGGTTCAAAAGGAGTACGAACAGGAAAACGTTCGCGCTGATTTTGCTATTGATAATGAAATATTAGTTAGAGTTGTGTATAACTTACAAAAAACTTCGGACTACCAAAAACTGATTCGGCAAATCCTCGAATACAGAACATGGATGGGCAAGGTCCTCATTCTACTAATTGGGAAAACCGAACCGAAAATGTCGAAGAATATCAAAGTGGAAATTGATGGTCTCAATTTCAAGCTGTTCAGGGGAAAAACAAAAGGGCAGTTCACTGTTATTGAAAAAGCGCTCTAGCGAAGCGCTGTGAACGGGCGGGAGGAAAGGTAACAGATTAGTCCAAGAGCATGAGTGACAGACTGGTCCATGACCATGGGTGATACCCCATACGGCGCCCTGCCAGAGCCTTCCAAGGCAGCAGACGCCCATCTAAACAGCTGACGCCGCCACCACCCCAGGACACCAGATGCACCACCACCCCCCACACCCAGCCATCGTCCTTCTGCTCCTCACCACCGCCTGCGCCGGCGCAACCCCCAAACCCGACACCTCCACCGCCAGGCGTGAAGCCTCCACCATGTTCGCCGCCCTGAAGGCCAAGGATTTCGAAAAATTCTCCACCTACTTCCTCGACAAGGCCATCGAAGCCAACGGGGGTAAGGATGCCCTCGTGGCAATCCTGCGTAAGGGCGACGAGGAGAACCTCAAGGCCGGCATTTCCATCGAGAACGTCGAGGTCGACACCCCCAGGCAGACGCTCCAGGTCGGCGACGAGCTGCACATCATCCTGCCCATGGCCATCACCATGAAGGTCAAGGGCGGCACCCTTGTTCAAAGGAGCCACCTGTACGGCATCTCGAAGGACAACGGGACCACCTGGAAGTTCGTCGACGCCATCAAGCTGAACGCCGACAACATCAAGCAGGTCGTCCCCAACTACGATGTACGCCTCAGCCTCCCGCCACCCGAGGATCCAGAATTTCTGGAAAATCCGCCGGACTGACAGCCTTCAAAGCCGTCCCACCGGACCATTTCAGCATGGGGCACCGAAGCCTGGGTCAAGACCGGATTGAGTGCACCAAAGAGCGATTTACGCGGGCTCCTATTAGCTGCAGCGACCTCATACGAGCATCCTGGGAACGTCCACTCCGAGTCGTCGTAAAGGCTGGAGTAGCCGTCCACGGCCGGTCGCGATTCAGTGTCCGAGAAGAGGCAAGCATGGCAAGCTACAAAATGCGAGGAAGCGACCTCTACGACGCGCGCAACCACAAGGTCGCGACCATTCGCGGCGATGACATCTACGATGAGCGCAACCACAAGGTCGCGACCGTCCGTTCCGGCGACGTTTACGACGACCGTAATCACAAGATTGCGAGCGTCGGGGACGTCAAGAAGACCATCGATGGGGCCATGGGTGGAACGTCTGTCGTCGGTCTTTGGCTGTTCTTTGTCCGCTAGCAGCTGACAGGTCAGCCAAGTACCGGCAAAAGAGAAACAATGCGCATCCTTCTCGCACTCCTGATCATATTTACCATGACCGCTTGCGGCTTCAACGACAAGGACAGGCTGTACGCCAAGATCGTTGAAGACTGCCGGATGTTCCCGGCCGGGCCCATGTGTGTCGGGACCTCAACCGGAGACCAGGAGAAGCTGAACCGCAAGGTATTCGACCTCTGGGTTGACGACGTGATCAACAACCCCATGGAGCAGGATTGCATCTTCAACGTGGAATGCAATGGCGACGCCGACGACCACCAGCAATTGAGGGATTGTGTCGGGCAGACCAAGAGCCTCATCATTCCACGCGACCAGGATTGCGCCCGGAATTGTTCGGAGGCATATATCGACTGCGGCCCCGAGGACTGCACCGAGTTCGACATCGAGGTCTGCCACAGGCAAGATAGGCTCTGCATGCGCTTCTGTCCACCGGGCTGACTATTTCTGGCGGCGCTTTTTGGCACGACGGCCGGTCCTCTCCCAGTTTGTTGTTTTCATTCATTCGGAACCGGTTGTGCTGCATGTGAGCTCGTGTCGTGGTGCTACCAGGTTGCGCATCGAGCCCCTGAATGATGTCCCAGTCCGCCAAACGCCGGCGTTAGCCAATAGTAAGAGAAAACAATCGATTCCGAAATCAAATACCATTTTGCTGACCTTGGTAATGAGCTTGCCACTGGATACTTGTTGGAAATCGCGGTATTCGATTCGAACGGGACACAAGCTGAAAAGACAACAGTTAAAAGAATCAGGAAAATGCGATTCAGTATCGGCCGAGTTAAGGGAAATGATTTGGTTCTATCAGAGGGAGGAGTGTATAAAAGACATTGCGAATTACTGGTTGACGATGGAAAGCTCGTTCTTGTCAACTGGCATAACACGATTGTGAATAAGAAGAATATTGGGAGAAAGTATAGACTTTCATGGGGAGACAAAATTTGTATTGGTAGTTTCAATATTTCGGTTCTAAACGACGATATACTCTAGAATGAGCGGGCGGGAGGATAGGTAACAGATGAGTCCAAGAGCATGGGTGACACTTTATTGAAGGTTTGACCTCTCCTTGGCAAGGCAACCTTGAACTCTTCCCCTTATAAGCATGTCTTAGTTCTGTCCCAGGCCGTGAGTCGGTTGTTAGTCGCGCGGCCCGCTTTTGCCTTGCGATTCGAGGAAAAAACTACAGAGCGACTGTCTTGCAGCATCCTTCGGTGTTTAGATTCAACTGAAAATTGCTAGGTCTGTTAGCAGTGTAAACCATGCTCATAGACTTTTTTGTAACCTATGCTCCCGGTCCGTACCGAAACTGAGCCTAACGAGGCGTTGTAGCGGAACTCTGGTCCTCAAGGAATTCTCTGAAAAATGAGCCCATGGAGTCCGGTTCAAATATATACCACTCGTGGGAATGTACCACCGAGATGACCGTGGAGCCCGGGATTAACGCCCCAGTCCGCCAAACGCCGGCGTTGGCCGCAGCATGAAAAGCCCGCAAGAACAATTCAATACAAACAAATACGAGCGCACAAGTATTTCCGAAGGGAGCCTATTCGTATGACACAGAAGGAAAGAAACGAAGAACTAATCAGACGCCTTTATCGATCTCTTGCAGACGGAAAGTTCGACGAATACTACCAGTATTTGTCGGACGATATTACTTACTACGCAGCAGGAGACTGCTTCGCTTCCGGGGTTCACAAGGGAAAGGAGCAACTTCGGAAAATCGGATACACTACATTCAAGGAAACCAACGGCACACATCGTGTGGAATTGAAACAAATAGTCGCTACAGATTCGCACGTTGCAGTTATCGATAAATGGACGGCTACCCGAAAAGAGAAGACCATCGATATGGACAATTTGATCGTCTACACCGTTGAGAACGGTATGGTCCGTGAAATCAGGGAATTCATCGGAGACGAAAAAATACATGACGAGTTCTGGGAATAAAAGATTCCTGCTGAACGGCCAGGAGCATGGGTAACAGACTGGTCCAGGACCATGGGTGACACCTCACACGGCTCCCTGCCAGAGCCTGCTCAGGAGCTGGTTCCGCGCCTCGAGACACCAGCCTCCCCCCACTTCCAGGCCAGACACTCCAAGGCAGCAGACGCCCATCCGGGCCACTGACGCTTGCGCGTACCGCCAATCGCCTCCGGGGACGCCCAGACCTGTCTCCAGAGCCCAGATGGCCACCCAGGAGGTCTGAGGGGCCCAGGCCAAGGCAGGGGCCTGGCTCCCTGCAGAGCCTCCCCCCAATAAACCATCAGAGCCGTCCTCCGGCAGTCGGTCGCCGCTTCCGGGTGCCTTCTAAGGCTGATCCCCTCAGGAAGTTGGCTCTCGGTGGACCACTCGTAGGAATGTGATAATGAGATGACCAGGATGCCCGGGGTGAATGCCCCAGTCCGCAAAAACGCCGGCGTTGGGTCGGAAAAGAAAGACTAGTACATGTTCATAACAGCATTTGAATTCAGAAACAATGTCCTCACAATTTGGGGAAAGACCGAACGCTGGACAGCACTGCTGTATTTGTTCATCACCATCTTCACCGTTCCGTTTTCATTGTTCATATCCTCTGGCCTATCAGGGGAAAAAATAGGTCAGACAATATTCGGTGCATTATCGATATTATTGTCAGTTCTTCTGTATTATACGGCAGCGAGACGGTTGCTGAACAAGCCAGTTTGTGATGTCAGTGAAGAATTCGTAGAATTTTACGAAAGACCTATTCCGTGGAAAAAGAGACGTCATCCCATGAGCGATATAGCGGAGTTCTATATATATACTGTGAATATCCCAAAAACTTCTATCATTAAGTCGAAGTACGACAACATGTATGCTCTGATGTACAGGCTGAGAAGCCGTGAGTGTTATCCCGTATTCACTGGCTATGATAAGGAACAAGTGCAAGAGATTAAAAATATTGCTGTTAGTATTTCTGGTCTGCGACCTAGCAAGGCATCGTAATCCAACTGCCGGTCCTCATTGAATTTTTTCAAAACGGAGCTCAGGCAGCCCGGTACATATATGGACCACTCGTGGCATCCGCGTTCTGGAGATGCCCAGATTGAAAGATGATAAGGGCTTGGTGTATCGAACGTCGAACCGTATTTATAACGCCACTGTTCGATTTCTCGAATGCGGTGGCACCATTGACGAATTCCCCTTTGAGAGTCTTGTGGACATTTGCTTGATGGCGCCCAGGGGATACAGGCTGTGAACCGGCGCAGGTCACGGAGATGAGGGCGAGAATTACGAACACAGGAGGTGGAATGTATTCAAGTGCCCGCATGAAACCACTTCACATCACGATTCTCCTGTCTCTTCTGGCCTCGATGTCGCTTGACTGTGCATCCAGGGAGAAGCGGGAGTTCTCTCCGGAAGAAGAAACCATCACGGAGAGAATCGATCCGAAGGACGGCGATGAGGCACGCGACGAGACGTCTGTGTGCGGAAACGATCTACAGAAGTGCAGCAAGATGTGCGAGATCTACAAGACTGAAAGTTGCGCTGCCGGATGCGAGAGGGAGTACCAGTCCTGCAAGAGCGCCAGGGGCGACAAGAATGAAAAACGTGTGGTGA
>JBDRNJ010000048.1:0-31339 GCA_043811375.1 bacterium | reverse complement strand
AGCTGCCGCGATTTGCCGGATCGAGCGCCCCGCGGTACGTAAACAGGCAATCTCACACCGCTCTTCAATGGTGATCTGAACATATCTCTTTCCCATAACAACACCTTAATAAGGTGTTGCACTTCGTTTGTGAAGCTAGGGGGATCCGGTAACCTATTGATACATATGGATTCCTGCTTTCGCAGGAATGACAGAAAATGCAAGGCTGCACCCTTTTTGTCTTCCAGTATGTGTTTTTCAACACACTGATAGTCCCAGTTGGAGATTGACACCCCCTCTTCTGCGGGTTATATTTATAATGGAGGTGGCTATGGGTAGTCAGTTGGTCCTTACAATCTGTCTGGCTGTTCTGGTGGTTGCGCTAACTGTATTGCTGGTAGTTCGGTCGAGAAGAGAACGGCAACTGACAGCAGTAATCCGCGACATGAACTTAGCTGAGTTTTCGGATTTCCTGCGTACCAACAGCATGGAAGGCGGTATCCAGAGTGTCGCCGGCAAGGTTTCCGAACTGCTGAAGAAGTCGTTCGGCTGTGAGTTGATTATCTTCCTGAGGAAAAAACGACATCTGCTGGAGCTCAACTACTACCACGGTCTGCAAAACTTTGACCGCCATCATTACAGCCTGGTACTCAGCCGTCAACTGACCCAAAAACTGCAGGGCGATTTTCTGCCCCGGGGAATCGAGGAAATCAAGGATGACTTGCCGGCTGCTTTCTACGAAACACTTCAGGAGTCGCAGGCTGATGTCTATTTTCCAGTCTACTGGCGTGATAACCTGTACGGTTTGTATTTCATACGCAGCACCATAGAGACCCGGTCGCCTTCTTTCAGATTGCTGACGGCGGGGTTGGCTCAGTCACTGGCGGCTGCTTATCACATAAAGTGGCACGAGGTGCGTTATGATGGAATGCAAAAGCAACTCGACGGAGCCAGGGCGGCATCGCGAAAAGAAGTCCGCACGCACGACCAACTACATGCCAACATCCTCAAGCTGGTACGTCACCGGGAACCGGACACAATTGTTCCCCGATTGATTGGTTCAATCAAGCAGGATCTGGCTTTGAGTCGGGTGGCCTATCTGTACCAGGGTTCCGGGGATGATGATCAACCGCTGGTTTTCCAGACCGGCCTGACTCGGGAAATCTCGGTTCCCCGCGGTGATGTTTTTCGCAGCGTCCTCAAAAAACTTTCCGACCGGGACCAGGCCAATCTCGACTCCCTGGCCGCCGATGACGGGGATTTGAAAGACTTCACTGACGGATTGAAACAGCACGGGCTGAAGTATGCTACTGTCTTTCCTCTGACAATTAAACGAGCGGGAGTGTTGCTTTGGAGTGGAAATGAATCCACCGTAACACCTCATCTGCTGACTCTCCGCCCGCACGTGGCGCAGATAATGGACAACGCAGAATCCTACCGGCGGCTGGAAGAGATGTCTTACACGGACAATCTAACCGGTCTGGGCAACCAGCGTTATCTTTCCAAGCGCCTCGAGGAAGAGATCAGTCGCGCCAGGCGGTATCGTCGCCAACTGGCCCTGATCTTCTTTGACTTGGACGACCTCAAGAAAATCAATGACAGCCACGGTCACCTGGCCGGAGATGCCGTACTGCGTCAGGTGGGACGAATTCTGTGCGAAAGCGTCAGAAGTATCGACATTGTAGCCCGCTACGGCGGCGACGAATTCTGTATCATTATGCCTGAGGCCGGTGCCACCACCTGCCGCCGGCTCATGGATCGACTCAAAACAGCCGTATCCGAGTGGCCGTTTGTCATCGACGATGTTCCCGAACCCATCAGATGCTCTATCTCACAGGGCGGGGCACTGTATCCTGAACATGCCGAAGATCCCCGGCAACTGGTCTTCACTGCTGATATGGCGCTGTTGAAAGCCAAGGAAGCCGGTCGCAACACCAGCCTGCTGTATCAGCCGGAAAGCCCCACCGGTGTCACTGACGACAAATAGTTTTGATCTTTACAGCCTTCAGCCGGCCAACTATATTGGTGTCTAAATGAAACCGGCTTATATGCCGATTTCTACTATAACCCTCTTATGGGAAGAGACTTAGATATGTATAGCCGTAATTTTCGGGTGTCGCTGTCAGTGACGCTGTTTCTTGTTTTGATGACCGGTGGTCCGGTATTGGCTGATGAGTACCGGATAGGTCCCGACGATCTGCTTGAAATTAACTTCTGGCAGGATCCCACTTTGAATGCTATCGTCAGAGTAGGGCAAGATGGCACCGTTTCGCTGGACATTGCGGGACAGGTGGATGCTGCCGGGAAAACCACCGGTGAACTGCAGAACGATATCATCAGGCAAATCTCTCGCTTGAACAAGCGAATATCTCAGGCGGTTGTCCGGGTAACCGAGTACAATTATCAGCACGTTTATGTGATCGGGCAGGTGAACGAACCCGGCAAGAAGACATTTGAAAAGATCCCCGATCTCTGGACAATCATCAATGAAGCCGGTGGTATCACCGAAACCGGCGATCTCCGCCGCGTGACTGTAGTCAGGGGCGGGGAAAACGCCGGCCAGGTGGAAGTAGTCAATGTGGCCCGGGCGCTGGCCGGTGAAGGCCGGGAACAACTGCCGGAGATTCATCGCCAGGATGCCATCGAGGTACCGCCGATGCCGGTCGGACTGCCGTCGGCTAACCTTACCGGGCCAGTGGAGAAAAGGAACGTATTTTATGTAATCGGAGCCGTTAACGAGCCCGGCGTAATCCAGTTCGAGGAGAATACGGACATACTCGAAGCCGTAGCCATGGCGGGCGGTCATTCCGATAACGCCAGCCTTCAGAAAGTCCAGGTGGTGTCCAAGGATGGCCCGTACGGTCAGTCATTGCTGTTTGATCTCCGTCAATACTCCCGGACCGGGTCCGTGGCCAGGTATACCCTGCGTCGGGAGGACGCCGTAATCGTGCCCCAAAAGAAGAGCTTTCTGGGTATCAATCTGGGCACGGTGGCCACCATTGCGGGTGTCGTGGCTTCCGGTCTTCTGATTTATGACCGTTTTGTCCAGAGTGATGACCCGGTCACCGAGACTACAACCTCAGGTGCGAGATAGGAGCTATGGAGGCTGCGACCAGAGAGCAGACAATTGACGTCAAAGAGATTACGGTCATTCTGCTGAGACGGAAATGGCTGCTGATCCTGCCGATTGTGCTTGTCACCGCCCTGGTGTTTGGCGGTTCCTATCTGTTGCAGCCGAAATATCGTTCATCGACGATTGTCTGGATAGACAAGCCATCCAACGTCTCTCGAGAGTTGATTGACATTATCGGCAGGGAACGTACGGAGCGGGAAACCGGTGAACAGCAACGTCGCGAATTGCAAGCCCTGCAGAATGAGATTACATCGCAGACCTATTTACATCGGCTTATAGATGACCTTAAACTCGATCAGGACCCCGATATCTGCAAGCAGGCGACCCGCCTGCATTCGGGTAACCTCTCCCTGGACCTGCAACAATTGAAGTATGATCTGTTGCTGCCGCAATTGCGCCAACAGATCAGTGTTGCGTTCGTGGGATCTGATCAGATTCGATTAACCGTGGAATCCAACCAGGCGAAACTCGCCCGCGACATGGTCACGCGCCTGACCGAGATTCTGGAAGAGGAAAAAACCAGATACGAACTGGACAAAATTCTGGACAACCAGTCGTTTGCGGATATGCAACTGCAGAAGACCGAGAACGACTATCAGCGGGCCGTGGATTCCCTCACCGACGCCCAGGTGCGTCTGACCCGTCTGCAGTTACCTGAAGATATTGCCTCCGAAACCAATCTGCGCGACATTCAGACCGATATCGATCGCACTCGTCAGGAGATTGATGATTATACGGCTGAAAGTGATCGTCTCTCCCGGCGGCTGGATCAGTTGCGTTTATCCGAAACCAATCTGCTGTACTCAGATACGGTTGTCCGGCTGCGTTCAGAAATCGATCGCCGGATGGTTGCCTTGGCCGCTATGATGGACAAATATACCTGGAGCGGGCAGACGGTAACCAATGCCGATATACGTGTAAACGACAATATCAGGTTCCTTGAGCAGGAGCTGAACCGTTTGGTTGATCTACAGTTCTCGGATCAGATCGAGAGCCACCGGGAATTGCTAAGACAGTATTTCGTGGCCCGGGAACATCTGGACCTGCTGGAAACCAGGCGCAACCGGCTGCAGCAGGCGTTGGGCAGAATCAACGAGCGCACCGCTCAGGTGCCGCGTCTGCAGACCGAGATCAGTGAGCTTGAGCGGCGTGTCGAGGATACCCGCAAGTACCGCGATGCCTTCCGGTCGGAAGAAGCTATTGTGGCTATCCTCTCCGAACGCACCCGGGAACGAACCAAGTATAAAATCATCGAACCGGCTCGCATACCGTTGCAGCCGTTCTGGCCGGACCGCAAGAAGATTGCCGCCCTGGGACTGCTTCTGGGATTGATCATCGGTGGTGCTGCGGTCTTTCTGGTGGAAATCTTTGATCATTCCTTTAAGCGGGTAGAGGATGTGCAACAGCAGTTGCGAATGCCGGTGCTGGCCACCATACCCAGGATCGAAAAACTGACTTTTCGCAGGTAACATTTATGGAAACGTTTCATCTCAAGAGCACGTTGATCGAGAACGACAAGGAATTCGTCATCCAAACCGCCAATGATATCGAGCAGGGGTCGATTCTCTCCACCGTGTACGTTGACGGGCAGATTGCCGACAAACTGGACTGCCCCCACCCGCACGGTATCGAACCGGAGAAAGTGGCGTCGCTGGTGAAACTGACGCACCAGGAGCAAAAACAGGAGATCGAGGCACTGTTGCAGGCATACCGGCGTACTCTCGACGACGGCAGTGCCGATACAATGTACCACCTCGGCACCGCTTTCTACTACAAACGACTCTACACCGAGGCTCGCGAACTGTTCACAGCGGCCATCACACTGGACAACGAGCACCATCAGGCCTGCAATCATCTGGGTCTGACGCAACTGGCTCTTAATCTGGTGCCCGACGCTGTCCAATCGTTCACGGTGGCGGTGGAGAAGCGCCCGACCTACGCCGACTACCGCAACAACCTGGGAGAAGCGTTGCTGGCTCATGGCTCATGCGACCAGGCAGTACGGGAGTTGGAGAAAGCCATCGGTATCAACATGTACTACGGTGATGCTCACCTGAATCTGTCACTGGTGTTGATAGTCCTGGCGCAGGAGTGCCGCAACGAAGCGGATCTGGCGGCAATGATATCGCGAGCCGGCAATTATCTGGAGAAAGCCACGTTGATTTATCCGGATTACGACCAGGGGCTGCTTCAGAAAGGACGGGAGTCGCTTGAAACGGGGGATCTGCAGCGCGCTTACCGGGTGCTGCTGAAGATGCGCCAGGTCAAAAAGGAAGACCATCGACGTGAATTTGCTTCTTTTTTTATGAGGTTTCTTGTTTCCCCGGAATGGGTTTCGGAAGAAGCGCTTGGTGAACGGATGCGCTTTCTGCAATCAGAAATCACCAGAAACCCCGGCTATGTTGATCTGTATGTCGAATCAGCCGGTTGCCATTGGCAATCGGCCGCGATAGCCTGGCAGAAAGGACTACAGCAGTATCGGCAAGCCCTGAAAATAAATCCCTCGCTGCCGACGGCGAGAGATCACCTGAGCCGGTTACAGCAGGAGTTTGAAAACATCAGAGAGGTCCTCAAGATGGTCGTGGAGAAAGAGTGACCGGTTATGGCGCGCCACAACACCTCGATAATTGACTTCTTTAATCCGGAGCTGCCGTTTGTTACCGAGTTCCGGCGTCTGTTACACAAGGTGCAAAACGCCGAGACCGGTTCCGAAATGAAAGCACTGTTGTTTACATCGGCCATGCTCTCGGAAGGCAAGTCCACTATCTGTTCCTTCCTGGCTCTGACGGCGGCTCGCCACAAGAGGATGAAGACGTTGCTTATCGATTGTGACCTGCGGCGTCCCTCCCTCCATAAGTTCTTTGCCATCAATCGCGCTCCGGGGATGACCGGTCTCTTAAACGGCGGACTGGTGGCTGAGGAATGTATCCGGAAGACGGAAATCAAAACACTGGATATTCTGCCGGCCGGTCAAATCAGTCCTCATCCGGCTGAGACCCTCGATATCGAAGTGATCGGCCAGCTTATCGAAGAGATGAAATTCTACTACGACCTGATTCTGGTTGATTCGGCGCCCCTGTTGCCGGTATCGGACCCCATGCTGCTGGCGCCCAAAATGGATGGTATCGTAATGGTCGTCAAAGCCGGTGCCACCCAGCGCGAGGTGGTCCTTCGGGCGGTGGAGATTCTGGAGTCCAGCCGGCACAAGATACTCGGAGTGGTGCTCAATAACATGAACAACCGGCTGCCATATTACTACGATTACAACTACTACGGTTACGAATATGCTCCCCGTCCACAGAAAAATGCCCCCTCCGGCGGCAGCAATGCTCGTAGCAACAATCGTAAAAACAAAAGCACCGGGGACCGACAGGTGCCGGACGCCTCGGTGCGGTCCTCCTGATGCCATCTGCTTATGGATCAGAATTTGAATCTGCTGACGGTCGATCTGGAAGAGTGGTTTGTCGTCGATATTCTCTCCGAGCGCTGTCCACCGAAACAGTGGGATAATCTGCCTTCCACGCTCATCACCAACACCCGCCGTCTGCTTCAGTTGTTCCGCCGTCACGATGTATTGGCCACCTGGTTCGTGCTCGGCTGGAGTGCCCGCAAGTATCCCCAGTTGATCCGCGAGATAGTCGACCAGGGGCATGAAATAGCCTGCCACAGCTTCCTACATCGCCGTGTCGACCGAATGGATCCGGAGTCGTTTCGTCAGGACACACAAATGGCGGTCGAGGCAATTTCCAGAGCGGTTGGTTTTGTTCCCATAGGTTACCGGGCACCCAGTTGGTCGATCAACGCCACTATCCCGTGGGCGTTTGAAATACTGACAGAATTCGGTTTTGAATACGACAGTTCCATATTCCCCATCAAGCACGATCTCTATGGTATCCCGGGAGGTCCCCGGCAGATGTTTCGGATGCGCCTCAAGAACGGCAGCACTCTGTGGGAAATCCCGGCCTCAACCTGCCGCCTTCTGGGGCGTAATATCCCCGTGGCCGGTGGTGGTTTCCTGCGCCACGCTCCCTACTGGTATTCGCGGCGCATGGTAAATGCTCTTAACACTCACCACCAGCCGGCTATTGTCTATATGCATCCCTGGGAAATCGACCCCAAGCCGCCACAAGTGGAAGGGTTGACCTTTTTCCAGCGTTACCGCAACTACGGCGCCACCTCTATGATGTATCGCAAGCTGGACCGTTTGCTCAGTGATTTCGATTTTACCACTATCTCCGATTACATTCGTCAGGCCAGGAGAAGACGTATCGGATTTCAGTAAATCGCCACCGCCGGCAATCACGCCGCTGTTTCGTGTGTCCGCATTTCAGCACCGGCAATTGGCCGCAGTACAGGTCGTTCCGATAAGCCGGTAAGTTCCGCATCTCGGTGATAGCCGGAAAAAACAGCTTGAACTTAGTGACTATTGTGATATACTGTCGGCTTAATATGGAGAGCATTTGGTGAGTTTGAAGGTATTGGTTATCGGCTCCGGCGGCAGGGAGCACACCCTGGTCTGGAAGCTCAAGAAGTCCAGGAAAGTCTCAAAGATCTTTTGTGCTCCCGGCAATGGGGGGATTTCGCGGAATGCTCACTGCGTGAACATCAAAGCAGACAATATCAAGGGACTGCTTGATTTTGCCTCCCGGAACAAGATCGGTCTGACGGTGGTGGGTCCGGAGGCGCCTCTGGCGGCCGGGATCACAGATGAGTTTCAAAAACGGAGACTGAAGATATTCGGCCCCGATAAAAAAGCTGCCCGGATCGAAAGTAGTAAGGTTTTTGCCAAGGAGTTCATGCGCAAGCACCATATACCGACGGCTCCATTCCGGGTATTTACGACACCCGCCGAAGCCATCGGTTTCCTCAAAACCGTCGAGTATCCGGTAGTGATCAAGGCCGATGGTTTAGCTGCCGGTAAGGGGGTTATGATAGCCAGGGGCAACAAGGAGGCCGCTCGTTCCATCGAACAGATTATGGTCAAGCGGTCGTTTGGAAAAGCCGGAGAACAGATTATAATCGAATCCTGTCTCAAAGGACAGGAAGTGTCGGTTATGGCGCTCACGGACGGCAAGACTGTTCGACCCTTCCTGTCCAGCCAGGATCACAAGCAGGCTTACGACGGTGATCGCGGACCGAACACCGGCGGCATGGGTGCCTATTGTCCCACTCGGTTTGTTACCGACGAAGTGATGACGGAAATCGTTGAACAGATACTGACTCCGGCTGTCAACGGTCTGGCCAAAGAGGGTATCTGTTATCGAGGAGTTCTGTACGCCGGTTTGATGCTCACTCCATACGGCCCCAAGGTACTGGAGTTTAACTGTCGTTTTGGTGATCCCGAAACGCAGGTGGTGCTGCCTCTATTGCGATCCGATTTGTGTGAGTTGATGTTGGCTGTGGCTGGCGGCAGGCTGGGATCGGCTCCTAAACTGCAATGGCGACACGAGGTTGCCGCCTGTGTGGTGATGGCCTCCAAGGGGTACCCCGACAAGTATCGTACCGGCGTCAAGATCAACGGGTTGAGAGATTTCAGCGACAACGACTGCCAGGTCTTCCACGCCGGAACAGTCCTGAAAGGCAACGAGTGGACTACCTCCGGGGGCAGGGTTCTGGGTGTCACTGGTGTGGATAAGGATCTCAAAGCGGCTTTAGGGCGGGCATACGGAGTGGTGAAAAAGATCAGATATGACGGTGCCATGTTCAGACGCGATATTGGTTTCCGTGCGAACAAACCGATAGTGGAGATCTGAATATGGCGCGAGTACTTATTATCATCGGGTCTGGCTCGGATCAGGAATATGCTGATCGTTGCCGTAAGCTTCTGGATGAATTTGAGATAGAAAGCTCCCTCGAAATCTGCTCGGCCCACCGGCATCCGTCTCGTACCGCCGATCTGGCAACCGGTGCTGAGAAGAATGGATTCGAGATTATTATTGCCATGGCCGGTCTGGCAGCGGCATTGCCGGGTGTAGTGGCCGCCCATACCCATCTGCCGGTTATCGGAGTACCGCTGCCGGCAGCGCTCGGTGGTATCGACTCTCTGCTGTCCATAGTCCAGATGCCGCCCGGTATTCCGGTGGCGACAATGGCTGTCGGCCGCCCGGGAGCCGCCAATGCTGCCGTGATGGCGGCACGAATTCTGGCTCTGAAACATCCCTCTATCAGATCCCGACTGGAGAAATACCGCGAATCTCTTTGATAACTTTGAATCGGATTGAAGTCCGTTTTGTAATAATAGTAGAAAGCAACAAAGGAGATACCATGAATTCCAGTAAACAGATAGCACTTACGGCGGTCTTAATCATCGGCTTGTTGTTGATCGCTGTGCCGACAGTTTTTGCGGCCGACACTGAAAAAGCCAAGGAACATTACAATACCGGTATCGAGATGGCCAAAGCCGGTAAAATCGAGGAGGCCGTTTTGTCCTACATGGCTGCTATTGCCGCCGACGAGGGGTTTATCGATGCCTACATCAATCTCGGAGCCATATACTTTGAGACCAAAGAATACGACAAGGCTATGGAGACATTCAAGACAGCCACCGAGAAGGACCCCACCAACGTTACAGCCTTTGCTAATCTGGGGCGGGTTAACTACGCCCTGAAACGGTGGCTGGAGGCTGAGACGGCATTTAAGTCAGCCATTGCCCTGGACGATAAAAATGCTGAATTCTACAAGGAGTTGGGCAAAGTCTACTACAATAAGGGAGAGTTCACCAAGGTGGTCGAATCGATCAGTAAGTGCCACCAACTGGGCGGTAGCGATCAAAACAGCCATTACATGCTCGGCAAAGGGTATCAGAACCAGGAGAAAACCACCGATGCCATTGCGGCTTATAAAAAGTCACTGGAACTTGAGAAGAGTTCCAAAGCACACTCGGCGTTGGGGGGAATCTACCTGGGGCAGGAGAAGTACGCCGCCGCTGCCAGAGAATACAAGGCGGCGCTAAAGGTCAACCCCAAGGGAAGTACGGCGGCCTACAACTATGCTATTGCCGTCCAGTCCCAGGATCCCGAAGATTACGACGCCAATATCGAAGCCTGGCAGGATTTCATCAAACTGGCCAAGAAGAACCCGCGTAAAAAGAATCAGGTGGCCGAGGCCGAGCGGGTTGTCAAAGAACTCCAGGAGGCCAAAAAACAAGCCGACCTGCAGCAATAGATCACCCGGTCTGCTTACTATCGTGGTAATTTATTAGCCCCGGTTGATGCCGGGGCTTTTTTTGTCGGTGGTTGTGTTGTCGGGTGACACCTGGCAACACGATTCGCCTCCAGCAGGGTGTTGAAAAACACATAATGAAAGACAAAGAGGTACTGCCTTGGTTTTTCTGTCAATCCTGCGAAAGCAGCGAGCGGAGAAGCCGTCTTGTCGAGGCGCGAAGCGGCGTGACAATCTCTTGTTTCGTGTTCCTGACCGTGTATATTCAGGCAAACCGACATTGACGGAGACAACCTATGAAAATAGCTGTTATCGGAGCCGGACTGATGGGTCGGGCGGCAGTATTCGATCTGTCGCGAGTCCCTGATGTCGAGGAGGTCGGCCTGGTCGATATCGACCGGAAGCTGGCTGGTGAAGTCGCCGATCGTTATGGCAAAGACAAAACAACACCGGGACATCTGGATGCTTCCGATATCGAAGCGGCAACAGGCTTGCTGGCGGACTTTGACGCGGCAGTTTCCTGCGTTCCCTACAAGTACAATCCCGGCCTGACCCAGGCAGCTATTGCCGGCCGCTGTCACCTGGTCGATCTGGGCGGCAACAATGATACCGTCCGAACACAACTGGCCATGAATGATGAAGCCGAACAGGCCGGTGTGATAATTATCCCTGATTGCGGTCTGGCGCCGGGTATGGTTTCGATCTTGGTAGTGGACGGCGTGAGTCGTTTTGATAACGTGCGTTCACTGAAAATCAGAGTCGGTGGTCTGCCGCAATCGCCGCGTCCCCCACTGGGCTACCAGATGCTGTTTGCCGCCGAAGGTCTCATCAACGAATACTGGGAACCATGCCTGATCCTTGAAAATGGCCGGAAAAAGACGGTCAACCCCATGACCGGTCTGGAGAAGCTGGAGTTTGACGGCATCGGCGAATTGGAAGCCTTCTATACTTCCGGCGGCACCTCGACTCTTCCGGATTCGTTTGCCGGGAAGATTGACTTCCTCGATTATAAGACCATCCGCTATCCCGGGCATTGCGCCGCATTCAAGCCGATGCTTGAGATCGGTCTGGCCTCACGGCAACCGTTTTCAATCGAAGGTCAGATGGTCCAGCCGCGGGCGGTCCTTAAGGCAGTTTTAGACAAGAACCTCACCTTCAATGATCCTGATATGGCGCTGGTGCGTCTCACCTTCGAGGGGGAAAAAGACGGGCAGAACCGGACGGTTGTTTACGAGATTGTCGACCGTCAGGATTCCCGCACCGGATTGACGGCCATGATGCGCACCACTGCTTTTCCGGCGGCCATCATTGCCTGGATGGCTGCCGCCGGTCAGATAACCGAAAGGGGTGTCAAGCCACAGGAAAACGCAGTGCAGCCTTCATTCTTCTTGCCGCAACTGAAGAAACGTGGAATTATCCTCAATATCGTAGAGTCATAGAATGACTGAGTGATTCATGGAAACCATAGGAGATAGTGAGTGGCCAAGACGACCGGCATAAGGAAAAACCCATTGGAAGACTACTGGTATGATTTCGGTAAGAAACTGGTAGAACACGCCAAAGTATGTGAAGGCTCCCACGTGTTGGATATTGGGTTCGGCAGAGGAACATCTCTTATCCCTGCTGCTGAGATGGTCGGTCCCGGGGGGGAAGTCGTCGGCATCGATAACTGGGACCCGCATGTTAAGTGTACAACGATTGAGATCGAACGACACGGGCTGACAAATGCCACGGTAGTGAACATGGATGCCCGGAAGATCGACTTTGACGATAACTCCTTCGACTTCATCCTCAGTGGCTTCTCATACGTGTTCTTCTCTCTTGCGGACACAAACCGGTTGCTAAGGGACGGCGGGCGAATCGCACTTAGCTCCTGGGCCCTGGAGGAAGATAGCGAGTGGATGGGTGAACTGATCCAGAGTAAGTTCCCGGAAAACATCTACGCCGGTCACGAAGACATGAACGAGCCCGAAGAAGATGACCGCCCACGCGTTTACAGCAGAGATACTGCTGATAGTCTCACTACCAAGTTGCGCAACGCCGGGTTCCGCGATGTAAGGGTATTACCCGAGGAGAAGCGGTATGCTTTTGGGAGTGAGGAAGCGTGGTGGGATTCTATGAAGCATTCTGGTTGGCAGGGTTGTCTGAAGAGGATCGATGAGACAGGAGCCGGGGCCCGGGCCGCTTTCAAAAAGGAAGCGTTTCGAATGTTGCAGATGCACAGAGTAGGGGATAGTTACCCATACACCAGGGCTGTCCTATTTGGTGTTGGTACCAAGTAGTCCCAGTCTACCACAAATCCGCCGGGAAGACCAAACTGAGTTTCAACGTGCTGCCGGGGTTGACAGCCACCGGAGACGACACCGTATCGGTATCGGGTATATAAATCACACGAAGTGTGTGACGGCCGATGGGGACGTTGGTGAACGAGAAACTGCCGTTGGCGTCCGGATTGGTGGTGGCGGTTGTCGTTGAGCCGGAGCCGTCGGGATAGGTCAGGTGGACGACCAGCGAATCATTGTAAATCGCCCCGGGCATCTGATTGTCGGCATCGAGCACTACTCCCCGGACAGTGTTGACCAGCAACTCCGATGAGCTGGAGGCGAATACCTTGTCGATATTACTGCCTGATCCCGTCGAGCGTATCAGCGTGTCGCTGTACGCGTAGGTGATATTCCAGCCATCCTTCTTGAAAGCGTCGCTGTCAAATCCGGCAGCCATATAAGGTCCGTCCCAGGTAGTGTAACCGCCGGGGTTTTGCACCAGGGCGTCCAGGTTCGGGGGCAGCGCACCAATGTCACCGACGTAGCCATAATCGGCTCTCGCACCGTTGAGGTAGACATCGGGATTACCGACAATGGCGCAAGCCAACTGGTCCAGTTCCTTCTTGGTCTGTTCGTACTGGGCATTCTCAACAGTGGTCGACATCTTGCGGACGGCTATGGTGGCCATCACTCCGATCAGGATGATCACAATAATCAGTTCGATCAGAGTGAAACCGAAGCTGCTGTCTGTGCGTCTGTTCATGGGCAATCCATCGGTATGAAGTCAAAAGTTGATCCGTCTGAAAACACGATTGTGAAATCCCCCCCCGTCATATCGACTTTCGCGCCACCGGTGGCCTGACTCTCGTACGTTTCGAGTTGGATGCGGACAGTCTCGCCGGAGTTGATCGTCTGTGGTGATGAAAAGGTGATCACCTCTCCGGATGCTGCTTTGGGATTGTTGGAATCAAAGACAGTGATACCGTTCCATTTGACGTATCGATAATAGGCAACCGGATTGGTCCAGGTGAGGGTCAATGAGCTGACGGTGATGGGACTGCCGGTGTTGTTGGCCAGCCAGAAAGAGACGCTGTTGCAGTGAGTCGACGGGAAGAGCGTATCGGAACCGGAGGTCATGGACAACATAGAATCTGTTCCGGACTCGGCGCCCCAGACACTAACCGGCAGGTTGTACTGACTGTGGGAAGACGCCGCCGGCAGGATCGATACATATCGCCTCATGGTGTCACTGTTGGGAATATAGATAACCTCGATGTCGTGATTGCCGATCAGAATCGAGTCAAAAGAGAAATATCCGCCGGCGTCTGGAACCGTGCTTTTCGTCGTGATGGCACCTGCTCCATCGGGCACCGTCAGGCGTACGGAAACTGAGTCGTTGTAGGTTGTGCCGGGTGGTTTATCGTCTGCATCAAGGACTACGCCGGACACCTGGTTTATCAGCAGGTCGCCGGTTGAGTTGGCCAGTTTACGGACGATATCGGATCCCGAACCGGTCGAAGTAATATCGACGCCACCGGTGTAGGTGTAGAATGTCCCCCAGGCATCGGTCTTGTAGTCATCTGCAGTCTGTGTGAACCGGTTGCTGATATACGGACCGTTCCAGGTGGTATAGGAGCCGGGGTTGGAGTATAGCGCATCGAGGTTCGGCGGTATGGCGCCGACATCGCCGACATAGCCGAAATCAGATCGGGTGCCGTTGTTGTGCAGTTCCGGATTACCGGCTATGGCAAAAACGAGCGCATCCATTTCCTGCTTGGTTTGCTCCACTTTGGCCGTGTCCGATATAACGCCCGCCGAACGCAGCGCCACCGTAGCCAGAATCCCGGCAATGACAATAACGAGAACCACCTCGACGAGTGTAAAACCTGATCTGTTACATGTATATAGCATATCTTCTACCGCCAGGCTCACCAGGGGGATACCTCAGTTCGAATACTCGACCACCACCCAGACCTGCGTGCATCGGCTTGGGTAGCTCGAGTTGGTTGAGTACAGACTGACGCCGATCTCCATATCCTTGATCTCTGTCCATGTCCACGCAACGCCTGTAGTCGGGTTGGTCGTCCATTGGTTACTGTAGTCCGCATATGCCGGTCCGAGAGCCTCTTGAAGCCCTTCGTAGAGGCTGCCGTAGGTTCGCAAGACGGCCTTAGCGTAGGACGTTTTTACATCTTTTTTGGCTCCGACATAGACGGTCACTGAGGTGATCGTGCATGAGGTGTCGGGGGGATCATCGGTCTGATACGTGTCCGTACCGTAGGAGACACCCGATGATTTCACATACGTGTTGTCCCCATCGGCGGTGATATCATCAACGCACTCCCAGTTTGATGTGCAACCGTCAGTAACCAACTGGGTTGTGGTTCCAGCACCAGTTGGGCGCAGTGTATCGGCGCCGCTCCCGCTGCAATCATCGTCACCGCCCGCAAAGTAGTCCGTAGAGAACCGGCAGATAGAGGAGCCTCGGTACCGGGGCAGTATTGTTACATACCTGAAAAGAGTGTCCGCGTCGGGCGTGAAGATTACTCGCAGTGAGTGTGTCCCGGCGGGGAGCGAATCAAGAACAAAAGCCCCGGCTGAATCGGGGTGGTATGTCTTGGTCGTCATATTTCCGGAGCCATCGGGGATCGTTATCAGGATGTCAATCGAATCGTCATAGATCACTCCCGGGGGATTGCCGGCAGCATCTTCGATGCTACCGTTAAGCGTATTAAGAAGATAGTCCGATGTTGCATCAGCGATCTTCTTAGCGATGGTTAACCCACTACCAGTGGAAGTGATCGTGATACCACCGCTGTACTGATACAACGTACCCCATTCATCCGTTTTGAAGCCGGTGGAATCCTGTGAGATGCCGGGGTCAACATACGGTCCATCCCAGGTGGCATAGCTGCCGGGGTTCTGATATAGCGCCTGAAGATTTGTCGGGAACGCACCGACGTCGCCGACATACCCAAAGTCGGAACGCTTACCGGCAGTGGTTATCGAAGCATTACCCACAATAGCCTCAGCCAGCATCTCCATCTCGCGCTCGGTTTTTGTCCGGCGGCTATCTTCGACCAGAGGAGCCATCGACTGCATGGCAATCGTTGCCAGGACACCGATCACCACAATGACGATCGTCAACTCTATCAAACTAAAACCCGCTTGCGGGCTAAAACCGGCTTGTCGGTCTTGTAGGGCAGGTCTCGGAGAAACCTGCCTCTGAGACGCAGACGTCTGGGACACCTGCCCTGCTATAATCTGGTTGAAATGTCCGCTGCTCATGTCTTTCACCAGAAATCACCAAACAAACTGACCGTCAGGTGGCAATTCTGTCCCTGTCCGACGGAAACTATTCGGGTCAATGTGTCACTGTCAGGAAGATAGACTATTCGTATCCGGTGGCTGCCGATCGGGATCGAGTCAAACTGCACGTATCCGTCCGGTGCCGGGTATTTAGTGCGGGTGGTGATGGCGCCGGAACCGTTGGGGTATGACATTACCATTCTGACCGAGTCACGATTGATGGTTCCGGGAGGAGTGTTGTCGACATCGATCACAACAACGGAGACGGTGTTTCGCAGGATGTGGTCAAGTGATGGCGCGATCTCGCGTGTAATCGGCGTCGTACCACCCTGGGAGGTGATCGAAGCTCCGCCGGTGTAGGTATATACTGTCCCCCAGGCGTCGATTTTGAACTCCACCTCACTTGCTCCCGCCGAGGCGTAGTAGTCATCGTGGATATAAGGACCGTCCCAGGTCGTGTACCCGCCCGGGTTTTGCACAAGATCGTCCAGGTTCGATGGCATGGCTCCGATATCGCCTACATAACCGAAATCAGTCCGAAAGCCACCCGAAATCAGTTTTGGGTTACCGGCAATCGCAAAAGCTAACTGCTCGAGTTCCTTTTTGGTCTTCTCGACCCGGACCGTCTCGGTGCTGGAATTCATGGAAGTGATTGATATGGAAGCAATTATGCCGATGATAATAATAACGACAACAAGCTCTACCAGTGAATAACCATGTTGTGAAAACAGTCGACTCAAATCCATAATTCACGCTCTTCCGCTTATCTTCATAGATTATCGGCTGTTTGAACCGAACGGTTAAGAGGGTAGAGGGACAATCACCCCGATTTGATGTGGTGATGCACCGGAGGACATAAAGCCCACCGCTACGCGGAGTTGTAAATCAAACCCCTGTGGTAGAAGGACGATGACCGCGTAGGGGGTGGCCTTGTGTCACCTCGGTTAAGTCGCTGCCGTCGATTTACCCGGCTGTGAGGCAATTATCGCCGGAGCGGGTTCGATGGAGACGGTATTGTCAATAATTATGGTGCCGATGGTCAATTCTGCAATTATTTTGTAGACTTAAATAATCTTTTTTCGTACAATTACCGTACGATGTTGGAATATCGATAGCACGATCTAATCAAGAAGGATAACAGAAGATGAGATTGTCACGCAAATCAGACTATGCAATCAGAGCTGTACGTTACCTGTCAAACCTGCCGGCAGGCCGTCTGGGTTCAATCAATTCCATCTCTGAGGCGGAATCGATCCCACGCGAGTTTCTGGCCAAGATTCTCAAAGACCTGACTCGGGGCGGTATCCTGGTTTCCTTCCAGGGAGTGACCGGCGGTTATCGGTTGATCCACAAACCTCGGGAAGTCACATTCCTGGATGTGATGGAGGCGATCGATGGTCCGGTACACCTCAATCTCTGTACCGAGGGCAGAGCCTGCAACTGCGACCAGTATGACACTTGCCAGTTACGCGGTTTCTGGAAGACTCAGGAAACTTCCTTCAAGAAGGCTCTGACCAGGCAGCATTTCGGCAAATATCGCACGCGAAAATCCAGATAGAGGCGACCAGACGGGTGATACGGCTCGTCTGATCAACCGCAGACATCAGATCCGGGCGGGGCACTACCGGTGCTCATCCGGGCTTGTTTCTTATCCTTTCTTCATTGTATATTCTATAGGATAGTGATCCCACCGGCCGGGATGATCCGGGACGGAAAGGATCACACCAGCAAGGAGATGTGCTATGATAGATTTCAAAGATAAGCAGCACAAGGTCAAGGTCGGCCTGGCCGAGATGCTCAAGGGGGGTGTCATAATGGATGTTACCTCGGTGGAGCAGGCCAAAATCGCCGAGCAGTCGGGCGCGGTGGCGGTGATGGCGCTGGAGAGGGTGCCTTCGGATATCCGCGCCGAAGGGGGCGTGGCCCGGATGGCCGATCCGGATGTCATCGAGGACATAAAACGCTCGGTGACGATACCGGTTATGGCCAAATGCCGGATCGGTCATATCGCCGAGGCCCAGGTGTTGCAGTCGCTGGAGGTTGACTTCATTGACGAATCCGAAGTCCTGACTCCGGCCGACAATAAGCATCACCTGGACAAATGGCCCCTGAAAGTGCCGGTGGTGTGTGGTTGTCGTAACCTCGGTGAAGCGCTGCGGCGGATATCGGAAGGGGCCGCTCTGATTCGCACCAAGGGTGAGGCCGGGACCGGCGATGTCTCCGAAGCGGTCAAACACCTGCGTGAGATCGGCACCGTAATGAAATCACTGACGGTGATGCCATCGGAGGAGCTTTACGGAGTCGCCAAGCAGCACCGCGTGCCGATCGAAGTAGTCAGGATGGTGGCCGAGTCCGGCAAGTTGCCGGTACCGAATTTCGCTGCCGGGGGTATTGCCACTCCCGCCGATGCCGCGTTGTGTATGTTGCTGGGGGCCGAGTCGGTTTTTGTCGGATCGGGAATCTTCAAATCTGACAACCCCGAGAAGCGGGCCAAGGCTATTGTAAGCGCCACTACCCACTGGCAGGATCCGTCAATCGTGGCTGAAGCCTCCCGTAACCTGGGCAGCGCCATGAAAGGGATGCAGGTACAATCGATCCCCGAGGAAGACCTGCTGCAAACGCGGTGAAGTGGTAACGCCACTTTTGTCATGTTTGATTCTTACGGCAGGCTTGAAAGAGTCTGCCGTTTTTTTTTGAATGCGCTGCGGTGAGTTCTGAGTATGTTTCGTCATTCCTGCGCAAGCAGGAATCCAGTTCTTGATTTTTGGGAATTATTTTCTATGTCTTTGAGCTAGCGGCTACACGAACGCAAACACCATGTCAAGTCCCTTGTGGTTCCGACCGCGTCTTGGTTCCTCAGCAAGAAAAGTGATTGGCGGGTGATTAGATACACTATAGATTATAGATAAACAGATGTCGAGGGGTGGTGAATGTCGAGCACAGATAGTTTTTGGGATAAACAGCGCGAGGAATCGCGAATCAAATCCGAGATTGCCGTCAAATATTTTTGTTCCTGGGCCAGCATAATGAAAACTAGGTGTAAGCAACTTACTTACCTTGATCTCTTTTCGGGACGGGGGAGATACAAAGATGAGAAACCATCAACGCCTCTTCTCATACTTAATGAAGTGTATAAACGATACGAGCTTCAGAAGCAGCTTCGGGCGTATTTCTATGAAGATGACAAGATCAATCACGATGAGTTGAAACAGTCCATAGAAGAACACCATGCCTATTCTCTTATGCACTTCAGACCAGAGGTAAATCACCAATCGATTACTAGAGAGCTAATTCCCGAATTGCCTATCGACGACTGTACATTTTGTTTCATTGACCCGTGGGGTTATAAAGGGGTATCGTTGGACCTCTTGGAGTCTGTGACCCATAGGTGGGGTTGTGATAGCCTTTTTTATATCAGCATTAGTGGTGTGCAACGGAATCTGAGAAATCCGAGTCAACAACAGGCTCTCCAAGACCTGTTCGGGACAGATGGTCTTAAGGAAATACAGGCCGAGCTTTCCGATTCTGTGAGCCCAAAGGTTTCGGAGACCATAATCATGGAAAGGCTAAGAATGGCGCTGAAATCAAGGAAAGTGGAGTATTTTCTCGAATTCGGCGTTGAATACAGTGTTCGTAAGAAGACTAGCCATTTCTTGGTCTTTATCTCGCGGCACTCTCTTGCTTTCAAGATTATGAAGGAAATTATGGCCACGTACAGTCTGAAAGACAAGGACGGTGTCCCGTTGTTTCGGTACGGAAGGTATAGAATAAACCAAATTGAGATGCCGTTTCACGAATACTCGATAGAGAAACTCAAGAATCGATTGCAGTCTGAATTATCCGGCAGTACCCTGTCAGTGAAGGAAGTTTATAACATCTGTCACAAGCTTGGATATAGGTATATTGAGAGCAACATCAAAGACGCGCTTCTACTGCTGGAAGAGCAGGGAGACATTGTAATCGACCTGCCTCGTCACAAACGTCGGGAAAAAAAGACTGGTGACGTTTCGTTGGGGAAAAGTAGAATTGTGACGTTTCGAAATAACTATGTCGTCTAGCTCCCACATCGAGTGGACCTCGTCCACCTGGAACCCGGTTACCGGCTGCGACAAGGCCAGCGATGGTTGTGCTCACTGCTACGCCGAGCGAATGGCCCGCCGGTTGCAGGCGATGGGCGTGGCCAAGTACCGCCGTGGTTTCCAGGTTACCCTGCACCCCGAAGTGCTGGAACAGCCCCTGAAATGGAAAAAACCGAGGGTGATCTTCGCCAACTCAATGGGTGACCTGTTTCACGACCGGGTGCCCTTTGATTTTATCCGGCAGGTCTTTGACATCATGCATCGTGCCGACCGGCACCTGTTTCAGATTCTCACCAAACGGTCCCGGCGGTTGCATCGGTTGAGCAGCCGGTTGGACTGGCCGGAAAACGTCTGGATGGGCGTGACTGTCGAAAGCTCCCGGTACACCAGCCGTATCGACGATTTGCGTGCCACCGGCGCCGGGGTGAAGTTCCTGTCAATGGAACCACTGCTGGGGACGATACCTGATCTTGACCTGACGAATATCGACTGGGTGGTGGTCGGTGGTGAATCCGGACCCGGCGCCCGACCGATGAAAGAGGCCTGGGTGCTCGATATCCAACACCAGTGCCGGAGGCAGGGAACAGCCTTTTTCTTTAAGCAGTGGGGCGGCGTTAACAAGAAAAAAACCGGTCGCCTGCTGAAGGGCCGCACCTACGATGAGATGCCGCCGCTGGGATCGCCCACCCGCCAGTTGAGTTTTTAGTCCCAATTGATATCAAATGCTTCCTGATCGATTGTCGCGGACTCGCCTTGACCGGTACCTCCCGGTCTGGTTATCTTGCCACTAAATGGTTTGAAAGTTGTTAAACAAACAATGACTGATTATTCGGGTATGCATATCGGAGTTCTGGCGGTTCAGGGCGATTTCGCGTGTCACTGCCGGCAGTTGGAGTTGCTGGGAGCGCGACCGGCAGAGGTGCGGCTGCCGGAAGAACTGGATGGGTTGGACGGCCTGATAATCCCCGGCGGTGAATCAACGACTATGTGTATGCTGATCGACCGTTTCCATCTCCGCCGGCCTCTGCTGGAGTTTGGAAAATCAAAACCGGTCTGGGGAACCTGCGCTGGTATGATCATGCTGGCAAAAAAAGTGGTGGACAACCAGGCGGGTATCGAACCGCTGGGTCTGCTGGATATAGATATCGTCCGCACCGGTTATGGCCGGCAGGTGTCTTCGTTCGAGGAGAAACTACCGGTTGACTTTGGCTCCGAGCAGGTGATACTCTCGGCCAGCTTCATAAGAGCGCCACGGGTCACTCGTTGCGGACCCGAGGTAAGCAGCCTGGCCGCTTTGAAAGGTGATCCGGTATTGTTGGCCGAAAGCAGAGCGCTGGTATCGTCCTTTCATACCGAGCTTGATGATGACACTACTTTGCTGGAGTATTTTCTAACACACTTTGTCGGCGACGCTAAAACCGCCGACAGTTGAGACAGGCGCCACCGTCACGACGACACTGACCGGAAAAAAAGATGCTCGAAAAGATCATTATGGCCCACCACCACGGTTTCTGCTGGGGAGTCAAGCGTGCCATCAAGACTGCCCGGGAAACGGCTCGCAACCGAACGGGACCGGTGACTATCCTCAACGAGATAGTCCACAATGAAGCGGTGGTCGAAAGTTTCCGCCGACAGGGTATAGGACAGGAATTCTCAGTTGAGGCTGTCGAGAGCGGCACCCTGATCATCTCGGCTCATGGAGTGGCTCCGCACGTCAAGAAGGCGGCTAAAGCCCGGGGTCTGCACCTGGTTGACGCCACCTGCCCGCTGGTAAGCCGGATATACAAAATAATCAACAGGGTAGTGCATAACGGCTACCATGTTATTCATTATGGTGATTCCTCTCATGATGAAACCAGGGGAATTGTCGGCCACGCCCCCGACAGTATCACCGTGGTTGGTAGTCACGAGGAGCTTTCAAATCTCTCGCTGGAATCAGAGGCCAGGCTGGGCCTGACGGTCCAGACCACGGTTCAGGTCTCCGAGTTTGCTCAGATCGAGAAGCTGGCCAGACAGAAGTGGCCCCATATAGAAGTGTTCAACACCGTCTGCGACGCCACCACCCAGCGCCAGACTGCTATTATGGATCTGGCGCCTAACGTGGACATGGTGCTGGTAGTGGGCTCGACGACATCGGCCAATTCCAAACGTCTGGCCAGGATTTCAGATGCCATCTGCAGTCGCGGGATTCTGATAGGTACCGCCGACGACATTGACGAAGAATGGTTTGCCGGGGAAACAGGTGTCAGGAAGGTAGGCATCTCGGCCGGCGCCTCCACGCCTGATTTCCTCGTGACCGAGGTTATTGAGAAACTGGTGACGATTTCGGAGGGGCGAGCCCAGGTAATTGTCCCTGAAGACATGAACATTGACCCCGCCGGTAACCGAACCGACCGTTAAGGTCAATCGCCCGGCAATGTAAGATGCCGCGTTTCCCCGGGCCGGTGCAGGAAATTTCAAGGGAACTTCTCAGCCAATGCTTCGTTGAATCAATGGAGGCGCTGATTAAGCCGAGAGTGGGTTTGTCCGATAATATCAACACGAGCCTTATTCACGTAACATCTCCTGCATTCCGGCAACTGCCGGCAGAGCAGATTGGACGACGGCGCCGGGAAAAAGTTGTCAAATAATTGTTGACAGTTGTAACTATATTTTGTTTTAATTAAAGGTCTTTTGGTCGGTCGTATAGCAATAAGATAAAACGACCGCTAACCAGCACTCATAGTTTCGTTTCGGGCGAGGGTAGTTTACCAGCCCGGATCGGGTACGTACTTTCCTGTTAAAGAAACGTGAGCGCTATCAGGAATTGGGTAGATATCAGGAGGTATCATGGCTCCCAAACGCGCGCAGTTGGTGACATACGGTGATGACAGTATAAGTGCCGACGTCAGGAAGTTTATTGAAGATGCCGGTGTTTTGCTGCAAGTGCGCGATATCGGCGAAAAGCCTCTGACCGAACAGGAAGTGGGCGCTCTGATCGGTAACCTTCAGATCACTCATTTCCTCAATACGCTGTCGGATGCTTACAGGAAGTTTCGCCTGGACAAGCACCTGCCTGACCGCCAGGATATCATCAGGCTGATAGCTAAGGATCACACTCTTCTGCGACGGCCGATTGTCCGCTCGGCTCGGTTGTTGACCATTGGCTGCGACAAGCGCAAGATCGCTGAGATGCTGCTGATTAATTCCGATGGTCATGCCGCGGAGGATAATCACGTAAATCTCCCTCCCCCCAAGATCAGCAAGCCCATGCGACGCGGAAGGCCATCTGTCGCCAAATAGATTTCTGTCGCGGGATCACACTGAACTGGAGTTTATCGGGGCGATTGCCGGTGTTGACTGTCGAACGCCGACGACGGTTACGATCCCTGCATGGCCTTTTCGATCTGGTACTTCTTGATCTTGTCGAAGAGAGTGGTGTAGTCGATTTTGAGGACTCTGGCGCACTGGCGTTTGTTGCCGCGCACCTCTTTGAGCACCCGGACAATTGTGGCTTTTTCCGCTTGCATCTGGGCATGGGCGCCGATCTCCTTTAACCCGGCCCCTTCCCGCAACTGTATTTCATCGGTGCGTCGTAACCTGATGGCCAGGTGATCGGGAACGATCTTCTTGCCTTCCGCCAGAATCACGGCGCGTTCGATAGTGTTCTCCAGTTCGCGAACGTTGCCCGGCCAGTGGTATTTCTCCAGCAGTGAAAGAGCGTCCCGGCTGAGGGACTTGATCGGTCTTTTCATCTCGCGGCAGTACTTCTCGATGAAGTGTTCCGCCAGGCGTTGGATGTCGTCACGTCGTTCGCACAGGGGCGGGATTGTTATCGGGAAAACCGACAACCGGTAGTACAGATCCTCACGGAACCGCCGAGCCTTGATCAACTCACCGAGGTCCATGTTGGTGGCGGCGATAACCCGCACGTCGACGTCGATCGGTTTGGTGCCGCCTAATCGCTCAAAGTTCTTTTGCTGGAGTACCCGCAGCAATTTGGCTTGCAGCGAGATGTCCATGTCGCCGATTTCGTCCAGAAAGATAGTGCCGGTGTCCGCGATTTCGAACTTTCCCATCTTGCGAGTATGAGCGCCCGTGAAAGCACCCTTCTCCGAGCCGAACAATTCGTTCTCCAGCAGTTCCCGCGGGATGGCGGCGCAGTTGATGGCGATATAGGGTCGGTCCTTGCGTAGCGACAGTGTATGGATGGCTCGCGCGAAAAGTTCCTTGCCGGTGCCGGAGTCACCCTGCAAAAGGACGGTGGCGTCGGATTTGGCCACTTTCTGAACCAGCCTGGAAATCTCGATCATCTTCTCATTCTGCCCGATGATGTCTGAGAAACCATGACCGGCAAGCAGTTCCTCCCGCAGCAGCGTGTTCTCGGCAATCAGACGCCGGTTCTCCAAAGCCCGGTTAATCAGCACGCACAGGTGGTCGGTGTCGAACGGTTTGGTGATGAAGTCATAGGCGCCGTGTTTCATGGCCGCCACGGCATCTTCAATCGTCCCGAAAGCAGTCATGACGATGACCGAGGTGTCGTCGTCGGTGTCTTTGACACCGCTGAGAACTTGCAGACCATCGACGTCGGGCATCTTCAGGTCGGTCAGGACCAGGTCGTATGACTTGTTGCGCACCAGTTCCAGGGCGTGGCGACCGTCCGGGGCGCAGTCGACCCGGTAACCCTCCTCGGTGAGGGTTTCCGTCAGCATGTTGCGCATCGAATCTTTGTCTTCAACTACCAGAATGGTCGCCATATCGGTCCCTCAAAGCAGATTCATTCATCTCTGTCTGTTTTCACGACATGAGAATACTATTCCCTTTATCGGCCAGACTTGCCACCAGTGTAGAAACCAAAGTGTGCAATTGTTGGACAGCTCGAAAACGGTTGACAGAAGACAGATAGTATTGTATAATTTAATGTCATCATTGGGTTTACTACATTGAAGTTGCAGGACTATTCGACAGGGAGAGAATTATGAAGTTCTCAGTAACACTGATAATAGCCGTTGTTGTGCTGACAGCGGTAAGTGCATTCTCATTTGAACCGCTGTTTGAGGCCAGGATCGATTATGAGGTCGGGGATAGCCCCCGGTCCGTTTTCTCAGCCGATTTTGACGGGGATGGTAATTACGACCTGGCGGTGGCGAACAGGGGTTCCAATAACGTCTCCATCCTGCTGAACAATGGCAACGGGACATTTGCGGCGGCGGTCAATTATGAGAGCAAGTGGAGTCCCTATTCAGTTTTCTCAGCCGATCTTGACGGGGATAACGATAACGACCTGGTGGTGGCGAATTACCATACTGCCAACGTCTCCATCCTGCTGAACAACGGTGACGGGACATTTGCCCTGGCAGTATATTATGGGACCGGGGGCTCTCCCCATTCAGTATTCTCAGCCGACCTTGACGGGGATAACGACAACGACCTGGCGGTGGTGAGCGGGGGTGTGTCTGTGCTGCTGAACAATGGCGACGGGACATTTGCCTCGGCGGTTGATTATGCTGCCGGGGATAGTCCCCATTCAGTTTTCTCAGTCGATCTTGACGGGGATAACGACAACGACCTTGCGGTGGCGAATTACAACTCTGACAATGTCTCCATCCTGCTGAACAACGGCGACGGGACATTTGCCGCACCGGTCAATTATGGGGCTGGGGACGTTCCCTTCTCAGTTTTCTCGGCTGATCTTGACGGGGATAACGACAACGACCTGGCAGTGGCGAATTACGATTCTGACAATGTCTCCATCCTGTTGAACAACGGTGACGGAACATTTGCCCTGGCGATAAATTATGGGGCCGGGGATGGTCCCCGGTCAGTTTTCTCAGCCGATCTTGACGGGGATAACGATAACGACCTGGCGGTGGCGAATTATATGTCTGACGATGTTTCCATCCTGCTGAACCACGGCGACGGAACATTTACCGCACCGGTCAATTATGTGGTCGGGGATGAACCCCATTCAGTTTTCTCAGTCGATCTTGACGGAGATAACGATAACGACCTGGCAATGGCGAATCACAATTCTGTTAATGTCTCCGTCCTGCTGAACAACGGCGACGGGACATTTGTCGCACCGGTCAATTATGGGGCCGGGGACGCTCCCTCCTTAGTCTTCTTAGCCGAACTTGACGGAGATTATGACAACGACCTGGCAGTGGCGAATGTGGGTTCTGACAACGTCTCCATCCTGCTGAACAACGGCGACGGGACATTTACCTCGACGGTGAATTATGGGGTCGGGGATGTTCCCCGGTCAGTTTTCTCAGCCGATCTTGACGGGGATAATGACAACGATCTGGCGGTGGCGAATCGGAATTCTGACAACGTTTCCATCCTGCTGAACCACGGCGACGGGACATTTGCAGCGGCGGTTAATTATGGGGTCGGGTATGGTACCAATTCAGTTTTCGCAGCCGACGTCGACGGGGACAACGACAACGACCTGGCGGTGACGAATGGGGGTTCTAATGGCGTCGTCTCCATCCTGCTTAACAACGGTGACGGGACATTTGCCGCACCGGTCAATTATGGGGGGATTTGGTTTATTGAGCCCTATTCAGTTTTCTTAGTGGACCTTGACGGAGATGGCGACAACGACCTGGCGGTGGCGCATTTGTCTTCGTCTGACAACGTCTCCATCCTGCTGAACAACGGCGACGGGACCTTTGCGGAGGCGGTCATTTATCAGGCCGGGAGTCGGTCCTGTTCAGTCTTCTCAGCCGACCTTGACGGGGATAACGACAACGACCTGGCGGTAACGAATTACTATTCTGCCAACGTCTCCATCCTGCTGAACAACGGTGACGGCACGTTTGCGACGGCGGTCAATTATGGGGCCGGGACTGGTCCCTGGTCAGTTTTCTCAGCCGACCTTGACGGGGATAACGATAACGACCTGGCGGTGGCGAACAGGAGTTCCAATAACGTTCCCATCCTGCTGAACAACGGTGATGGGACATTTGCCGCGGCGGTCAATTATGGGGCCGGTTATTTTCCCAATTCAGTTTTCTCAGCCGACCTTGACGGGGATGGCGACAGCGACATTGCCGTAGCGAATGGACATTCTGCCAACGTCTCCATCCTCTTTAATCTAAGCCCTTCTTGTTGTGTGGGCATTCGTGGCGACGCCGACTACAGCATGGCGTTGGATGTGGGCGATTTGACCTACCTGGTTGCGTATCTTTTCCAGGGCGGCCCCCCGCCACCATGTCCGGATGAGGGTGACGTTGACGGCAGCGGTGGTATTGATGTCGGCGACCTGACGTACCTCGTGGCCTACCTGTTCCAGGGAGGACCGCCACCGCCCCCATGTCCGTAGATGTGTTAGAGGATTTATCCGGCAGTGGCGGTTGCTCTTGACGACTGCCCGCCACTGCCGAAACCAGACGAAAAAGGGGATGTGCAGGATTCCCTGACACAGCCGATATACGGAAGGAAGAACCTCTTTTCATGTTTCGGGATGTGTTTAGGAAACTGCCTGATGGAAGAACCTGCTTTGGAGAAATCGATTATCAGTGATGACGTGAGGGAAGAGTTGGCCGTTTTCCGTGCCCTCAAGCCCTACATCGGTCACTGCCTGACTCTGAATCACGACATCAATAATCCACTGGCCGGGATCATCGGCTACGGCGAATTCCTGATGGAGGAATCCAAGCAACTGGACGAGACGCAACGGGGCTACCTGCAGCAGGTACTGGATTGCGCCGAACGAATCCGCAAGCTGGTGGAGAATCTCTGCGAAGAAAAAATCGCCCTGAATGAGAAGATCGACCTCAAATCAGTGAGTGAGGCCTACCAGAGAGACTCCAAACCGCTGGAAAAGTGATCTCAGATAAGTTGCCAGATTTTCCTTAGCAGCCACTCGGCACACAAAGCGCCGATAATCACCAACAGCACCCACAGTTTATTGAATATCGTTACTTCACCGCTCAGGTTTGCCGTTACCGCCCGGGTGTCGATGGCAGCCAGGGCGCGGTCGAACTGTTGGTATGTGAAATAGTCGCCTCCGGACAGACGGGCAACGGCTGTCAGGGTAGCCGGATCACCGCTGGGGTCGTATTCCTCCAGTGAAAAAGGTTCGACCAGGATATCGCCTTCGTTTTCTTTCAATTGCCGGTTGTCTTTTTCGAAGGTGCCGGTGTAATGGTATTTTGCCGGTGACAGGTTGAAAAAGCGGGCCCGGTACTTGCCGTCACCCAGCCCTGCCAGGTCTGTCTCGACCGTGTCGGTGCCGTTATCCGGCACCAACCGAACCATTCCGGTAACGTCCGGCAGCGGTCGGAAGCCCAGGTCAAAAGCCGAGCCCTCGAAGGTAACGGTCTCACCTCGAGCGAAGACATCTCTGGTGGGCCGAATCCGGATCGGATCAAAGTCGTCCCTGACGGTCAGCCAACTGGTGACTCCCTGCAGGAAGGTGCCATAGTGGCCGGTCTTTTCACCCAGTCCGAGGTTTACGAAACCCCATGTCCAGAACGGCAGCGCCGCACTGGCGAAAACCTTACCGGGTCCCCACCGCCGGGAGCCCAATACCGGCCACCGTACCTCGGAGACGCCGTCGAGAGTGGCTTGCGCCAGAATCACCGCATCGTTGCCGATAACGTCGCAAGTAACCAGCGAATGGAAGGGCGGCAACTGCGACCAGACTTCGCGTACCGCCGACTGGCTTTCCGCTAACCGCAGGGACGGATGGAAAAGATTCGCCTCGACCGGCCGGGCATGAAACTGCGCCTGTTGCAAAGGGACGACCCGTGACGGATGGAAAGGCAGCAGGTCATTGAACCAGGGCTGCGGGGCTTGTGATGCGAACTGCTCGCCCATCAACACCCAGAGCGCTCCGCCCCGCTCAGCCAGGTACGACCTGATAGTTCCCTGATACGCGGCCAGCCCGGCGGGGTCCGGGTCGTGCAGGATAATTAAGTCGTAGCGGTTGAGTTCCGCCTGCCGGGAGGGAAATTTACCGCCCAGATTCCCCGACCGCGTGCCGGTTACCTTCAGATCAACGTCGAACTTACCCGACTGTGTCAGCAATCGTTTCAGGAAGCCGACTTCATAATCGGGATGGCTTGACACCAGCAGGATCGACAGCCTGCTCTTGAGTACCTTGACGGCGATCGAGCGCCGGTTGTTATCGTCTGTCGCTTCATCGGGAGAGGGAAGGATATTTACCTGCAGGATTTTCTGTCCCGGTTCCGTTGGGATGTACTCCAGTTTGATTTCACTGCGGCCGACCTCCTGAGTTACCGCCAGCCGGTCCTCAGCCAGAACGCGAGCGGAATCACGCAACTCGACAGTGATCTGCCGGCCGAGAGCACCCTGCCAGGCCAGCCCGGCTATGATCTCGGTCTTCTGGCCGACAAAAACCACCGGGTTGAAGTCAGTCTCCGTCAGAGCTATGTCGAAATTGCCGTTACCGGCCGACATGTCAACGGCGATTATCGGTACTCCACCGGCGCCGATATCGCTCGCCGGTTCCCGGCCGGAATTCCAGCGACCGTCGCTGAAAAGGATCCAGTAGTCGGAGGGCCGTTCCAGTTCTGTCTGACGCAATAAGCCCAGCACTTCCCCCAAAGCTGTTTGGTCACGGTCGACGGCAGCAGCATCTGCAGCCAGATTGCCCCCGAAGTAGTGGGCGGTCATGTCGACGTCTTTGGCCAATGCGGCAAAGGAACCCGATGACAGCAGAGAATCCATACGATTCAGACGTGACTTCCCGGTCTCGATCCGATCCATGCTGCCTGAGTGATCCCGAATAACTGCCACCCGCTGTGGCCGTTGGAATTCACGATGGTAGCGGATCACGGGCTGGAATAACGCCGCAAACAGTGCCACCAGAGCCACCAGCCTGATGGCGCCCAGTAGCACTCTCAGGGAGCGGGGCAGGGGCGGGTTGGTTCTCAGGTAGAGATAGACCGCCAGCGCTGCCGACACCAGCAGCGCCAGTGAAGCGAACACCGGTGTGGAGGTCAGCAGGTCGACTGATATCTCGTTGTAACCGAACATATAATGCTCTACACCTATCGAGGTTGTCGGTTCCGAATGCTCAATAATACGTGATCGGTACAATTTTGCCCAGCAAGAAATGGCGGACCGGGCTCGGCGCTTTCAGATCATTCTGTCGGATGAGCCTCGATCGATCACGAGGTGCGGGCGGTGGTAAACTCCACCATCCGGGTGAGGGAATCGAGATAAACTGACGGCAGCACGTTGTCGATGGCCTCCAGACCCTGGCGGCTGAGTTCATCGGCCCGACGATAAGCGTATTCAATGCCACCGTTCTCACGTACGAAGTCGAACACCCTGGCAAAGGATTCCGATCCGCCATTATTCTTGAGGTGACGGATGATTTCGCGTCGGCCGGATTGACCGACCTGGCGCAGCGAGTGAATCAACGGCAGTGTGACTTTACCGGTGAGCACGTCATTACCGGGCTCCTTGCCGGTAACTTCGGCGTCACCAACAAAGTCCAGCAGATCGTCGGCTATCTGGAAGGCGACACCGATCTTTTCACCGAAAGTGGCAAAGCGCTGCCGATCGCGATTGCCGCGACGGCACAGAATCGGACCCGCCTCACACGAAACGACAAACAGCGATGCGGTCTTGTCGGCGATAATCGACAGGTATTCATCTTCCGAGAGATCAAAGTTGCCCGTTTCCTCGATCTGACGCAGTTCCCCGATCGATACCCGCTCCGTTGCCTGCGAAATTGCCTGCATCAGTGTCACCGATTCGGTACTCACCATAATGCGAAACGCCTTGGCGAAAAGGTAGTCGCCCATAAGCACCGAGATGAGGTTGGTCCACTGGGTGTTGACGGTTTCCTGGCCGCGTCGCAATTCGGATTCGTCCACCACGTCATCATGCAGCAGGGTGGCGGTGTGAATCATCTCGATGGCCAGCGAAGCATTAACCGAGTGATCGGTGAAATTATCGGCTGCCCGCGAAGATAAAAACAGGAAGGCCGGGCGCATCCGTTTGCCTCTGGTGCGCAGCAGGTGGCGGGCAATTGAGCTTATCAGCGGAGAATCACCCCGCAAGTAGTCGGTCAGTTTCTGGTGAAACTCCTCCAGGTCGGACTCGACCGGACGAGTGTACAGAAGCATTTGGGACGTATCAAGCATTCCGTCGAACCATTCTCCACAGCATAAAACGAGTGACCAAGATAATCAGCCATCCCGATGTTGTCAAACAAATTGCGGCCCGATCACAAGGATGGTTATCAGGGTCGGCATCAACAGGGTATTGAAAAATACAGGAGGAAGATAATAAGGTTACTGCCTTGCTTTCTCTGTCATTCCTGCGAAAGCAGGAATCCAGATATATCAATAGGTTACTGGATCCCCTAGCTTCACAAACGAAGTGCAACACCTTATTAAGGTGTTGTTATGGAACAAAGATATGCTCAGATCAACATTGAAGAGCGATGCGAG
>JBDRNJ010000047.1:0-2673 GCA_043811375.1 bacterium | reverse complement strand
ACTCCCCACGGCAAGCACGTTCCAGAGGCGATTCCACACGCTCGATCTCAGCCAGTTGCAGGATCTTGTTTTCCGACCGATAAGGCGGCGGCATGAATACCGACGGATTAAACTCGACCTTCGCCTGTGCCCCGCGCACCTTCTGGATACGCCCAATGCCATAGCTCTTGTATAGCTCGTTGGTGCTACGCACCAAAACACCTTCGGCGAACGGCGGCGACACCGCCTCCGCTTTGAATGCTGCCAATACTTGCTCATCCACCAGCATTGCATTCTGCCAACGCCGGTCAAAGATGCCGATGGCCTTGAGCGCCGCTTCGTCGTTGGTTGAGTCGGGATGTGTGATGATTGCCCCGCCTTCGTCGTTGTGTGTCAGGCCGGGATAGGTCGCGTTGGCCGACGAGGTGAGCACGGTCAGCTTCTCGCCAGCGTGAAATAAATAATCCTTTGGGTGAAACGCCGTGTCCGCCAACCCGAACGCCACCTGCGTGTTGGCGAGATGGAATAGTTCCTCGACCGCTTCAGGGCTGTTCTGCCGCACATCGCGCCGCACAATCACGCGCAACCGACCACCGCGCCCCACTACCGCCGTCAGACACGGCTTCAGTTCCAGCCAGCCGCGATAGGTTAGAAATGCGACAGCAATATCCACGCGCTCCGCGTCGACGGAAAGATCACGGATGGCATCCAGCGCCTTGGTCTCGAAGTTGTCTATATAGTCAACGCGGAGTATCACCTATGACCTCTTTTACGTGTTCCCTAATTGATGGACTCTCAAGAGTGATGCCTCTAAACGATATCGACCACCTCATCTAGTGGGCCTTGCCGAATCTGCCAAGGTCACCAATAGGAATCCCCCATAGCCCAGCAGCCAAACGATCAATCTCCCCCTCAATCGTGCGCACCTCCTGTGCATTACCTCTGGTTGTCTCCCTGTGACACGTCAGAGAGGCTTCAGCGAGTGCCCCGTGCAATGAGTCGGCAGCTACGTATCTTGGAATCGCTATGTTTTCTAGAACGTGTGGAGCAATCTGAGTCCCCACCACATATCTGGAGACTATGAACCTACTTATGCATGAGTTCAGAAGAGCGCAAAGGTAGTGCGCCTCCGCGGCATTATCAAGAGAGACAATTATGAGCTTGTTGTCTGGAAGAACGAGTTTCTCGCCAAGGGACGAGTCTTGGACAGTGCTGATGACCGCACACGTCATTTCGCTGGCAATGTATCGCCATACCACTTTGTACGGTGCGTAAGTGTACGCCTTAACGTCGTAGAGAGAGTAGAAGACGGCTCCAGCCGGCTCAAGGTATTTCTTGAAATGGACTCTGTCTTCAAGGAACTGTTTGAAGTTTGCAAAATACTCGTATGTCTTGGGATAGCCTCGACGCAGCTCGTTTTCCTTGAGACCCAAATGTGGTCGTCCAGGATCTTGCGGCGCGAGTATGTAGAGACTGGGCTCAGATATCCAGCGATGGACGTCGCGTCCTCTTAGATAAGGATAGACAAATCCCTCTTCGACACTAGCGGTGCAAGTAGGTACTATCTTTTTTGCACCAGCAGTCACATTTCTCACCAGGACTGTTCCCGGTCTCGGGACACCCAGAATCTCAATCCAGTAGACGGCATTTGCCCCACCGGTATGTATGCCAACGTGTGCCTTGTAGGAAGAAGGCCCAATGGCTCTACCAAGAGACCGTATTTCATCGGCTTGGCCAATTATCCAAGGACTCGTTAGATCTTTAGATATTGGCCTTGCTTGGCTATGCAACAGCTGACAGCTTGGCAGAAATTCATCCAGGTCCAGAATATCTGGTATCGGCGAGTGCAATTCAGGGTCTTGAACCAGTGCCCATCGAATATATTCAACCGGATAGATGGTTGCCGAGTCACGCTCCGCAATTACTACGGCAGTTCTGTTTGCCGCCCCTTCGAACACTTTAATTGAGGACAGATCGTCAACTCTGCGAACGGCTATGGGTTTACCATCCGGCAGGCTGAACTTTCGGAAGCCTTTACCCGCATCCGACAAGAACACCGACTGAGTGATCACAAAACCAAGCCGCCCGTGTTCCTTGACGTACTTATCCAGACTAACGTACAGGAATAAGGTTGAAATATCTGTCTCTGCACTTCCGTGACGTGCCCTTAGTCCCTTATGAGGAAACAGGCCGTAGACTCCCTGGTTAATAGATATGAACTGCTCTCGGTAAGCCCGTGGAAGCGCGTCCAGATTTATCCATGGTGGGTTACCGGCAACATAATCGACTTGGCCGATGAATAAAGGGGCGAAAGCATTCTTGATAATTCGCGCCCATACTCCATTCTTGTTCGCTTTGTCGAGTGTTACAAGTTCATTGTACAACTCGATGTGGAGCTGATGTTCGTTGATTGGAAGTCCTTCATCGCGACAGCGCTGGATGAACTCGTCGGGTGAATAGCTGTTACGAACACAGAACTCCAATTGTTCGGCGTATTTCGCCTCGGCCTCACGATTCGTTGCGATTTCAGTTGGAATTAAGACGGTAGTAGGTGCAGTCTTCAATTGTCTAGCCTTACCGAGACCTCCGGCAAAAAGCCCCCCGTATTCCGAAGGCGTCATTATTGAATCACACAGGTAAACCGGAATCTCAACCCTATCTATACGACCGACGAGGTCACGGATAGCGATGAGG
>JBDRNJ010000046.1:0-7089 GCA_043811375.1 bacterium | reverse complement strand
AGATCTTTTACAACGGCTGGCGTCGCCATTCAAGTATTGGCCGGGTCAGTCCCATTGACTTTGAACGAAACTATCAATACCATGACCAACAGAAGCTGACCATTGCTTGTTAACCTGTCCACCTAACGGGGGGATGCTCATTCTGCGTCTTCTTCAGTTCCGGGGTGGTGGATAGTGGGAGGAGCACCACCCCGGTACCAGAGGAAAACCACGCACTCAAAACGACATTGGGAACGTTTGCCGCATCATGACAGAGGTACCATCAACAATCATGCCAGAATACGGTGCGAGTCGCATGCGATCGTCTAAGTGATTGTCGGGGCAGTGCGAAAAACATTGTTGTGAGGTGCCCCACAGCTTGCTGTGGGTTCTGCTGAACGCAAGAAGTCGTTTGGAGGACGCTCAGCAGGCCAGAACTGCGGATTTCAGGCGCTAACCTGCGGATTTGGCGTGTCAGGCTTCGGATTCAGGGCCCGAACCTTCGGACTTGGTGGGTGATGGCTTCGGATTTGAGTGATTTGGCTGCGAATCAGCTCTGCGTGAGCTCGTACTTCGCGATGCGATTGCGGATAGTGGTATCGGTGACGCCGAGCATCTTCGCCGTCTGGGAGCGGTTGCCGTCGGTGCGGCTCAGAACACGGGTCAGCCATTCGTGTTCGGAGAAGGTGTTCTCAAGGAGCAGATCGATCATCTGTGTGACATCGCCACGCGTGGTGTGGCTCAACATCTCGACGCGGTTCTTGAGGTCGCGGATATTGCCTTCATAATCGAGACACGACATCAGAAAGCCGAGACGTTCCAGCAATGCTCCATCTGGTGATGATCCATTGCTCAGGAAGTGCGCCACGAGATGAGGGATGTCATCAGGGCGGTCGGAGAGTGGCGGAAGTTCTATCGGTATTTGGCCAAGACGATGATAGAGGTCGAGCCGGAACTTGCCCTCGGCGATGCGTTGCTTCAGATCGTGATTGGTCGCGGCGATCAGACGGAAATCAACCGGGCGGTTCTTGTTCTCGCCCAGACGGCGGATAGTACGGTTCTCGAGAACCTCGAGCAGCTTGGCCTGGAACTCCATCGTGGCATCGGCGACTTCGTTGAGATAGAACGTGCCCTTGTGCGCCTGTTCCATCAGTCCCATACGGTCAGAGGAATCCGTGAAAGCACCCTTCGTGTTGCCGAACAGTTCCGCCTCGATCATCGGACCGGGGATTGCGGCAGCGTTGACTGACACAAACTCGCCCTCACGGCCTGAATGATGATGGATGTACTTCGCGAGCAGATCCTTGCCCGTTCCGGTCGCGCCGGTCAGCAGCACATTCATGTTTGCCGAAGCGACATTCTCCGCCATCGCGATGATATCGGTCATCACCTTCGACTTCGCGATAATCACCGGGACGGACAAGCCGTCTCTCTTTTTGGTCCGAGGGACGGTGCTGTCCGAGAGGGCCTTGTCGATCTTCCTGAGGGACGGTTTGACCTGTTCGGAATCGAAGTATTGACGCGCCATCCACAAGGGCGCCTGACGCTCACCGTTGTGATAAAGCCCCGAGACTCCGGCGAGATAGCGCGTGACCGCCAGCTCGTAGTTTGAGCCGATTGCCTGGAACAACTCGATCGCCTTGCTGAACCACTCGCGGGCCTTGTCGTCCTTGCCACGATGCGTATCAATCTGACCATAGATCCGCCAGCACGCCGCGATCTCAACGCGTTGCCCGATCTTCTCAGCTACTTCGAGAGCTTCACTGGCGGACTGCTCCGCTTTCGCCCACTTCTCAGTGGCGACATAGAGGTCACCGAACAGCCGCTTGATCTGAGAGACAAGAGCCGACTCCGGCGCAATCTCGAGCGACAACTCGAGCCCTTCCTTGAGTGCCTTCTCTGCGGCGGCGTGCTTACCGTCGAGGATGTTGATGAGCCCGAGATTTTCAAGGTAGATCGCTCTTTCGCGCGGATAGTCATCCAGATATGGTTCTGCCTCGGCGATGGTACGACGGGTAGTCTTGATATCCCCTTGCAGGGCCTGAGGGAGGGCGGACGTGGCATAGAAGATCAGGCGACTACGACTGCCGAAGGCGGACAATTGCAGACGTAGTTCGGCGTATTCATCTTGGGACTTCGATATCTGCCCCGAACGCAGGCGCAAGGCGCTTAGGTTCTGGCGCACCGATAGGCTGTTCGTCCGATCATCTGCATCAATGTAGGCGTTCAGGCACTTCTCCAAGTTTCGGATCGCTACCTGGACCTCACCAACCTGTAGGCAGCAATAGGCCAAGCGATTGAGAGTCGCAGCACACATAGTCGTGTCGCAGCACCGAAGAAAACCAGCATACGCCTCCATGAGCTCATCCCGAGCCTCGGAGTGTTGACCCTGGGTGGACAGCCACAGGCCCTTGATGTACTTGCCCTCTGAAAAAAGACCAGTCTCGGGGCCATGCCTGAACAGCCCGAGTGCGGTTTCGATGTCATCGGAGACAGATGTGGACGCTTCGATCCTCATCGAAACGCGAGCCCGCAATAACAGGTATTCCCCGTACTCCGTGCGAGAGAGTCGAGCTGAATCCACGTCCTGCAGCATCTCCAGAGCACAGGTGTATTTGCGATCGCGGATGTGTTTTCTAATCAGCTTTGTGTCCAACATCGTCCACTGTATCGTTGTTGTTGAGCTGGTCAACAATGAACAGGATAAGTCCTTGCAGCGGAATAGGAATGCCTGTGTGATTCAAACAAGCAATACTCAGGTCGTATGTGACATACTTCCGATCGGGAGAGTATTCCACATCATCCCATCCCGTATCGTCGCCGCTTCACGACCGGTTGAGTACCTGGTCGGGTTTTGGCTTTCTTGGATCGAAGCTAAGTGCATGCGCTGGTGAGGAGAGGAGAGCACAAGCCAGCGCCCCCAAGACAACAAGCGTTATCACCTTTCGCATCACTGTACCCCTAATCTGTTAAGACCATTAGGTCGTGGAACCTGCCCTTCACAGGTTTTGCCACTATCAACCATAAAGATGGCCCCAAAGCTCAATCTTTGTCAAGGCCGAATGCGAAAGAAACGGGGCTAAACAGGCTTCCACTGCCACGTTATGGCAGTGTGAACTAGTGTGCATGGATGCGTCCCCAGCTTTGGACAGACTGCTATCTTGGCCAGTCTATAGCATGACATCGAAATCCTCCGCCGCGCAACCCCGATGCCGCCGCACGAGACTCCGATTCGATCGCCGGAACAACGCAGCGTTCTGTCCCCGATTGAAAAGACTATTTCTCTCACAGCTCAAGTGATACTCAATACACCTCAGTTTCACTTCCGAATCTCACACGCATGAGACAGAACATGGCGACAGAGTCTGCAAGATCGTCAACCACATATGAGCGATCCAAGTCGCCCCGTGACGAAATCGTGCAAAATACCATTTTGCGAAGACCTGCGTGGTCCATGATTGCACTCGTAAATTGTTGTGGGATTGACTAATTGGTGGCGGGGGTAGGATTTGAACCTACGACCTTCGGGTTATGAGCCTGTACATTAGTCCAAACAGTAGAAAGCACCAGACACTAACAGGCAATAATAGCAACAACTTAGCTTGAGCCTTTTGTCTGGTGTTTTCTCTTATTATCCACTGTTTTGGCTAATTATGTTAGAAAAATGTTAGAAAGAGGTGTATGTTAAAAAACCAAGTTCTGAATATCGTGATAGTAGCACATATCTTCAAAAGGCCGTATTGAGTCTAGAGCATCACCCGAGAAGACTCCCTGGGAGATTGGGCGGGAACACTCTAAGCAGTTTTCCACCTCCAATATATGAACACATCCCCACCCAATATCGACTCGTAATGGACATATTCGAAACCCAGCTCAATCATCGCTTTTTTCGGACCATCGGGTTGTTTTTCCTTTTCTTCCCCGGGACAGTCGATTATACATCCTCCTTTTTTGGTTACTCGGTTCATAAACCGGAGCTCTTGCCTGTGATCATCTCCGAAAACATGACCTGAAACGACGATGTCGAAAGACTCATTGGGGAATGGCAATTTTTCCAATGTCCCGTCAACAACAAAGATGTTATCAATCCGTAAACGCTCAAGCTTCTCCCTCAAGTATTCACGAAGTCTGTCGACCGGTTCGCAGGCGTAAATCATACTAGCATATGGGGCTGCGGCTAACGCCAATCGGCCTGTGCCTGTGCCTATATCTAGGACCGTTTTTCCCTTAAATTCAGTGATAGACAATAGCCGATGAGGTTCCCAATTCCTAATATAGGGTAGCGCGTCCATTATGGTTGGATACAGATAAACTACAAATGTATCCAAAAAGTCCAGAACGTAAATTTCACATTCACGGACATTTGCGCCAGAGACATCAGTTGGTGCATTTTCAACCATGATTTTGAAATGTTCTTTCCGGTCAGGGCATCTGTTTTTGAAATACCAACACACCGAAGGATTAGCTGCAAGAGCTACAGCGAAGTTCTGATTGAACTCGGCGTTCTTTATTTTCGATATGTAGCGGATGATCCAAGTGTCCATCAACAACAGTGTATTGAATGGAAATTTCTTTGCATCAATCCAGCCGTACGACATAATTAATCTATCTCCTTTAGTTTAGGAATTGACCTTAAAGATTTATTAAATTTTGCTAGGGTTTTTGTATTCTCTAGTACGTATTGAGATAACCTAAAGAAGTTGAACCTCAAAATCAATTCTCACAATCTCTTAAGCTTTGGCTAAAGCTGTTTGAAAAACAATCTTAGCTGAAGCAATATTCACTCACAGGAAATACTATTAACAAATAACAGCAAAAACCTAATGACCTTCGGGCTGACGACCCTAAGGTCTGTGGATTTCGATCACTCATGTAAGTGATTGTAGTATAGTGATTTTGGTGGCGGGGGTAGGATTTGAACCTACGACCTTCGGGTTATGAGCCCGACGAGCTACCAGACTGCTCCACCCCGCGATCTGGGTGTCAAATATACGCCGCCAAAGGCCCTTGTCAAGACATTCGTCAAAGTTTGTCCCAGTGTTGATTCTGACCACACCATTAGTCACAGGTGGTGGGTTAAAACTTGATACTCCGCCCGTATGCCGGCTATTCTGGTTTGGTGATTTCGGTATAAAGCCGCGATCACCGCGGCTAAACCGTCGCCAATAACTACCAACTCTGCAAAAGGCCCGTACATGAACCGTAAACTCGCCGAAGGTGAAGCGTTCTTTGAAAACCAGCAATTCGAGAAAGCCAGAGAGTGCTTTTGGGAAGTTCTGCACCATGACCCCGACTCAGTCCAGGCTTACAACAACCTCGGCGTGTTGGCCTTCCACCAGAAACGGTATCGTGATGCCGATCGCTTATTTAGTCGAGCCCTTGAAATCGACCCCGGCTTCGACGAGGCCTCTCAGAATCTGGGTGCCCTGAGCGACGCCTGCGGGCCGAGTTCGTTCACTCGATTCGCGCCGCCACGGCTGGCTGGCCTAAATATCGCCATCGTCAACACCTTCAACAACCGCTTCACCACGCTCTGGACCGATTACTTCGGCCTGACCAACCGCGTTCGTGTCGTCAAGCCGAACGGATACGAGGACCTCCTGGACCTGGGAGCCTGGGCCGATATAGTCTGGTCGGCCTGGTGCAACGAGCCGGTCATTTTCCTCTCGCTCAATAAGAAGGCCCCGCTGCTGATCAGCCATATCCGCTCATACGAGATCCTGACACCGGAATTCACCACCAAAATCAACTGGGCCAATATCGATCAGGCTATCTTTGTGGCGGATCACATTCGTCAAGTAGCGCTCGAGACCATCGCTCCACCGTTTCAGTCGGTACCGTCGCTGGTCGTGCCCAACTGCATTGATCTGGACAACTACCCCTTCTATGAAAAAGCGCCGGGGTTCAATGTCGCCTACGTCGGGTATGTCAATCACAAAAAGGGGATCAGCCTGCTTCTGCAGTGTATCGCCGCCGCCGTCGCGCATGACCATCGCTATCGCTTTCATCTGGCCGGGGATTTTCAGGAGAAGCGTTTTGAGGTCTATGTCAAACATCTGATCACCGAGATGGGGCTGCGCGAGCATGTCGTCCCGCACGGCTGGGTTGATGATATCCCGGCTTTTCTAGCGGACATGGACTATGTTATCTCGACCAGTCCCTGGGAAGGCTGCCCCAACAATGTGATCGAAGCGATGGCGTGCGGGGTCAAGCCGCTGGTGCACAACTGGCGTGGCGCGCGGGATTTGTTTGGCGACGATCTGGTGTTCAACACGGTCGATGAATTTATGACTCTGCTGACGTCGCCATCGTACGATTCACAGTCGTTGCGCGCGCAGGTATCACAAAAGTACAACGCCGCCACCTGCCTGGCACAGTTGGAGAGTGTCATATTGAAGGCATGGGAGAGGAAGAAGACTGGGGTCGGGGTGTGAGGGAAGCCGCGCCGTAATCGTCATCCCCGCGAAGGCGGGGATCCAGTCCGGACGGACGCCGCTGCCCTTCGATGGCGCACAAAACACACTTGTGTGTGTCGGGTTTCTTCGTTCGCTGCGCTAACTCTGGAACCCGACCGACCTGCCGCTGTAGGTCGACACCCCGAAGGAGTCTAGACAATGCCGGTCGGTCTGGAATGTGTCGAGACTCCAAGGAGTATCGATCTACATTGACCTACTCTTATGAGCGTCTCACAGCCACTCCTTGCGGCGGAAGAACCAGAGCAGCCCGCCGGCCAACACTACTGCTATGCCCCAGAACAGGGGATAACCGTAGCGAAGGCCCAACTCGGGCAGGTTGAAGGGGCTGGCGCCGGTATCGAAGTTCATGCCGTAAACACCGGCCAGAAAACCCAGAGGAATAAAGATAGTCGCAAAAATAGTGAGGACCTTCATGATGTCGTTCATGCGGTTGGCCATGCCGGTGTGATACAAATCTAGAAGACCTGAAACCATATCTCGGAAGGTCTCAACGGTATCAATCACTTGAATGGTATGCTCATACAGGTCCCTGATATATGGATCGGTCGATTGCTGTATCAGTTGAGATTCGGTCCTTTCGAGGCCACCAATAACCTCACGAAGGGGCCAAACGGCCTTGCGCACAGAGATCAAT
>JBDRNJ010000045.1:0-6061 GCA_043811375.1 bacterium | reverse complement strand
CGGAGATATTGGAGCAGCGGGAACGAATCAAGACAGAAACAATCAGGAAACGGAGAGAATCATACCGAAAAGCCATTGCAATGAGGCAAAGTGTGTCTTAGCTTAAGGAGCAACGTGTCCGACTTGTTTGACGACATACAGTTTCAACACAGTCCGGTAACACTCATAGAAGTGTGTGGCATACGCAATGTTAGCGATCGCTTTCTTGAAGCGAGTGACCACTGTGAGTCCGGCCTTGTACCCATACCAGAACGAAGCGGCGGCTGGGATTTTCTGCCACGATCTGGTCTGTCAGCCAAAACAGCAACCAAATGGACAATCACAACCGACGTTTTTGTCTCGTGGACTGTGACCAAATTGTGACCGTTTTTTCTTGGTTCTTTTTGCGAGCCACACTGCGACCGAGTTGGGTATCCTCAGGCGAAGAAACCTCAAGCTTTCCGCACGCGCCGATTGTATGGGCCCGATAACTCACAATCGAGGGAGTGCTATCCTGTATTTGACGATTTTTTTTGTCCCCTGCGTCGTTCTCCTGCACCGCGTAAATGAACCCATGGGCCAATTGCAAGTTATCAGGGCTGGAAATATGCCACCCTTCCTCCACCTGAATTCGGCCATAGTACAGATGCCGACCTTCCGGGGAGAAGATATTGACGACCTGCCCTGACTGAGCGTGATCAATACTCTCGGCACTGAACAAATATACCAGGCCATCTACAACCTGGATTCGATTGTAGTAGGCCATCTGGTCAGGAAGCGCCTCGACCATCATTGCCATTGGTTCCTCCGGGATGTCGAACTTGGCGAAGTGGTTTCTCTTCTCCGCCTCACTGACCGGTTGCTGGACCCCGGTAAACGAAAAAGAATCGACCTTGCCTCCGCCACCGGCGAGCCGATAGATCACGGTGTCGCTGTTCTTGCCATAATAGACCCGGTCGGACTGCCGGTCAAAACCCATCTTCACCTGCGGTGTCAGACCAACAACCACGCCACCTCCGGTTGGGTTTTTTTCTTCATTGAAAAGCGCGAATTCGTGGACGGTGGTCTCTTCGCCGGACGCCAGATTGACATGAGTCACTACCACTAAACCTCCAGGTGAATCTCCCAGTGCACCGGGAGCCACCCAGAACTCGTTCTCGTTTTTGAATGCCAGCGGAAAACGGACGAACAGATTGTTCGGCACGGCCTTGACAAACCGCCCCTGTCTGGTGAAGAAATGGAATGCGTCCATGGCGCAGATGACCACGTAATCACCAGCCGGGAAACAGTTAATATAGAACGGCACCTCGCCCTCACCGCTACCCCGGGGAGCAAACGTGCTGACCAGCTTGCCATCGCCGTCAATAATGTAACTCAAATGCCGTGCGAAATCATGGAAATACAGGGTTCCGTCATCAGCAACACGCGGCTCCGCAGGGCGCAACAATTCATCTTCCCCTATCTGCTGAATCTCCCAGACTTTCTCCATCTCAAAGGCCCACTCCCGTGGTGCAGACATATCGGACTCCTTGGTGCAGCCGCCACAAACCATTACGACGATTATGGTGACAAGCAGCAACAGCTTTACTGTCTTCATGACGAAACCACCCTCAGTTTGAGTTCTTGGTACCTTTCGCACTCTTCAAGCAATACGACCAAGGAGACTGTTTGTTGTTTCAAGTTGCTAAGTTAATAAATGTCAATATCTCTCGAGACTGCTGCATTCCTTCATTCTCAAGTCTTATCCTATCTCTGAGGACCTATGTTGGAGGGCGAACCCCCGACTCACCTTGTGAAACAAGGACTTGCACCGTATTGTGGCCAAATTGTGACCGTTTTTTCTTTGTCCTTTTTTGCGGTTTCTGATGGCTGCATCAGAAACTAAACGCAAATCTCTATTTGGATTGTCTTAACCTATCTAACGCTGCCTGAGCGTCGGAAAAGCCCTCGTCTAACTCAAGACACTTCTCGTGACAGGCAATTGACTTCTCAATTTCTCCCAATTGCTCATAAGCGACGCCCTTGCGCCACCATGCTGCCGCTATCGAAGGTCTGGTTGATTCATTTGCCAGAGAGATGTATCTGTCAAGCAATGCTATGGCCGATTCCAGATCAAATTTGCCCAAAATTCTCGTCCGAGCTGCTTGATAGAGCGAAGCCATATGTGGGGTGTTGCCACCGAGGTTTTTCTGAAATGACTCGGCGGCTTTGGAATACTCCTGCAGATTTTGAAAATGTATACCACGTTTGAATTGAAGGTCTGCCTCAGTCGCCATCTCATAGGGCAACCCCAAAAGCAGGCAGTCAATCTTGTTAGCGACATAATAAGCCGCCTGCTGATAGTTGGATAGGACAATGACCGTGTAACCCTTTTCCGGATAGCGCCGAAACTCCGAATTGAATCCGCCAGAACCGCCACTGTGGTAGATCACGGTTGTACCGCCGTATTCAACCACAATCCAACCGTAGGCGTAGTTTGGGCTCGCTGGCACCGGTGTGAACATGAGGCTCTTGTTCTCTTCGTTAAGGAGATCGCTGCCATAAAGAGCTTGGTCAAACTTGAGCAAGTCGCCAACAGTGGTGTAAATGCCGCCCCCGGCGTAGGCAGATGGCTCTCCCTCGACACGCTCATACGACTCTCCATCGGCCGCAAGACTGTAGGCACCTGCTTTATGAATTAATGGGTCTCCTCCGACATAGAAGCATGTGTTTCTCATTTCCAGCGGATCCCAAATGCGTTCCTCCACTGCTTTTGCGAGCTTCTTCCCGGTCGTCTTTTCGATAATCCCCTTAAGCAGGAGTATGCCGGCGTTAGAATACTCGAATCTCTCACCGGGTGCGAAGGCCGGTTCGTATTTCCAAACCAGAGGCAGGACGTCATCAATGCACGTATAGTTGTCGCAATTTCTCTGATATTCCTCGTTGTCTCGATAGTCAGCAAGGCCGGAGGTATGGTTAAGCAGATACCGGAGGCGAACCTGATCAGCAGACCCCCAGGGACATTCGGGATAGTGTTTTGTCAGAGAGTCGTCCAGATCGATCATGCCATCCTGGTAAAGTTGCATTATGAGGGTAGCGATAAATGTCTTCTGTACCGAACTGATATTAAACTTAGTATCAAGCGTGACTGGGTCACCGTTTTCTTTGTTGGCCTCCCCGAATGCGCCGGAGTAGATCACCTGGCCATCTTTCGCTACAAGGACTGTCCCAGAGAACAGATCATATTGGGCTTCCGCCTTGACTATTGCTGAGATTTTGTCGTGCAGTTCGTTCGATGCATTCACGCGTGTCGTCGGCCCGCTAATCAGGAGCATAACTGCTATCAAAAGCGTGGCTAGGAACCACTGTCGAAATACTTTCAATATTAACATTCTCTTCTTACTCCTTTCCGTGCCTTTCTTTCGCAGACCACCGCCACGCTATCAGGAAATAAACCAGGTAACCGAGACCAGCACCAACAAACATGAGCCCAAAACCACCGATCATGGAAAACACATCCTGAAAACTGTCATAGATGATTACGGCGGCGCCAAATCCAAGGCAGATCAGCGCCCATTTCAGATTCGACATAAGGTACCATATAGTGGCCTTCGGATTACCGGAATTAAGATCCTCAGACGCTGCTTCTCTGGCTGGAAGTTGCCTTCTGCTCAAGTAATCTATTACGCCCTTTGCAATTACGGCAAAGACCAGGACAACCAGCACCATCACGACCGGTCTCAGCATATCACCTTCCATTGAATCCTCCTTAATTGGTCTCGTTCTAAAACTGATTGACACGCAATTCCACGATCGGTTGCAGGCCCATGGCCAAATCCAGTTCTGCAACCGCAGAGGGTCCATTTGCGTCTATTATTGGTATGGGTGTATCTGATGAGAACCGGGCCTCTGTGAACGCTGCATTATCCGGAGATTCCGGTGCTTTTGAAGCCATAGTATCGAAATACAAGGGGCTTGTGTTCCATATGGTCAGGAGCATGATTCCTGACTATAGGCAACACGAGGATTTGGCGCAGGACATTTTCATCAGAGTGTATGAGAGTCTCCCCAGGTTTCGATTTCGATGCAGTTTAACCACTTGGATTTCCCGGATTGCCTATAATACGTGCCTGAACCAGCTCCGCCGATCCAAGTCTCACCCCCAGCACAATCCGGATTTCTGCACAGGCTTAGAGAAGGTAGACGAAATCGAACACACAGATGGCGAAAACTCATTCTCGATGGCTTCTCCAACATCCTACGCGGTGATATGTCATAAGGAGATAGCGGCCGCAGTGATAGAGGCTGTTGAGAAGCTCCCAAGGACTGATCGATTGGTGATAACGCTTCACTATCTGGAAAGTTTTTCTTTGCCGGAGCTGGCGGAATCGCTTGGCATGCCACTGGGTACTGTGAAGAGCCTCCTGTTCCGCGCCAGGGCAAAACTAAAAAACGATTTGCTGCAAAAATTCACTATAGAGGACTTGTTACGATGAAGCACTTGACTGACGATGAAATCCAATCTTACCTCCAAAGAGATAGATCGGACAAATGGGCACACGTAGAGAACCATCTCGGCACCTGTGCTGACTGTCGGAAACAGTTTCTGCTGTATGAAAAGCTTGGAGAAATGGTTCTTTCCACCTCATCGAACCCAATACCGAACGGGTTTAAAAAGATCGTCATGAGACGCCTGAAATGTACGCAGCAACAGAGGCGAATGACTGATGTCATCGTGGCCGTCGTCGCACTCGCTTGCCTTTCCATTGCCGGCTCGATTGTTCTGTTGACGCCGCAATTGAAGGATATTGTTACTGGCTATCTGGTGGATGCTTGGGAATGCGGAATCCAACTTACTTCGGCAGCCGGTGGAAAGACTGACGCCTTAGCCGTTCCCTTATTCGGGATTATTCTGTTCATGCTCTTTGCAGCAGTTGACCTATTAGTGGTAACAAAACTGAGGTTGAAATCCGAGATGCAAAGGTAGTGCGGGGAAGTATGAGTGTGACGGGCTGGCTCTTGAACGCAGTAACCGGTGCGCTAAATGTGACCAAATCGTGACCAAAACGGTTGCACGTTATTCGGTGTGATTGGGTAATATGGTTGTAGTGCTCCGCCTAACTTATTGTGGTACAATAAGTTGGAGGTGGGGGGATCGAACCCATACTCGCGTTGTAGCACAAGGACTTACACCTTATTGTGACCAAATTGTGACCGTTTCTTTTCGGAAGAAATCAGCTACCGTGTGAGACTGCGCTATTGGTGCACGGTAACTACTACCTTTCCTCGGGTGTGCCCTTCTTCCACATATCGGATCGTCTGAGGAACTTCACTTAAAGAATACTTCCTGTCAATGACAGGCACGACTTTGCCGGCTTCCAGGAGTTCCTTGAGAACAGCCAAATCTTGCTGATTCACGTTCGCCATGAATGAGACGACTTTTCTGCCCTTAATTTTTGAGATTAGAGGATTGAGAATCAGCGACCGCAGAATACTCGCAGTGGATGAGGAGCCACCAACCAGAACATATACCCCGGTTGCCTTCAAGGCGTGCAGAGACTTACTTATCGATTGGAACGCTGCATTGTCAAGAATCAGATCGTATTCCTTCCCTCTCCGCCAGAACTCTTCTTTCGTGTAATCGATCACTTGGTCTGCGCCAATCGACCGAACCATCTCTAGGTTCCGCCCGCTACATACACCAGTCACATGAGCTCCCAGCGCCTTGGCAATCTGAACGGCAAAGGTGCCTACACCTCCCGAGGCACCGTTGATCAACACATAATGCCCTGCCTGTATCCGCCCATGGTCTCGAAGGGCCTGCAACGCCGTGATACCCGCAACTGGCACGGCCGCCGCCTGCTCAAAAGTCATAGCTGCCGGCTTTAGCACTAATTTGTCCTCGCAAACACAAGCATATTCTGCAAATCCACCCATACTCGAGCCAAAGACTTCGTCACCCGACTTAAACTGAATTACATTCTTACCAACAGCTTCAACCCGGCCAGCCATATCGGCTCCGAGTATCTGGTGTTTCGGTTTCAGAAGTCCAAAGCCCATTAGTCGCACCAGAAACGGCTCGCCACGTAGAATGTGCCAGTCA
>JBDRNJ010000044.1:0-68651 GCA_043811375.1 bacterium | reverse complement strand
TGACCTGGCCACCCTCACCGACAATCGCTTCCTCGAACTCATCCAGGCATACAATAACACACCACGAAAATGTCTGGACTTTCTAACACCAGCAGAGATATTTTGGAATAACATGTTGCACTTCAAATTTGAATCCACCTCCCCGCTTTCGCGGGGATGACGAGTGTGTTGGCAATTGAGCATGATAGAACACTTTTTCAACACCCTGTTAGAGATAACTTTTGGGTGTGGAAACCTCAGAGCGGCAAATCATCGTTACTAAATAACTCAACCTCATCACCTCGTCCTCTCAGAAGGCGGGCGTGGTGATCTCTATGTTCCATCCCTGTGATAGGCAGATGTCCACATTTGCCGGCAAATCACGGTGCATGTGGACATACGCCGCACACCCATATAACAGCCACGATTAGCTTCGCTTTGGCCTTCACGTCTCCAAATCCTGTAGATATGGCAATTGCGGTTAAAAAGATTCTACTTTTACTGTTTCGGTTCGGTCGGCATAACAAACAGAGAATCATTCAGGGCCACGTTATGCTTCACCTCGTCGAAATGGTAGGTGCTCGATCCTCCCTTGCGGCTGGTGACTACCCGGTGAGGGATCAATACATCATCCACTGTCCGGTAATCCTGCAGGTCCCAGTAGTAACCGATACGGAGCAGCAGACCGCTGGCGACATCGAAGTAAAGCCCGTATTGTGCTTGCTCAAGGTCCTTCGATTCCAACAGGTAGACAGGCCGGTTGAAGATTTGCTCCATTCCGGTTACAGTCAGGTCCGGAAAATAGTCCGTGATGTGCAAGGCACCCTGCGGGTCAAAAAGCCAGGCCGGCTTTGATCTCAACGGCTGTTCGTCGCGTTTGATCCCGTCGGCATTTTGCCGCCAGCCGATTTTACCATCGAATCCGGCCCGCTCGACACCATCAGGAGTAGTTGAGATCATCAGGTACCGATGAAGCAGTCCGGCGTAAGTTTCAAAGGAAGTGGAATCATACACGGGAGGTTCTCTCGACGGAAGATTGGTAATCAGTCGCCCGCTTGACACTCGAGTAGTGAGTTTCTCGATAGCATCCCGACCGCCCACGGCATCGATATACCGCTTTAGGACTTCGTTCACCGTAATTGACGGTTCGAGTGCCGACTGCTCTGTGGAGTCACCGGCAATAGCGATAGCCGAACAAAGAATCAACACCAGGATACAGATGGTAAGATGTGTCTTCATCCGATACTCCTTTCACTTCATCTGACGTAAATATAGAGTGTGCCAGCCATTGAGTATGACTGAACACTTATTCAACACCCTGTCAGGGTCTGCTCATCCATAGTTTTACTACGGGAAATCTCAGCGACCTATCCTAAACCGAGATTTCCCAGATGAAATTTTCGAAAACATAATTTGTCCCTTTCAACATCTAAAAAATACAAAAGTCTCTTCGAATTATCAATAATCTTTTCGCTTCCCAGAGTGATCCGTTCCATGAGCACAAAAATGACGGCGTTTTGCAGTCGCCAATTCTCCTGAAGCTGTTTTTGGGCATACCCTCGCTTTCTGTCCCCACAGAAGACTATGTCTTTCCATATCAACTTATACTAACGGGGACTGATTTCAAGCGGCCAATCCGATTGTCACTGATCTCAACCACTGCCATCCCCTCGTCTACCCCAAGACTTCATCAAGCTCTCGGTAGGCCAGCAAACCGGCATCACTGGTAACTTTAGTTCGATGAAATTCGAGCTTCAATTTGCGATCAAAATTGAGCCTGAGAGCGTCCTTGCATCCTTCACCCATTGGGTTCTCCCACTTGCGATGACAAAATGTCCGTTAAATCCTTTCCATACACCATATAATAACGCATCTCAATCCCAGAACCCCGATTCAAATGGGAAATCCGGGCTAAAGCTACGCACAGCCACACTGAAGACGTGGTGCGCGCCCCCTCGACACGCCGCAGCATCCCGGTAACACCCTGAATGCCCCGAAGGAGCCCAGGCGATCCTCCTAGTCCGTTTTGTTGATCCAGGCGTCGATCGAGTACTTATCGGTCAGTTCAGCCTTCAGTTCTTTGGCCTGTTGCAGCGTTTCCAGCCCACCGATGCGAACCCGGTAGTATTTCTGGCCGTCTAAGGTAGTTGTAGTCACGTATGGCTCATACCCCCGGGCAACGTATTTGTCGGCCAGGTAGCGGGCATACTCCGATGATTCACAGGCCGCCATCTGGACGAAATAGCCGGCCGCCTCAGTTAGCTGTAATTCAACCTGCGGTTCTTCCTCGACCGGGATAGCCCCGGCATCCATGTCGGCTGCGTAGCTGTCGGCGGCAAGTGATTCGGCCGCCAACATATCAGCGGTGGTATCGTCGCCACCCAGCATTTCCTGCTCCAACTGGGATGCCTCTTCCTGCTTACGCGAGCAGCCGAGACCCATCAGCAACAGAACCACCAACAGAACCAACAGCTTATAGATATTCATCCGACCTCCACGTTTCTGTACGATAGAGACTTTGTTCTTTCCAATCCCGCCGCCAATGACCCAATGACGACGATTCGGGAGCATATAAACACCAACCTGATAGGTAGTGTCAACTAAAAGCGAGCCGTTTTTTTAGGGAATATGTGGTTGAACATTGTATAACAATTGCCTAAACTGCGGCAAAGCGAAATACAGCCCATGCGAACACATGATAACATACTTGAGCTCATAGGCCACACGCCCCTGGTGCGGCTGAGAACCGGCATTCCGGATAACGGGCCTGAGGCATTTGTGAAACTGGAGTTTATGAGCCCGACCGGTTCGCTGAAGGATCGTATGGTTTACCATATTGTCAGCCAGGCGATCGCTGAGGGACGCCTGAAACCGGGTGACACTATTGTCGACAATACTTCCGGCAACACCGGTGTGGCGATGGCGATGGTGGCAACCACACTTGGCCTGAAAGCCGTTATTACCACTCCGGACAAAACCAGCCAGGAGAAAATCGATCTGATCAAGTCCTATGGCGCCGAGGTAATTGTCACTCCCACCACCGACAGGCATGACGATCCGGAAGGATTCTGGATTGTGGCCCGCCGACTGGCTGCCGAAAAGGGCTATTTCGATATCGATCAGTATAACAATCAGGATAATGTTCAAGCCCACTACCTGACCACCGGGCCGGAAATCTGGGACGATACCGATGGCACGATCACACACTTCGTAGCCGGTATCGGGACCGGCGGTACTTTTTCAGGAGCCGCTCGATTCCTGAAGGAGAAAAACCCGGCCATTAGGACAATAGCTGTTGACCCGGAAGGGTCGGTATTTACTGAGTATATCAAAAACAGTAAAACCGTCGAAGGACACCAGTACCAGGTTGAAGGAATCGGTTCAGATGTGATTACCGAGGCACTGCATCGCGAATTGGTAGATGAAGTAATTACCGTATCCGACGCCGATTCGTTTCAACGGGCTCGGTTAATTGCTTCCCGTGAAGGCATTTGCGGGGGCGGCTCTTCCGGATCCGTGGCCTGGGCTATGGAGAAAGTGGCCGTCAAATCCGGACCTGAAGCGGTAATAGTCGGCATCTTTGGCGACGCCGGCATACGCTATCTCAGTAAGTGCTACAATGATAACTGGATGCGGAAACATGGTTTTCTGCCGTCGGAGAAGGAGGTTGGTCACTGTTCATGAGAGCTAATTGTCGATGGTTGGTGTTCTTGATGGCATTCACCTTGATAGCGCCCGGGCACATCCGGGGACAAGAGGTAAATGTAGTTGTAGGGGATTTTGGGGTACTGCCGGAGGAGTTGGAATATGAATTCGGCCACATCGGTATCGACTACACCGTTTACCATCTGTTTCCACTGGTTAACCGCACCGACAGCCGTCTGAGGATTATCGATGCCGTTTCATCCTGTGACTGTTCCTCGGTAACGATACTAAAACGGGAAATCGAGCCGGGTGATACTACCTTCTTCCGCCTGACATTCAATACCAAGGATTTCTATGGATTGACCAAGCATACGTTTACGGTAACCCTTGATCGACCATCAGTACCCACAATTGAATACGCCTATACAGCTATCATCGGTCAGTGGTACCGGGATCTCCAACCGAAACCGGCAGCCCTGTTCTTCCTGCCCTCTCACAACTCCAAGAAGATTTCTATCAACAATACATCCTTCAAGGAAATCCAGGTTTCTGTCCTTGAGCAGGCTGATACATCGTTTACCGTGAATTTTCGCAAGGATCGGGCTGCCAGGGACAAGGCAGTTCAACTCGAGGTAACCCCGCGGTCCGATCTGGCCAGGGGTAGTCATCATTCCAGTCTGACGCTGCAGATCACCAAGGAGGGTCAGACAAGGCCGACGCGAGTGACAATACCTGTCACAGTGGCTCGCTATTGAGCCGATTTCCAAGTTCCGGGGAAACCCCAAGAAAAAAGACTTGACATATAGACAAACATAGTACAAATTACCTTTGTCGAGGGTGACTCTCTGCTGTCCCTGGGTAGTTTCCTAGCCCCCTCTACCCAACCAGAGGAGCGCCCTCTTTTTTTATCAAGTCATCTGCAAGGTTGTCTTAAATGGTTATGATTATAGTAAACGTAAATAGCGGTTCGTATCCCACCAATATTGATTACTCGAACCTGCTTATGGGACAGCCCTATCACCAATCCGCTTGCCGGTAGTTGACGGTACCGAACCGACCCACGAGAAAAATCACCGCATAAAAAAAGCCGCCGGTGAAGGCGGCATTTTCAGAATTCCCAATTGTCAATCTGGTTTGTCGGCCTTGATGATACAGTCATCAATGGGACAGACTTCTACGCAGTGCGGCCCCTCATCTTCGTCTTCACATTCGTTGCAGGTTTCGGGATCGATGATGTAAATGTCACCCTCCTCAATGGATTCGGTGGGGCACTCGGGAATACACAGACCGCAGGCAGTGCATTCGTCGGTTATGAACATCGCCATTACAGTTTCCTCCAATATTTGGTTTGTCGGTTATTTCAATTTTTTTCGGGGCGCAATATAGTCAGCTAACGTACCGTCTGCAAGACCAAAATTTCAAAAACCACAGTCGGGCCAATCCGGTAATGTCGTCAGGATCAATGAGTTATCGAATCGGTGTAAGAAAAAGTGACGAAAAGCAGTGGCGCCTGCGTATTGTTTGTCGGGCAAATCAAAGATGGATCCGGCCAGAGGCTATAACGAAACCGAGTTCGGCGGCAAAATCGTCCAGAGCGCCTTCTTCAAACATGGTGAATGCGGCAACATTCTCCGAACTGTATGCCAGCAGACCGACCACGCAACCCTCCGACCTCAAAGGCTGCACCACGAATGACCGGGAATCTTTATTCAGCAGCAGTCGATGCTCATAGAAATTACCGCTGAAGGCTCCACAGAACTGCTCAGTGTACACCTGCCCATGCTGTGCCACTTGCTCAAATAGAGAGGAATCAGACGGCAGTCTGAGTTCCAGACCGTCGCAACCCAGCCCGTCTTTCCAGGTAGAAACGGCCGAAAGCCGACATGGTTGTTCCTGCCTGAGAATCAACACACCTTTGTCGATGGCGTAGGTTTCGGTAAGATAGCGGGTCAGTTCAAAAAAGATTACTGAAAGACTTTCGCCACGTCGGGCCAGTTCCTTTAGGTTGAATTTCTGACTGTCAACCGATTTGCATTCCATATCATCGGCCGGCAGCCGGCTATCCAGTTCCCGCATCATCGTCTCCCGGATTTACAGATGCCGTTTGCCTGAGCTGATATTTTTTCACTTTGCGCCAGAGAGTGGTTCTCCCGATTCCCAGAGCTTGAGCTGTGCGAGTGAAATTCCAATCGTTGTCGATGAGAGATTTATTTATGACCGCTTGTTGATTCTCCTCCAGAAGTCGATCAGGAACAACCGGCGCCACCGCCGGAGGAAGTGAGGAACCAGCGATAAGAATATGGTCTGCCTCGAGCCTCTCCTGATCGGACCTGGCCAGAGCGTTCTTGAGAGTGCTTTCCAACTCCGTGACATTCCCCGGCCATTGATAACGGCACAGCTTCTGCAGGGCTTCGGGGCTCACTATCAGTGGCCGCTTGTCACCGAGGAAACGGCGTATAAAGTAATCGGTGAGCAGCTCGATATCTTCGGTCCGATCGGCCAGGGGTGGGACCACCAATTCCATGACACTCATACGATTCAGCAGATTTTCCTTAAATCCCTGCTCGGCCAGTTGAGACGGTATGAGTCGCGACACTGCAATAGTGCGAAGGTCGACTTTCCGCGTCGCGCCGTCCCTGCTCACGGGGATTTTGAAGTCCTGGAGAAATCCCATAAACCGGGACTGCAGTTGGGGCGGCATCCGGTCTATAGCTTCAAGAACCAGGGTACCGTTATCGGCTTTTTCAATCGCTGGTTTCTGGCCGTTGGGAAGTCGCTGTCGGCTGATGGTGGAGTCGCCAAAAAACGTCATTTCCAGCAATTCCGGGTAATCGGCAGCACAATCAACCGTTACCAGCGGTCCTCGACGAAGATATGAGTGATAGTGAATGATCCTGGCTAACAGGCTCTTGCCCGTGCCCGGCGATCCGCTGATGAATATCGGGATATCGGTCGACGCGATTCTCTTAATAGTTGCCTGCAATCGGCGCATGGCCTCGGAAGTCCCCACCAGGTTGTCCAGTGCGCAACTCATGGCGATTTCCTCACGACGGGCCGTCAACTCTCGTCGCATACGGGAGCGTTCGGCAGCGCACCCCAGTCTGGCCAACAGGTGCCGCGCCAGACAAGGTCTGACCAGACAGTCGCAGGCACCGACTTCAATGAAGTCGGCCATCGCCTGCTCGTCAGCAGAATCGGTGACCACTATAATTTCGGTGTAGGGGGAAACCAGGCGGAGACGAACGATACTTTCCCTGATGGATATGTTATCCGGAACGTTTTCGATGAGCACAATCTCAAACTGTTCCTGTGCCAGAATAACCAGCGCCGACCCGACCGAATCCGCAACCCGGGCACGGTATTTCCTCTCGCCGGTATCCAGCGACAGAGAACGCTTGCTGCTGCCGTCGTCTATTATCAATACAGCCATTGTCTGATTGGCTTCCGGCTGGAGAATGTTCATCGGCATATCTCCGGATATCTCGCCCCGTCATCCGGTGACAGCAATAATCGCAGGTCCGTCACCGGGACCGGGACTGTTTCATTATGACACATCTGTAAGTCGTATCGGCGTCTGACCGGTGATCTTTAGCCCTATCCTGCCGTCGTTTGTGTCCGTCCGACCAACGTTACGGGAAAGTTTCAAATATTGTTGACACCAGTTTCAAAACCGTCTATCTTCTCCTATGCCGCACGTATCGGAAGATATCGGCCACACCGGTCGAGAACTCCGGCCAGGTTCAGACCATGAGGTGGCCGGCTGATGACTGACGCGGCTATCGCGGTCATTCCGGCCCGACTTAACTCTCAGCGTTTTCCGCGCAAGGTGTTATACCCCTTCCATGGCAGACCGCTGATTTCACACGTCTACCGGGAACTAAAAAAGGCAAAATGCCTCAGTCGAGTGATTGTGGCCACTGACAGTAAGTTGGTATATCGGACGGTTACGGATTTCGGTGGCGAAGCTGCTATGACCTCTGCTCGGCATCGAACCGGGTCGGACCGAGTAGCTGAGTTGCTCAGGAGACTTAAGGTCGACATAATCGTTAACTTCCAGGCCGACAATCTCGGTTTGAAGGCGGCCGTTGTCGACCGAGCCGTGGCCCGTATGAAAGCCGACCCTCATATCGAGTACGCCACGCTGGCCCGGCGACTTCGTTCCGATAGTGAACTTCAGGACCCTAATGTCGTCAAGGTGGTCACCGCCGATGACGGCCGGGCGCTGTGGTTCTCGCGCCTGCCTATCCCCCATTTGCAGCGGTCCGGAAAAGGCAGTCAGGTGAAACAGTTTGCGTTTCTGGCGCATATCGGAGTCTATTTATTCCGTCGACGGGGACTGGCCCGATTCGCTCGGCGGCGCCGGACACGGCTGGAGAAAGCCGAGTCACTGGAGCAATTGCGAATACTGGAATACGGAGAAACAATGATGGTGTTTCCCACGACCGGACGCTCCGTGTCGGTGGACACGCCCCGGGATTTGAGAAAGCTTGAAAAGTTATACAGGTAGGGAGAATCATGTCTGACGGCACCAAGTACATATTCGTTACCGGCGGGGTGGTATCGGCGCTGGGCAAAGGTATCGCCTCGGCCTCCATCGGTCTATTGCTGCAGAAGCGGGGGTTGAAAGTGTGCAACGTCAAACTGGACCCGTATCTGAACGTCGACCCCGGCACCATGAACCCGTTCCAGCATGGGGAGGTATTCGTTCTGGATGACGGTTCCGAGACCGACCTCGATCTGGGACATTACGAGCGTTTCCTCGACCAATCCCTGACGGCCGACAATAACGTTACCACCGGACAGATATATCACACCATTATAACCCGGGAGCGGCGTGGTGATTACCTGGGCGCTACCGTGCAGGTGATACCTCATGTCACCGAAGAAATCAAGAACCGCATCAAGAGATTGCAGAACTCTGATTTCAAACCCGATGTGGTGGTAGCTGAAATCGGGGGAACCGTGGGCGATATCGAGTCGCTGCCGTTCATGGAGGCTATCCGCCAGATGGGACTGGAGAACGGCCGCAACAACGCCATGTATGTTCATGTAACGCTGGTGCCGTTTATCCCCACGGCGGGCGAATTCAAGACCAAGCCGACCCAGCATTCGGTGCGGGCACTGCGTGAAATCGGCATTCAGCCGGATATGCTGCTGTGCCGCTCCGCCAAACCGGTATCGAATGAACTGCGGCAGAAGATCAGCCTGTTCTGTTCGGTGCCCACATCGTCGGTAATCGCCGCTAAGGACGTAGCCACAATCTATGAAGTCCCGCTGAAGTTCCACGAACAGAAGCTGGATGACATCGTCTGCGACCACTTCGGCTGGCAGATTCCACAGCCGGATTTGTCGGATTGGGAGCAGATGGTTGAAAAAATCAACTTCCCCAAACACCGGGTGAATATCGCCATTTGCGGCAAGTATGTAATGCTCAAGGATGCCTACAAATCGATCATCGAAGCCTTCGTACACGGAGGGGTTTCCAGTGAAGCGGAAGTTCGCCTGATCTGGGTCAGTTCCGAGGAGATCAAACACGGCGGAGCGGAAAAACTTCTGCACGACGTAGACGGGCTGCTTATTCCGGGTGGGTTCGGTGAACGAGGAGTCGAGGGCAAGATAGACGCCATCCGCTACGTGCGGGAAAACAACATCCCCTTCCTGGGCATCTGTCTGGGTATGCAGTGCGCCGTGATTGAGTTCGCGCGCAACGTCTGCCAGTTGCCGGACGCCCACAGCTACGAGTTTTATCGTGACCTCAAACATACCGTGATTCACCTGATGGCCGACCAGGAGACGGTAACCGATCTGGGCGGCACCATGCGCCTGGGTGCTTATCCCTGTATTCTGGATGAAAGCTCCAAGTCATTTGAGGCATACGGCTGCCGCGAGATTTCGGAACGACATCGCCATCGCTATGAAGTCAACAATGCCTACCGGGACATGCTCACCGAAAAGGGTTTGGTGCTTTCGGGCCTGTCACCGGATGGCCGCCTGGTGGAAATAGTGGAGGTGCCGTCGCATCGCTGGTTCGTAGCGGCCCAGTTCCATCCGGAATTGAAATCCCGACCGACCCGACCGCATCCCCTGTTCAGAGAGTTCGTCAGGGCGGCTGTCGGCTATAACCTGGAGAAAGCCGGTGAACGGTCCACCAACGTGACTGACGCTACCGATGTCATGGGAACCTCGCGGTAAAACCATTGCTGCCGGCCCACTAAGGGTTAAACGAAACTCTGGTAGCGAGCGTTGGTTAGAATGGATGTCGAGGTGGAGAAGTTAGTATGAGAATTGCCCCCTGGTTTTTGATGCTGGGCCTGGCGGTGGCTTTAGGATGCGACGAAGACCGTGAAGAACCGCCACCGCTGGAGAAATACTCCGGCGAAATGGAGATTGATGAATTCTATAGTGGTACCCCGGCCGTAATCGATACGGTCGTTTTTACGATCGAGGGAACTCAGTATCACCTGACTCTGACTACCCACAACAGCGGCATCTGCTCGTCGGGTGGTGAAATCGGCAACTTTGGCACCAACATGATAAGGTTGACGCAGATCTACTATGCGCCTGGTGGCGGCTGCGATTCGGTCCGTCTGCCTCAAGGCGAGTTTTCCGCAGCTTTCAGGGGCGACAGTCTGATACTGGGTCCAAAAACGGTTGTTTATGACATTACGGGCGATTCGCTGGGCTTTACTTTCAGGCTAAAAAAATGACGATCAAATTAGACAGTGACCGGCATAAGCAGCGAATTAGAATCGTCGCTGCGGTCGGCATTATTCTGCTATGCGGACTGATGACGTTCAGTTGCGGGGACGATGAAATAATCCCGCCGGAGATTGAGGTGTTTTCCGGAGAACTGGCTTTAGCCAACATCGAGCAACGAGAACCGCACGTCTACCCCGATACCGATCAGGTTACATTAACCATCGAGGGCAGCAGTTACAGCCTTAACCATGACATCAACATGAGCAACCTGTGCAACTCCGGAGGTGTAGCGACCGGTTTCGGGACGAACTCACTGAGTCTGACACCGACCTCTTTCAGCAGTGGCAACTGCGACACGATTCGGATACCACAGGGGAAACTCAAAGCGGTGTTTCTTGGTGACAGTCTCTTACTCGGACCTGACACAGTCTATTTGGACCCCCCGAAGGAAAACTGGATCTACCATTTCCGGCTGAGGAAGACGTAGGCGAACCAGACGGTCAGTGCGAATATCGCAGCCCTGACAGCGGGTTGGACTTTCTACATCAGTTGCCCGGCCTTGAAGTACCTGAGAAAAACCATCACCATCAGACACACCGAAATCACAGCGTAGGGAACCCACAGCCACCGGCGGCGGCCGGAATCGATCGATACGCCAATCATAACAAAGAGTGGCCACGCCACAACGATGTGGCGGTAATAGCACGTAGTCGTCCCGAAAGTGGGCGTAAAGAGCAGCACGCCAAACAGGTACAATTGCCATGCGACCGGAATTCGGCGTGTGTAGAAAACAACAACAGCTACTACTATAAACAGCAGCATCACAAACTCCGGGTCCTGCCAGGGCTGTTCGATCAGCGAATTTGCGATCGGCAACAGGGGTAGTGTCAGGTGGTGAGCATAGTAGCTCTGGGCCTGGAAACGCTGGTAAAGAAAGAAATCATCAAACCGCCACCAGTAATAACCGCAGTACAGGAAAAGAGCCAGGGCGATGCCGGCCAGTGCCAAAAACAGGGTCAGTCGATGGTTGGCAGTCAACTCCCGCCACCTGGTAACCAGGATATACAGAACCGGCAGACCGATTACCACTCCCGAAGGATACGTCACCGCCAGCAAACCGGTAAGGATTGCCACCGGCAGGAACTTCTCCCGGTCAAGAAAATACATCACCAACACCGACAGCAACAGATAGACCGAATACGGAAAGCCGGTCAGGAAGTAAAAGGAGGTCGGAAAAAGCAGTATCGCCACCAGCGACAGTAATGCCGATCGACTGCCGAAACGCCTTTCGACCAGCCGGTACATGACCAGCAGGGCCAGCCATAAGGCCAGCCAGCCGGCGGCGATCATGGCCAGTCGGGTGTCCCCGCCGAGCAGACCGACAACCTGTTGGACCATGCGCCCGAGGATGGGATAGAATGGAAACCAGCCGATATTGCCGCAGATGTTTTCGTCGTTCCAGGGACAGGGGAATTTCTCATAGCCGTCACGAGCGATAGTGAGATAGTGCTGACCGTCCCACTGAAAGAGTTGCCCGGCCAGAGTGTGGTATTTGGATTTCCCCGTCTGCAGCAGAGTGACGCTGCCGACCACAAACAACAGCCACAACAAAGTGGGTAGCAGAAAGCGTTTGCTTTTAACGTAAGAATGACTCATTAAGTAGATGGAACGCATTGTAGTTTGAAAAACTATCATAGAGAATGACGATAATAAAGTCAAAAGTCCTGTTTCCGTCGATTTTTTTGCTGTTGTCGGTCTATTATACCCTGCCCTATCTCCTCAAATATGACTACTGGGGTATACGTGACTGGGACCTGTTTACGACTATTGCCGCTGTCCCGGTTAGCAGTCTGTTGCATTATGGGCAATTCCCCTTTTGGAACCCGTACCTTGGAGGTGGAAATATCCTGTTTCATCACCCCGAGGTCGCCGTTCTTTCGCCTTTTCTGTTGCTGTACCTGATCTTCGGAGCTGTAGTAGGGCTTAAGTTGCAGGTTCTGGTATGTTATTTCCTCGGTTTCTGGGGTAGTCACCGTCTGGCCACAAAATTTGGGATATCGAAATGGGTGGCTCTGGTGACTACTGTAGCTTATTTTGGCTCAGTTCACTTCGCAATGCATTTCACTGAAGGACATACTCCATTTACACACTTCTGTTTTCTGCCCTGGTTTCTTTATTTCATCATAACTTCAGTCGACCGAAAAGGCGATATAGCCATGGCATCACTGGTATTGGCCCTGATGATACTGGGTAACGGGGCGGCCATTCCACTATTATATACACTCACTTTTTCAGCCGTGCTGTTTGGGCTGCGGTTCGTACAGAACCGTTCAATCAATGAACTGGGCAGCCTGTTTTTCTCGATACTGGGCGGGATCGGACTGGCAGCAGTGAAATTTGTCCCGATGGTTTTGTACATGATGCAGATCGAATGGAAGGGCAGGGCTGGTGAATCGATTCCGATATCGGCGCTGTGGTCGATATTTTTCGGTCTGGACCATTCACTGTTCATCCGCAACTTCCCCGAACAGTTCTGGCGCTGGCATGAATACGGCAGCTACATTTCTCCCCTGCTGGTAATTTTTGCCATAATCGCTCTTCTGGCTGTATTCCGGCGAAGATGGGTCTGGCTGGTGATAGCAGTGTTTTTTTTACTGCTGGGGCTGGGAGACTTTGGCGCGTACTCACCCTGGCGATTGCTTTCACACTTACCTGGTTTTTCGTCAGCGCGTTGTACCGGACGATCATTCCAGTTCGTATTGCTGGCAATGTCCATTCTGGGTGGGTTTGGCCTTGACTGGACCTGGCAAAAAGTTCGTCAATTCCGTTGGCCCCGGCTTTCGGGTGCTATCCTTATAACAGTTGCGACAGTCATAATCACCACCAACCTGGTGATGGCATGGCCGATCATGAACCAAGCCTTCCGACATGAACCAAAGGACATTCAACGATCACCGGTTTTCGGACATATTATTGATCGTGTTGGTATGACTTACGAATACTACTTGGCCAATCGCGGTTCGCTGATTTCCAACTGGCTTTCAGCCACCCCCCCCAGCCGGGCGCTGGTCACACCTGATGATAGTGTAATGATGGAGAACGTCCTGACCGGTCAGGCCGATATAAAACACCGAGACTACACTCCCAATAAAATCACCTACGAAATCGAAGGCCACAGTTCGGGAGAAATGGCTATCAGCATGGGCTATGATCCGGGCTGGCAAGCAACTGACGGTCGACCGCTTCGCGAGGAAAACAACCTGATAGCCTTCCCCTTTGAGCAGGGGCACCAACAGGTGGTACTTCGATATCGCCCGCCCGGTCTGGTTGTCGGAATCGTGATTTCGAGCCTGACATTGGTCTGTCTGGTATGGTTCCGACGACGGCGAATTGTGACAGACTCTGACTGATCTGACTGAATCGTTATACTATTATATATGAATACTGTCAGACGTACAATTTCTTTGTGTCTCACTAAAGGCGCTATATCAATATTCCGGTAACTCAGGAAGGAACAGCAGATGAAATATCGTTTGTCGACACTTGCGGCGGCAATTATGGCAGTCATTATGATTGCATCAGTGACTCACGCCCAGGACAGTCTGCTTCTTGAAGTTATTGTTGAGGATATCACCGCCCTGACGGGAGAACAGGGAGTTGAAATCCCGATTTACATGAAGAACTATTCCGACTCCATCGCCGGATTCAACCCGTGGCTGATACTTGACCGCCCCGACATCATGGAGTTTCAAATGACCTTCGATACCAGCGGCACTCTGATTTCCGGCTGGGAATTCGTTGCCGTCAATTCCCCGGGAGGGACGGGCCACGACATAAATGTCAGCACACTGGCCGACATGATCTTTTCCCCCTTCGCCCACGACCGGTGATGCCGATAGTGACGGCGCCATCAACGTGGGGGACCTGACGTACCTTGTCGATTATATCTTCCAGGGTGGATTTCCTCCTCCCTGTCCTGAGGAAGGCGATGCTGACGACAGTAGCTCCATTGATGTTGCCGATATTACTCGGCTGGTTGACTACCTTTTCACCGGCGGCCCACCACCGGCCGGCTGTCCTGGCTGAGGACCGTTCAGACCCGGCTCGGGCACACCGACTCCAATTCCCATTGCTGTGGGCGGCAGAAACATAAAGTATTTCAGGCTCTGTCGAATGCAGCAATTGCCGGTCAGGCTGTAGCTTAGAAGGCTCCGTCACTATGGAAGAGTTCACAAGTGGCTTGACTATACCGTCTGTTTTGCATATATATTTAGCAGTGTTCGGGAACGAATGAGAAAACCATTAGCTATAAGTGTAGCATGAAAAATATTTTGATTATTCTGGCCGTAACTCTGGTGGCCGCCGCCGATGTTTGTTCGCAACCTCAGTTGGCATGTTCAACGCCGATGTATGACTTTGGCTATACACCTCAACGAGCCCGTCTGGTACACAGTTTCTGGTTTAAGTCAATCGGAACTGACACGGTGGTGATCAAGGAGGTCAAGACCGGTTGTGCCTGTGCCGTAATGCCTCTGGAGCGGGAGCAGATCGCACCCGGTGACAGCATGAAGGTGAGCATCCATTGGGATATCGAGAAGCACCGGGGCGGCATAAACCGTATCGCCAGAATCTTTACCAACGGTGGTCCTGATCCTCTGCGACTGCACCTGAAGGGTGTTGTCCTTATGTACCCGGATTCGATTCGTCCGATTTCATCAACACCCTACCGTTTTCTGTTTGCTAAATCTGAGCGTAAGGATATTGACAGTCTCAGTTTCGTTTTCACCAATCATTCCAAGTTTGATCTGACGGTAACTTTGATTTCAGACCTGCCGGAGCAATGCGTGATATCCATACCTGACAGTATCCGAGCCAACACCCAGGATACCGGCTGGATTAAACTGAAACCGGAGTATGCTGATACTGAGTTTAAGACTTCGATAACCCTGCTGGTATCGGACAAGCCCAAGACTCATTTTACAATTCCGGTTGAGAGGAAATTTTACCTAGTAAAAGAATAACCTGATCTGGCGAAAATAGAGTATAGAACATGATCGAATTGAGAGAAAGGAATAACGTTTCCTATGAATAGTCTGAAGCTTCTGATTATTGCGGTGGTTCTGCTGCTGCTGTTGGTGGCCACAGGGCACACTGCACCCCGGCTGACGATCCCGATTTCGTCCTTTGATTTCGGGTTTGTGCCCCAGAACGCGGTTGTGAGCCATGTTTTCTGGCTGCACTCGGAAGGCGACGACACCCTCCGGATTCTGACCATCAAACCTGGGTGAGGCTGCACCAAAGCACCGTTGGAAAACAACGTGCTTGCTGTCGGTGACAGCACCCGGCTGGAGATAATCTTTCATACGAAGAAATATAAAAAGCGCATAACCAAGCGGCCACAGATTCAAACAAACGAAGGACCGCCCGACAAGAGAGTCGAGATTATCTCACACATAACAGAGCGACCGGATTCGACCTATCCGATCGTTATCCAACCATACAAACTGGACTTGTCCCAGTTCAGCGAAAAGATCATTAAGGACAAGAAATTTGAAATAGCCAACGTATCCGATCAGAAGCTGGAATTGTCGGTGGTTGGTATGCCCGAGGGTTTGTTCGAAATCGAGGTACCGAAGTCAATCAAACCGGGCAAGAGCGGACAAGGGCGTCTGAAATTGTTAGAAGCGACATTCGGCGACTCGTTTGAGAAGTCGGTTACGATCGAAGTTGTGGGAGCCGAAGACAAGGAAGTGTCCCGGTTTACGATACCGGTCAAGCGGTCGCTTCATATAGCCAAATCCACGCCACCGCCGAAACCGGGCCAGGTTAAGAAGGGTACTCCTTAGTAACCAATAACGTCAATAAAAAGGCCGCCATCGGGCGGCTTTTTTTTATCCGGTTCAGCAATCTCAATAGTCCAGCGGCCGATCCGACTCCAGTCCCCGGTCTATGATGTCCTGCCATCCCCGGGAGTAGATCTCGCCATATACGTTAGAGTGTACCAGGCGGTAGTCGAAGCTGCCGGTGATGTCCTGAAAGACGAAGTACTTGCCTTCCCTGAGGGAGTGATAGTACCAAATCTGATAGGCGTCGTCCACCAGTGGTGACTGCTTGTCTTCGATCTCTTCCCAGGGGCCATATACAATATATATGCGGCCGCGGTCGGTAGACCAGCCGTCCGATCGGTCTTCGTAGTTGGAGAAACGCCGATTACAATATTCGAAGCGTTCGATCAATTCGAGACGGTACTCATTGATATCAGTGGCGGGAGTTTCGTCACGTTCTCTCCAGAATTGCTTAAGGAAATTAACTTTGCCGAGGTTGGTCAGACGCTTCAGGGTTATTTTCTCCTCCGGCGTCAGGAAGTGTGTAGCCAATTGGATCTTAACTTCGAGGCTGAGGGTGTCATAAGGGTCACTGCTGTGCGGTTTGAGTGATGCCAGCATAGCTTCCCGCGACAGCAGTATGATAAACGAAACCAGGGTTGTGTCCGTCTCACCGGTAGTCTGATCACGAGCGGCCAGACGCAGGTAGTAGCGCCCGGCAGGCCAGCCAACGATATCTATCGATTCGGTAATTACCGCCGTGCGCCCCGGTTTCACTACCGCCACGCTGCCCAGGTTGAGATACAGGCTGGAGTCGGAATTCAAAACGGCATACGACAACTCGTAGCTGGAAGGATTCTCCGGGGCGTAGTCCAGATTGTACAACTCACCATAGACCCAGGCGACGGTATCTTCTTCGGGACTGTATAAGGCAGCCGGATTCTGAATCACCAGATAACCGTTCTTGATCAACCGAGCATTCGTTCCCAGGTAGTCGTCACCGACGAAATCAACGTTGTAGGCCAGACTGACACCTCCTAAAGTGAGTCTCTCTGTGTCGGCCGGTTCCACGTCAAAATCATCCAGGGCAACTTCCCCCCGGCGGTCGTCGGCCACGTTGGTTACCGTCAGATGCGCTGAGTAACGACCCGGCCGAAAGAAACGCACCAAGCGGTTAAAGACCCGGTAACCCGGTTGAGCTGCTTCTTCCCGCGAGTCGACTCTGACCGAGAAAAAGGTGCTTACGGAATCAACCTCTGCTCCGGTTGTATCATAGAAATCCAAGCGAGCGTGGATGTAGGCATACAGGTCCGACTGACTGGAGTCCTGCCGGTAGAAGGTCAACTGATGGCGATTGAGCGAGAAGGAAATCTCAACTAAAGTCAGCGAATCATAGTCAGGATTGGGGTAGGTGATAACCCCGGCATAGATGGTCAGTTGAGAATCAATGTCGGAGGCAGCTGTTTCGGTCGATACCGAACCTGCCAGACCGCACCCAATGAGGATCACGGCAGCTATACGCACTAATAACATGGTAATTCCTTTTATCTCAATTCGGTCGTTGATGGAGACCGTCGTATGGGAACAGCAGTCGGTAGTCTCCATCTTCATGTTCGTCCACAAAAGTAAACTTACGGTAGGAACCGTGACGGTAGTAATGCCAGTACTGATAAGGGGGTCCGCTGAGAGCGATCGGGTTGTCTTCGATTTGATCAGGCTCACCGTACTGAATATAGATACGTCCGCGATCTGTCTGCCAACCGGAGCGACCCATGGCAGTGAACCGCTGGTTGGCTATCGTTATCCGGTGATAAAACGAGGATTTCAGTTCGTTTTCCGGCGTTTCCGGTGTGGGATCGTGTTTGAGCCAGAACTCCTGGAAGGCCTGTAATCGGTCCTCGAAAGTCTTTGGGCGTTTCAGTTCCTGAATTTCCTCGTTGGAGGCGATATAACTCAGTTGATCCACGGCTGCCTGGAAGTCATGTCGCAGAGCCGCCTCGACCGACCAGGCAATGTGAAAATCCTTGTAGCGAACGGCCAGTTTCTTTCCCCGGCGTCCCTTCAGCAATACCACCAGTTCATAGTCTCCGGGAGGAAAGTCGGTCAGGGACACCTGCCGTATCTGCCGTATCAGCGGTGTGTCGAACTCCACGGTGGTCGAATCCCGGTAGATCATTCTTCCCTTCCCGGGTCGCAGGATGGTCTCGATGCGAGCCCGCTCCGATTTGCCTTGACCCTGGTATACCTCCAGATAAAACTGCAGCGGTCGACCGGCATCTCCCCCGTAGTTGCCGGTTACCGATGGAATTACCGTCAAGTCTCCCTTGGTGAAACTGCCGGTATCCTGGTTCGACGGTTCTGAAAACCGAACCAGTTCTATATCGGACAGACCGGGTGATTCGCTGTCGAAATCACGCAATTTCACATCCAGATCGTTGGTTCGGGTGAGGGAGGAATTTTCGTCGGTGAGTCTGATGACGGCTCGATATTTGCCGGGCGGCAAATCAAAGTTGAACTGTCTGATACGGAAGTCAACAGCCGACATGGCTTGCTGTTCACTGGTGGCGTGGATCTCCCCCGCTTTTGAAGCGACCGCCAGTTGCCGGTCCCGGTCACCCTTCACTGAGACGGCCAACTCGTAACGAGCCACGAAGCCGGTTTCTGTTTTCTGAAACTGCAGCGCTTTATTGGGAAGGCGGCAATATAACTCCAGGCGGATATCCCCGGCGCTGTCAGAGGCAAAGGAGGCATAATCGACCAGTAATCCGGCCGATTGCGAGCGACCCTCTCCGGAGGACAACTGACCTTGCAACAGAGATGGCAGCAGGAACAGAAGCCACATCAGCCGGGATATGTGAAGAGCAGATTTATTCATAGTAAAGCACTTCCTGATCAACCGCTGACCAAGCATTTCCAATCTACAGACGCACTACCCCTGTCGCAATTACAAAAATATTTTGCCCCCAATTTGCAGACTGTGTCACAATCCGTTTGTTCGGTTGGGATCTGGCTCACCTCGGTGCGAGTTGTGACCCGACCGGTGGCATCGCCACATTTATCGGCATTGCCATATTTTACGTGCGGCCAGGAATCCTCTCCTGAGCGCACAAAATGTAGCCGTTACGAAAGGATTCGTGACGGCGCAAGAAACCCGGACTTGTGGGATGGTCGTCAGATCACACTCCCGACTTAGTCGCTCACTACTGATTTCGTCGGTTGCAGACCTGAGGAAACTTTATAATGACACAGGCTCTTGTTTTGGGGTCTACTCGTATCTCAGAGCTTCAATCGGATCCAGCCGAGCGGCTTTCATGGCCGGATAGATTCCCGAGATCAATCCCACTGAAACCGCAACCACAAAACCCAGGGTAATCCAGAACGGGGAGACCGAGAGCGGAAAGCCGATGAGCATATTGGCCAGCATCCCAACGCCCACCCCGGCGATGATGCCTATAATTCCGCCGGTACCTGAGAGAGTCATAGCTTCGGTCAGGAATTGCGACAGGATGTTGGCTCGCTTGGCGCCGATAGCCTTGCGGACACCGATTTCCCTTGTCCTTTCCGTCACCGATACCAGCATGATGTTCATCACTCCGATCCCGCCCACCATCAGCCCCACCGAGGTGATGGTAATCATGGCCATATAGATATACTTGGTGATATTGCCGATGAAATCCTTGAAAGTATCCTGCGTGGAGAGGGCGAAGTTGTTGGCTTTGTTGAACGGCACTTTGCGATAAACGCGCAGCGCGTTGATGATCTCTTCTTTGGCCTTGTCAATCTCCTCATAGTTGCGGGCACGCGCTACCAGGAAGAGCTCTTCTTCCCAGTGATAGATATTCTGGAATACCGACAGTGGTATGGTCACGTATTTGTTTTCATCATCGGCGTCAAAATTTGACTCGCGCTTTTCCAGGACCCCGATCACGGTGAACTTGACTGAGTTGACCCGGATTTCCTTGTCGACCGGGTCCTCGTCTTCAAACAACGCCTGAGCCACCTCCGATCCCAGAACACAAACCATGCGCCGGAATCGCTCATCGTTGTCGGTAATGAAGCGTCCGACCTCAATGGAACTGTTATTGACACTCAGGTAGTCAGGCCAGGTACCCAGCACGTAAGCCCGGGGGGCTTTGCGATTCTTGTACTTGATCTCATTGCCGCCGGGACGGAAATAGTAATTTTGTGGCGACACTCCGTCAACGGTGGGACAATCGGCATTGATCGCATCCGCTTCACCGGAGGTTATGGGACGCCGGTTGCGTTCCTCATCGGTAAGTCCGTCGTAGTCGACATCGAAAGGAAACTTGGTAATATAAATGGCATTGGAACCCAGCTTGTCAATTTCCTGGTTCATGGCGCCGTCCAACCCACCGATAACGGATGCCAGGCTGATGACCGCACCCACACCGATCGTCACCCCGAGGATGGTGAGAAAGGAGCGCAGCTTGTTGGAACGCAGGGAATCCAGTGCCATCAGGATGGAATCCCTGATTTCTACAGTTGTCAGAAACATAGCGAAACCCCGTTATTCATAACTAAGCGCTTTGATGGGATCCAACCGAGCCGCCTTCATGGCGGGATAGATACCGAAAATGACTCCGATACCTACGGATATACTCAGCCCGGCGGTAATGGCAAAGACCGAGACAGATATTTCGGCATCGATCATACCTACCAGCCACTTGGCAACCAGAAAACCAAGCGCGATGCCTATTATGCCCCCGGTTAACGTTGTCATCAGCGCCTCAAAGAGAAACTGCAACAGTATGTGTCTCCGCCTGGCGCCAACCGATTTCCTGATGCCGATCTCGCGGGTCCGTTCGGTGACCGAGACCATCATGATGTTCATGACCACGATCCCGCCGACAACCAGTGAGATTGACGAGATACCCACCAGGGCCAGACGGAATATACGCGTAAAAGTGTTGAGCGCTTCCAGGACATTGTCGGCTGTAACCAAAGAGAAATCATCAGGTTTGTCGAACGGAACATGACGCTTTGCGCGCATCACCATCCGCACCTGATCCATCGCTTCCTCAAGTTTTTCGACCGAGATCGCCTTGACAATAAAGCGCAGGCTGCGGCGGGGTTCACCGAATTGCTTGACAAAGGCGGAAAACGGTACCATCACAAAATTATCATCGTTTTGGCCGAAGGTTGATCCTCTCTTTTTGGCGACACCGATAACGGTATACTTGCGGCCGCTGATGTTTATTTCTTTCCCGAGAGGATCGACCCCCTCGAAGAACTCCTCGCGAATCAGGTCACCAATAAACACGACCTGCCTTCGATGGAGGTCGTCCTCGCGGCTGTAGAACCTGCCCTGGGCCACGTTGATATCAATGATGTCAATGAAATCCGCCGATGCAGCCCTGACGGGCACACTTCTAAGTGCTCGATCGCGGTATTTTATGCGTTGATAGGTGCCTGCGCGTGGGCAGACCTTCTCACACAAGTCGCAACCCTCCTCGATGTACTTCATGGTGCTCAATTTGAGGTGCTTGCGTTTGATCATTTCCAGGTACTGCTCTTCGGATGTAATGACACCACCAAAACGGGACACAATGAACGTCGACGGCCCCAGTCGGCTCAGATCATCCTCAATGCCCTGCATCATTCCCTCCAGAGCCGAGATAATCGTCATCACCGAAGTAACGCCGATCAGCACACCCAGGAGTGTCAGCCCTGATCGCAGTTTGTTGGCCAACAGGGCACTAAAGGCAATCTTCACCAAGGCAAGGGAAACCATAACTTCGGTTACTCCATAACCGCTGACCCGGAAGATGTCCGCTCGTCAGAGGCGATCTCGCCATCAAGGATTGACAGTACACGATTGGCTCGCCGAGCGATGCTCTCCTCGTGAGTGACTACAATGATAGTGTTTCCTATTTCATGAAGCTGACTCAGGAGCTTCATGATCTCCACCGAGGTTTTGCTGTCCAGATTGCCGGTCGGTTCGTCAGCCAGTATAAGCGACGGATTGTTGACCAGTGCCCTGGCCACGGCTACGCGTTGTCGCTGACCGCCCGACAATTCACTGGGTTTGTGAAGCATACGATCGCCCAGCCCCACTTTCTGCAATGCTGATTCGGCCTGTGTTCGGCGGGTACCGGCGGCCGAACCATTGTACACCAGGGGCAGTTCCACATTGTGAAGAGCCGTAGCCCGAGGCAACAGGTTGAAGGTCTGGAAAACAAACCCAATTTCGCGGTTGCGGATATTGGCCAGTTCATCGTCGTCCATGTGGCTGACCCGTTTACTGTTGAGGTAGTACTCGCCCTTGCTGGGGGTGTCGAGACAACCCACCAGATTCATCAGAGTCGATTTCCCGGACCCGGAGGGACCCATGATGGCTACATATTCACCCTTGTCAATGCTGATCGTTACTCCTCGAAGAGCGTGTACCGTTTCGGCACCCATCTCGTAGGTCTTCCACAGGTCATTGGTTTCAATCATAGCCATCGCTATTGATTTCCTCCATGCTTTTTAATGATGGTCACGTCGTCATCATCCTTTATTGTTCTCAACACCCGGTAGGGACCAGAGACGACCGAATCACCCTCGGTCAGACCGGAGGTGACCTCGATATTCTTCTGGTCGGCCACGCCGGTTTCGATTTCGACGAAACTGACCTTGCCCTCCCTGATCACAAAGACGCCCTTGAGTTCCTCGCGTTCAGTTTCTTCGTCAAAGGTGACAGTATCTTCCTCAGACTGTTCGGCCGCATGTACCTCGCTGACTCCGGGAGAACTGTCGGCTGTCTCCTCAGCGGTTCGAGCGCGCTCCAGCGAATCAAGGTTGAAAGAACGCACGACAACGGCGCTGTATGGAATCGATAATGCCTTATCGCGATGAGCGGTTGTGATATCGACGGTGGCCGACATGCCCGGTCGAATCTTGACGTTGGGGTCTTTGAAGATCACCTTGACGCGGAAGTTGGTCGATTGATCCTGGGAGCCAAGACCGGACAATATGGCGGTGTTGCCGATTTCCACGACTTCGCCCGGGAAAGTGGTGTCCGGGAAGGCATCGACCTCGATTTCGGCTTCCTGCGACAGTTCAATCTTGGTGATTTCCGTTTCATCGACCTCAACCTCGACCTCAAAGACATCAAGGTTGGCAATGGTCAAAAGCGTTTTGCCCTGAGTGAACGCTGTTTGCGCGGCGGCAATCTCGCCCACTTCGCAGTCCACGTAAGTGATAATACCGCTCATGGGCGCGACTATCTTGGCCTTACTGAGGTAATCGAGTTGTTTTTCGTAACGCGCCTGAAACTGCTGCGCCTGTGCTTTGGTGGCTTCGAAAGTAGATTTGGTGTTCAGGTAGCTATAGTTGGCGTTGTTGAAGACAGTTTCTGAAGTCAGGTTCCCCTCGAAGAGGCGCTGCTGACGTTCGAATTCTTCTCGTGCCTGGCCAAGTTGAGTCTCGGCGCCCTCCAGACGAGCGTTGATCTCATTGACGGCATAACGGGCCTGGTCAACGTCGGAACGCAATTGCACGGTGTCCAGCACGACCAGCAAATTGCCGCTTTGCACCTGGTCTCCCTCGCGGGCATACAGCCCGATTATCTCGCCGTTGATCTCCGAGGTAATGTCAACTTTCGTCTGTGGCTGTATGCGGCCCGAGGCCGATACAGTTTCCACGATGTCGCGCATCCGGGTCGTCTCCGCCTGCACCGAAGTGCTGTGGGAAGTGCTCATTGTAAGATTGAGCACTACAATGACAACCAGCAGGACACCGCCACCGATGATCAGCAGTAATTTCTTTTTCTTTGTCATTCTCTATGTATCCTTACCTTAAGGCTTACTATATCCTAAACGATCACATTTTTCCCATGGCATGTTCCAGCTTGGCAACAGCCAGGTTCAGGTCGAAATCGGTACTGATCATTGAGACCTGAGCTTCTTTCAGGGACACTTGAGCGTCCAGCAAATCAAGGATAGTGGCCGCACCGAGAGAGTATTTTTCCTGTGTAATTTTGAGGTCTTCCCCGGCTGCCTCGACCGTTTCCCGGGCCACGTTCTTTTTTTCGCGCAGTTGCTTGATATCCAGGTAGGCGGTGTTGATATCTCGACTCACCCGGTTGCGCATATCGGCCAGTTCGGCCCGGGCGGTGTTCTGGCGGACCCTGGCAGTGCTCAGGTTCCGCTCGCGCCAGAAGCCGTCGAATATGTTGTAGGTCACCTGGAGACCGATAGTGGTTGACTTGGAAGAGAAATTGAAAGTAACGGTATCACCCCTGGTGCCGTCCGACCAACCGATAGAAGCCCATCCGGCAAGCTTCGGCATGTACTCCGACCAGCGCGACCGGACTGAATGCCGGGCCATATCCAGGCTCTTATGGGAAGCCAGCAGACCGGGCTCATGCTCTATGCCAAAGGTAATGGCTTCATCTAGAGTGCCGCTGAATTCACGAATAGTGTAATCTGTGGAGAACTCGACATCACTGGCGGGGTTAATCCCGATCGTATAGGCCAGACCGGCCCTGGTCGAGGTAACCGCATTCTGAGCGGATAACAGAGTCAGTTTATCGTTGCCGAACTGCACTTTCTGCTTAAGCACATCGGATTTCGATGCCGATCCGAGTTCAAACTTCGAGTTGATCAACTTGAGTTGTTCCTCGCTCCGTTCGACCGCCTGTTCCTGAACAGCCACGTTCTCTATGGTGGCCAGGTAGGCATAATACGACACCTTGACGGAGTATATCAGAGCCTGCTCAGAGGCTATTACATCGAGATGAGCCTTGGCCCGACCAGCCTTGGCACCCGCATAATTGAACCAGTTGGCCAGATCAAACAGCGACATGCGAGCGTCCACCCCGTAAGACTTGCCCACCCTGTCTTGGTCTCCATACATCTTTTGGACCACCTCATACGCTACCGGACTTTGGTATTCAACCAGAAAGCTGTCAGCCACACTGCTGTCCATGTTCAGGAATATCGCTGTATCATAGAACACACCCCACGCTGAAGGCTCCAGGTCATCTGACTTGATGTCGGCATCTTTAGTCTTGGAATGGGAATAAGAAGCGTTAACCCGCGGCAGAAATGCCCCCAGAGCGGTTCGCGTACCCCATTTGGCTAATGTTTCCTCGCCGCGTGCGGCTATAATGGATGCTCGGTTTTTCAGAGCCAGTTCGATGCAATCATCAAGGGTCAGTGGTTCGCTGAAGGCCATGGAAGCAGTCAGAACCACCAATACAGCCGTGAGACCAGCTTTGACCAAACACTTCATATAATACACTCCTCTAAGAAAGCAATCTGCTCATCGTTATCATCGCAATGATGTACAATATTGCCATCATTCTCAATATATCTGACCGAGAATAGATATCCTTTGTTGCACAGGTGACCGTGACAATTGAAAACCTCCTGCCAATCGCGTGTGGCGCGTTAGATACACTTATTTCCGGCTCCATCTATGTCTCCTTCATGGTCACAATAAACGAACATACCAGGCTAATGTTTCATTGCTGTGACCTGGTTCTACACAATTATACCCAGTGACCGGTTTCGTATTCGATCGCTTTCGATAAAAAACAGGGACATGTTTACAGGCCATGTCCCTGCTATAATCAGTCGCTGTGACTATCTTAATTAAAACAGATACGGTCCTACTACCAGCGAAACGATAGCCATCAGCTTAATCAGGATGTTCATCGACGGACCGGAGGTATCCTTGAAAGGATCGCCCACGGTGTCACCGACAACGGCTGCCTTGTGAGCATCGGAACCTTTGCCGCCCAGGGCGCCGGATTCGATCCACTTCTTGGCGTTATCCCAGGCGCCGCCGGCATTGGCCATCATCAGAGCCATCATCACACCCGACATGGTGGCTCCGGCCAGCATACCGCCCAGAGCCTCTTTGCCCAACACGAGACCGACAATAATCGGCGCCAGGATAGCGGTCAGGCCGGGTACTACCATCTCTGCCAGGGCACCCTTGGTGGCAATATCCACACAACGACCGGTATCCGGCTTGGCGGTGCCTTCCATCAGACCTTTAATCTCACGGAACTGCCGCCGTACCTCATTGACCATCTTGGAGGCCGCACGGCCGACGGCCATCATCGTCAATGACGCCACAAAGTAAGGTAATACGCCGCCGATAAAGAGGCCAATAACCACCCTGACGTTAAGAACATTGATACTATCAAGACCAACCGCCGCCGAGTAGGCCGAGAACAGGGCCAGCGCCGTCAGGGCTGCCGAACCGATAGCGGCGGTGGTGTTACCCAGCGAGTCAAGACGGTCGGTGATCTTGCGCACTTCCGGACCCAGGCCGGACATTTCCGAGATGCCACCGGCATTGTCAGCTATCGGACCGTAGGCATCAACCGACATCGTCACACCGATAGTGGCTAACATACCGACACCGGCGATACCGATACCATACAGACCACCAAAGCTGTAGCCGGTGTAGATGGCGGCACAGATGACGATCACCGGCAGCAGTACCGATTCCATACCAACCGAGAGACCGTGAATAATGTTCGTTGCCGCGCCGGTTTCGGAAGCATGGGCGATTTTACGAATCGGAGCCGCCGCAGTATAGTATTCAGTCAACAACCCCAGAATGATGCCGGCGAAGTTGCCTCCCAGAATAGCCCAGAAGACGTTGTGGTCTATACCCAGCTTATCAATAATAACGTAAGAGGCTACCAGCATCACCGCCGCACCGACATACGTCACCAGACGTAGCGCCGCAGCCGGGTTCATACCAGAAAACATTCTCACCGACAATATACCCAACATCGATGCTAAGGCACCAAAAGCGACAATCAGGAGCGGCAATTGCATGTAGGCTTCGCGTGCCTGGGCTATCTTGGCACCCAATTCAGTGCCGACTCCGATAGTGGCCGCAATGGCAATAGTAGCGATAACGGAACCGACGTACGATTCAAACAGGTCGGCACCCATACCGGCCACGTCACCGACGTTGTCACCGACGTTGTCAGCGATAACGGCTGGGTTGCGGGGGTCATCTTCCGGTATGCCGGCCTCTACCTTGCCGACCAGGTCGGCGCCGACATCGGCCGACTTGGTGAAAATGCCGCCGCCGACACGGGCAAACAGCGCTATCGATGAGGCACCCATAGCAAAACCATTGATAGAGGATGATGTCGCGGGATCACCTCCAAACAGGTAAAAGACGATTCCCACCCCGATCAAGCCAAGCGAGGCGACGGTCATACCCATAACGGCACCGCCCGAAAAGGCGATGGAAAGGGCTGCTGCCTGTCCTGAATCCTTGGCGGCGGCGGTGGTCCGCACATTGGCCCGGGTAGCGGCTTTCATACCGATAAACCCGGCCAGCATGGAACAGGCGGCGCCACCCAGAAACGCCAGTCCGGTGTTTAACTGGATTCTCCAGGCCAGCAGGGCAAACACAATAATGACGAAAAGCACCAGGATGGAGTATTCCCGTTTTAGAAATACCATCGCTCCCGAGTGAATGACGTCAGCAATTTCTTTCATGACGTCGGTGCCGGCAGGCTTGCTTCTGATCCAGAAGAACAGAATCAGGGCGAAAACAAGCCCGGCCAGGCCGATTAGGACTGCAAGCAACCCGATGTCCATCAACAGCTTCTCCTGTTAGAGTTAGTTATGTTGTTTTGTCATTTCAATCACGTTCCCAGAAATTGGGCGGGAATATATTGCCTTGTGAAACATTTAGCAAGCGAAAACTACACCGTTGTTTGTAGCCTCACAACAAGCTGTTACCCTGTGGTTTACAGAGTCACACCGGTTATCCCGCCATGGTGTAAATCCGTTAACAATAGTGTTGTTACAGGAAAATTGGCCTTATGGTGCCGGCTTCCGACAGGCAGGCTGCTGATCTATGGACTCCCACCATAGATAATGACTCTGCAAGCTCGACGTTATCAGTGCAAACCATTTCAGATTGTTGGTGGAATACTTACCGTGGGGTATCGGTAATCCCATGGCAGATATAGTAGTAATCTATTCCAAGAACAGGCACGAGGCTTGCATGACTGCATGTAAACGGAGGTGATGTGTGTCCCGATCAAAGCTCTATTTGTTGGTCCTGATGTTGCCGGTTCTGATAGCCGCCGGTGCTATGTCGGCGTCGGCCGAGGTGTTTTTCCAGGAGGCGATAACCGATGTCGCCACCTATCGGATCACTATCGACGTTTCTGATGGCGGTTCGGTGTTGTGGCAGGAGACACTCGAAGGTAATCCCGGGTTCGGAGTCCCCACCCACGATATTACGTACTCCCATTCGGTGCTGGATATCTACCCGCCGCTGCTGCCTGACGGTTCAGTGAGAACAGCCCGGCTGAAACTATATCTGCGCAGCTACTCCCACGATGATATCGAGTTGACGGTTGACACCATCAATCTGGAGAACGTGGTCAAGCGCCACTTTGTGCTGGATCCGGATGGTAATGACTACATGGACGTCGTAGGGTCTCCTCTCGAAAACGGCAATCTCGAAATAACTTTGTCCAATCCGGAAAAGGAATTCATTCTGTACCGTTCGGTTTTTGACTTGCAGTACCATCCCGGTTCACCTGCCGATGCCGCTGACGGTGACCGGATTGCACCGGAATCTTATGAGCTGAGCGCTAACTACCCCCAACCCGTTTAACCCAACCACTGAGATCGAGTATACTCTGGGTGCCCGGACACACGTTCGGGTGGTCGTTTATGATCTGCTCGGTCGGCATGTAACTACGCTTGTCGACGAGACCCAATCTGCCGGTGATCACGCCACTTCGTGGGACGGCACCGATGCTGAGGGCAACCCCTCCCCGACCGGCGTCTACTTCTACCGAATCGAGACGAAGTACTTCCGCACCGCCAAAAAGATGATGCTGCTTAAGTAGGTATTCTTTACTCATGCGACAGGTCACACTCGCCCAGCGAGCAAGACCTGCCGCAACTACATAAAAGCTGAATGTGTCGGGTTTCTCATAAGTGCGGTTTGCCGCCGGAACCCGACCTGCATCTGTCTACAGAATAGAGCGGTATGCTTCTCTGTGGCCGGTAGATGTCCAGAGGCTGTCCCACAAGTCAGCTTTGGGTGCATTTAATGTTGCATCTAATAAATCGTCACCCGGTAAACCCGCGTAGCGGCGGGCTTTATGTCCGCCGGTAGCATCGCCACTTTTATTGGCGGGAGACAAGCCCCCGCTCTACGCGCGTTAGAATAATTACCTTTTGGAACAACCTCTCCACATCTGCCGACAGAACGCGGCGCATGTGGACATACGCCGCGCACTCAATGAGATAGCCACGTCGCATCGTCGGGTTTTAGTCTTGCTACCCGGTAGTCTTTCTCATAATATCAAGCAGCAGTCGGCAGGTCTCGGGAAAAGCTGCCCGGCAAGATGGAAATACAAGTTGTGACTAACACGACCCGGATGAAGGCACATTGAATCGCCGTGAACGTACGTAACACATACTCTGCCGACAAACATCGTCAACAGTACTTGTTTGCCGTCTATTATCTCATGCTTGGTCTGCTGCTTTTTGCTTCATTTTTCCCGGAAGTTAGAATCTGGGGACTCAACTGGTGGGCCTATCTGCCGGTTGCAGCCAAGTATGGCTTGTTGGTGCTGGGGCTGATCCTCCCCCCGCTACTGTCCCGACTGTTAAAGCAACCAACCAGACATGACAAACGCAAGCGCGCCGGAAGTGATTCGTCACAGCGCTTCCTGCTGCCGGCTGTTATTACTGTTGCTGTCTTCCTGCTCATGTTCGTGATTTTTCGCGCCACGACGCATTTTCTCGGCGACGGCTACCAGTTACTGGCCCGTCTGGCCGAAGGCGCACCCTCGGTAAAGGTCTGGGACATGGGAACTTCATTTGTCAACCAAACACTGTATTACCTGTTAGGAAGTGATGGAGAGGCTGATGCGTTGCTGACCTTTCAGATTATTTCGATAGTGTCAGGTGTTCTGATGCTGATGGGAGTGGCATATTGGTCGTACCGTCTCTTCGATGGTTACCTTCAGCGATTCCTTTTCCTGCTGGGTTTGGCATCGAGTGGGTATATGCTGCTGTTCTTTGGTTATGTTGAAAATTATGCCCTGTTTCTCGTGGCGGTGATGCAGTTCACTCTGATCGGGGTGGCTATTGTCAAAGGCAGGTTGTCACGCTGGTGGGCAGTGGTGCCGGTACTACCAGCACTTTTCTTCCATCTGTTTGCGGTAACGTTGCTGCCCGGTCTGATCTACCTTTTGTTCAGAGATTCCCGCCCTGCCAAGTGGTTGTTTGGTCGAAACGTCAGGATCAGGGTTCTGCTTGCTGCCGGGTTGCTGATGCTGTCGGCGGGCGTGTATTACTACCTGTACACGCACTATTTCTTTTTCACATTTGCCCTGCTGCCACCGTTCCCGGATCGCTTCACCATCGAAAGCGACTGGCTCTTCTCGGGGAAACACCTGGTTGATATCGCCAACCTGTGTCTTATCCTGCTCCCGGGACTACCGGTACTGGTGACGGCGCTGGTCCTCACACCCGCCAGGGAGTGGTTTGCCCGACCGGAGCACCGCTTTCTGCTGGTGTTGTCATTGTCGACTATGGGAGCAGTGTTCGTTCTCAATCCCGGAATCGGTATGCCCCGCAACTGGGACCTCTTCTCTGTCGTCGGAGTGCCGCTGGCAGTTTTCTATTATCATTATGCTCTGACCAGCAATCGCGATTCGCGAGTAGCGCTTTCGGTCGTGGTGCCGGCGATTGCGTTGGGACTGCTGGTGCTCGGTCCCCGTGTTGCCGCACAGACGGTTGACCGAATCGGGCTGGCTCATTTCGAGGATTATCTCATTATGGATATGATTCGGAATCGCAATGCCCGCCGACTGCTGGTCAACTACCACGAGCAACAAGGCAACCACGCAGCCGCTCGAAAAGAAGAAGATCGTATCGAGGCTGATTTTCCGGAAGTCCGGCTTAGTCGCCAGGGTCGCCGGTTGGTCAGTCAAGGCAGGTACACTGAAGCAATGGCATATTTCCAACAGACACTCGCTCATAATCCCCTGTCGTACGATGCTCACACCAACCTGGGAGTCTGCTATCTGAAGCAGGGGAATCTTGACAGCGCTCTGGTAATGACAAGAATCGCCGACGGCCTCAATCCGTATAACGCTTCCACTATGAACAACCTGGCCACGATCTACATGCGCCTGCAACAGGACGAGCGCGCCGAAATACTGTTTCTTAAGACGCTGGTAATCGACAGTAACGAACACAATGCCCTGGCCGGACTGGCCTCCATTTGTGTCCGGCGGGGCGAGTTTGACCGCTCTCTGGAGTATGTCACGCGAATATTTACCGGTTCGGCAGTAGCCTATGACTACTTCCGACAGGCCGGGGACGCTTACCTTGAACGACAGGCCTATTACCATGCCGCCCGGGCTTACGAGTACGCCGTCAAGAAGGGTCTGGACCCGGGATATGTTATGGGAATGCAGAAAGACCACCCGCAGTTGAAACAACATCTTAATGGTAAGCGTAATCAGTGAAAGCAGCCGACGATTTCCATTGCAATAATGGTTGAGTTAACTGCATCCACTGCATAAATTGACCGCAATTGTTGAGGTTATGAAATGATACAAGCCAGTGAACTCACCAAGATTTTCAAGGACAAGAAGAGAGGTGAAGTGCGGGCGGTCGACGGGGTGACATTCAATTGTCGTCCGGGGGAAATCTACGGTTTGCTCGGTCCCAACGGCGCCGGCAAGACAACCACGTTGCGTATGTTGTCCACAGCCTTGAAACCGACCTCGGGGACGGCCGTCATTGACGGTATCGATGTAACAGATGAGCCACAGCAGGTGCGCGCCCGTATCGGTTTTCTTTCCGGCAACACCGGTCTCTACGGTCGCCTGACGGCGCGAGAGATGGTTCGGTATTTTGGCCGACTGTACGGAATGACACCCGACCGAATAAAGGAAAGAACGGAGAAATTGTTTGAGATGCTGGATATGCGAAATTTCGCCGATTCCCGCAACGAGAAGCTCTCCTCCGGTATGAAACAGAAAGTGTCGATTGCGCGATCAGTCATACACGATCCACCGGTGATGGTTTTCGACGAACCAACCACAGGACTCGATGTTATGAGTTCACGCACAATTGTCGAGTTTATCCAGCGGTGTGCCGATGAGGACAAGACGGTGATATTCTCCACGCACATCATGAGTGAAGCCATGCGCCTGTGCGATAAAGTGGGGATAATTCACCAGGGCCGCCTTTATGCCGAAGGCACGGTGCAGCAAATGCTGCAGCAGACCGATACCGACAACCTGGAAAGCGCCTTTATCAAGATCGTGGGAGAGTAACAATGCAACTGTCCAAAGTAGCTATCATTTTCAAAAAGGAAATGACCGATACTCTCCGCGATCGACGCACATTGATCTTTATGCTCCTTATCCCGGTGGTCGCTGTTCCGCTGCTGATGATGGGCATGTCCAAACTGATGGTGAGCCAGATCACCAAGGTGAAGGAGGAGATGTCGGTGGTCGTGATTGAGGGGCTGGCTTTCCTGCCCGGAGAGTTGCAGGATCAATTCACTCAGGCATCCGGATTAACGTTACGGACAGAAGACGATTATGAGGCGGTGGACCTGACCGAGGAACTGCGGCAGGGCAATATCGATGTCCTGGTTATTGCCTCCGCAGACTTCGATTCCAATCTGGCGCAAGAGAAGCCAGCCGAGATTGAAGTGCTCTACGACGGCGCTGAAATCAAGTCTGAGTTCGCCAAAGACAGGGTTGAAAAAATACTGATCGAGTTTAAGGATCAGACTGTCCACTATCGACTGGCACAGCGTGACATCTCTATCGCGGTGCTGACTCCGTTTTCTGTCGATTATAAGAACGTGGCGCCGATGCAGAAAATGATCGGCAAGGAGCTGGGCCTGATCCTGCCGTATCTGATCATTATCATGTGTTTCATGGGGGCTATGTATCCGGCTATCGACCTGGCGGCCGGAGAAAAGGAACGGGGCACACTGGAAACGCTGCTGGTCTCACCGGCATCCAGGGGGGAGTTCGTTGTCGGCAAGTACCTGGTTGTGCTTACAACCGGGATCGTGGCAGCCTTTCTATCGATGGGAAGCCTGACCTTTTCAATGAAGTATATGGTCGAGGATCTTCTCAAGGGGGCGGGCCAGATGCTGGCGATTGAGTTCGATCCCCAGACGGTGCTCCTGGTTCTTCTGACCATTCTGCCGTTGGCGGGTATCTTCGCTGGAATCCTGCTGTCGGTCTCGATTTTTGCCCGATCATTCAAAGAGGCGCAGAGCTATGTGACGGCGCTTAACTTCGCCATAATCCTGCCCGCATTTGCATCTTTCCTGCCCGGTGTTGAGTTGGGCTACGAGACGGCTTTAATCCCGGTGGTCAACGTCAGCCTGATCATTAAGGATGCGGTTTCGGGGACAGTGGAGTGGCACTTTGTCCTGCTGGCGCTGGTGTCGAATACTGTGCTGGCGGGGCTCAGCCTGCTGTTTTCTCGGAAATGGTTTGAGAAGGAATCGGTACTGTTTCGAATGTGAGGGTCATCGACCCTTTTATTAATCTTGTTATCAACCTCTGGGGTGTTGCCGGATGAGTTCCCGGACTGCCCGGGTGAATCTCTCCAGGCTGACCCGCAGTCGTTCTGTCTCGTCTCCAAACCCGATACGCACGCAGTCCGACTCTCCGAAGAATTTGCCGGGAACAACGTATACACCGAATTTATCAGCCATCTCAGATGCAAGAACGGTCGTGTCGGAGACATTCTGGACCTTCGGAAAGCAGATGCAACCTTCGGTCGGTATCCGTCCGGATAACAGACCATCTATCATAAGAGGTGCCAGGCACTGGCGCACCAGTTCCCGGTTGGTGCCTACAAGCTGAAGAGATCGGTGTAGATATGCGTCCAGATGTTCAAAAATGACGGATGTCACACCCTCAACCATCTTCGATCCGGAACCCTGTACAGTCATATGTATCTGTCTGATTCTATCTGCTATCGCCGCCGGCGCCAGTATCCAACCGTAGTGGATACAGCCCAGGCCGTAGACTTTGGTCAGGCTGTTGAGAGAAAGAAAGCAATCGTCCAGTGTTGCCGCGGGAGGTTGTTGACCAAGAATAAAATCATGGTATACCTCATCGACGACAATCATGATGGCGGGGTTGATTGTCCTGGCGCGTGCGGCCAGTTCGGTCAGTTCATCATTGCTCAGCAGCGCACCGGTGGGGTTGTGGAGATTGCTTATGATCAACAGCCTGGTCTTCGGTTTGACAACCCGAGCCATGCGGTCAAGATCCAGCCGATAGTCAGGCGACGACCTCGGCAGAAAATCGATATGAGCTCCGCCGACCGTTGCCACAGTTACCAGCGGCCCGTATACTGGCGACTCGACCACGACGTGATCTCCCGGCGTGAGCAACGCTCGGTACAACAGATAAATGCCATTGGAGACACCGTAGGTAAGCACGACGTTTCGTGAGGTGACACCATAACTGTTCGCGATCTGTTCGACCAGCAACGGATGACCCCAGGCATTGGAGAGGTCCAGGCGCAAGTGACATTCATCGGCGAACTTCCTGATGTCGTTCTGTAGCATCGAGGTCGGTTCGCTGACGGAGCTGGAAAGCAGCGGGTGTATGCCCGGTTGGCCCCATAATTCCATTTCCAGGTCTTTGTACCAACTCAGGTAATCGGCTATCATAGTCGGAATCTACGGTGATGACCGGTCGTCGGGCAACAAACGATTCTTTCCCTTAGAACTCCCGCCTGTGATAACATCCCGGTTATTCCCGCCGGCGGTGCCAAGTTTTTTGTGGACAAAACCGGGCAAAAGAGTATATTCAAAAAGAGAGAGGATAAACGAGGCGGAAGCCGCGTCAAGACATATCCGTGTTCCCGCAGGCCGCGGAGCAGGAATTGCATCAGCATGATATGCTTCCCGGCCGTTTGCTTCTGCCGCTTGTACTATCGAGAGGAATCTGCCATGGCAAGAACGACATCAACGAACTCCGGGCGAAATCTGTTCGGCTTCGTGCCGGGAATCACCCTGATAGTCGGGCTGTTAATTGCCGTCCCGTCAATGGCGCAGTTAACCGCCGATGATATCTCCGCTCTGCAACAACAGGCCGAGGAGGATGGCTGGACCTTCACGGTCTCCGCCAACCCGGCCACATCTTATTCCCTGGATGAACTGTGCGGTCTGAAGGAGCCGGAGAACTGGCAGGCAACGGCGCGCTTTGATCCCATAGCACCAAGACTGGACTTGCCGTCATATTTCGACTGGCGAGATTCGACTGATATGCCTCCGGTCAGAAACCAGGGCGGCTGCGGCAGTTGCTGGGCGTTTGCCACAGTGGGAGCTCTTGAATGCAATATCAAGATTCGCGACCGCTTGACCGAGGACCTCTCGGAACAATGGCTGGTTAGCTGCAACCATCATGGCTGGGACTGTGGTGGTGGCTGGTGGGCGCATGACTACCACCTGGCTGAGACTGACCCCTGTGACAGTTCCGGAGCCGTTATGGAGGCTGAATTCCCGTATACGGCTACAAACGGTTCCTGCGGCTGCCCTTATGAGCATCCTTATCATATAGAGTCCTGGGCTTATGTCGGTTCCTCATCCGGTGTTCCCTCCACGGCGCAGATCAAGCAGGCCGTTCTGGACTACGGCCCGATTACGGTGGCGGTCTATGTCAATAGCTCTTTCCAAGCCTATGGAGGCGGTGTGTTCAACGGTTGTTCGGAGTTCGGCAGCGTCAATCATGGTGTGGTGATCGTTGGCTGGGACGACAGTCAGGGACCGAGCGGAGTCTGGTTTATGCGCAATTCATGGGGCTCCAGCTGGGGCGAGGCTGGCTACATGCGTATTCCCTACGGTTGCTCGAAGATCGGTTACGCCGCCAGCTACGTCAACTACCAGGGCGGTGTCGCTTTTGAGGCTGACACGACAATCGGCTGGGTGCCGTTTGATGTCAATTTCACCGGCATATCGGGTCTGGTTGTAGACACCTGGACCTGGGATTTCGGGGATGGTAACTCGGCATACGAGCAATCGCCGATGCATACTTTCTCGGACCCCGGACTGTTTCCGGTGACGCTGGAAATCAACGCCGGTGGTGATATTCGCTCCCGGCAAAAGCCCAATTTCATCAAAGCGCTGGCCGATTCTCTAAGACCTGTCTCCACCGAAGGTAGTCGCAGCACTGCTGTTATGATGCCGGTATATGTGCATAACTACGTGCCCATCAGCACCATCAAAATCCCCATAGAGTATTCGGGCGATCTGGATGTCACGCTGGATTCCTTCTCAACCGTGGGTTGTCGAGCGGATTACTTTGAAGTGCAAACATACATTCACTATGACCCGGCCGGCAAAAAGCAGACAATTAAGCTGGTCAGTTCCTATTCCGGGACGTCGCCGCATCTTCCGGCTGGAGAAGGAGCCGTTGCCAACCTGTTTTTCACTCTTCCCGGTACGGCGGGATACGACGACACTACCCATATTCGGGTAGAAGGCTACGACAGTTACGCTCCTCAGTTTGGCGGTATGTATGCTACTTATGAACCGCGAGTAAATAACAGCGCTCTTACCATTTGTTTTCCTCGTGGTGACTGTGATGGTGATTCAGATGTCACGGTGGGTGACATAACTCACCTGGTGGAGTATTTGTTTAACGGCGGCCTGCCGTCGGCACCGCTGGAAGCGGCTGATGTCGACTGCGGTGGTGATGTTAACGTCGGGGATATTTCCTACCTGGTTCAATACCTCTTTGCGGGCGGCCCTGAGCCTTGTGGATGTTCCTGACGGTTTGACGCATTCTCAACAGAAAAATAAGGTGTCGGCCGGTGTGGTCGACACCTTTTCCTTATTATAGTCTTAATTGCGGGTCGCGCACATGAACGGATACTACGATGACAAGCTGGCTGCCGATAAACTTCGCCAATGTTATGAAATCGCACCACCCCGAGTTCAGCAGTACCTTCAGGCTGAGATCGATTACGTTCTACAGTATGTTGACAGCGATGATACCGTACTGGAACTGGGCTGCGGCTATGGTCGCGTCCTGAAGCAACTAAACCAAAAAGCCGGGGAGGTGGTCGGTATCGACACCTCTCTGACCAGCCTGCAACTGGCCCGGCAGGCACTGGCGGATATGCCACATATCCATCTGCTGGCCATGGATGCCACGCGACCCGGTTTTGCCGACGCCGTTTTCGACTGTGTCGTCTGTATCCAGAACGGGATAGCCGTTTTCGGTGTCAGCAAGAAAGAATTGTTGCATCAGAGCCTGCGTGTCACCAAACCCGGCGGAATGGTACTGTTTTCAAGCTACTCGCCCAGGTTCTGGCAGCCGCGACTGAACTGGTTCCGGTTGCAGTCAGAAGCCGGGCTGGTGGGCATCATTGACGAGGAGAACACCGGTGAAGGCGTCATTGTCTGCCGAGATGGTTTCACGGCCTCAACGGTGTCAGGGCAACAATTTCAGTCGCTGACGGATGACCTTCCGGCGCAGGTGACTATCAGCGAAGTTGACAAGTCGAGTCTGTTCTGTCGGTTGATCCGGTCCTGACTCACAAATAATGTTACTACATCATCGTTAGTATAATGATCTGTGAAAGCCGTCACTCTGAGCGGAGAGGCCGTGTTGCAATCTGTATGTTCGGTTGGGTCTTGGATCGCCTCCTGGCGAGGTGTGACCCGACAGGTGACATCGCCACATTTATTTATTTCCTTTGGGAAAACCCAGACTTGTGGGATGGTCGTCAGGTCACACCCCCGACTTCGTCGGTGTCAAGACCTGACGAAACATAAAAAACGAGTTTGGGAGTGCCACCCGCCGTATATGATAAAAAAGCTTTTTCAACAAGCCCCTCCCCTGCGTGGATTGGAGTAATCAATCTACCATAATATGCGTGCATGTCACTTTTTACGTGTCGGTTTCACCTCCTGAAAACGCACGCGCCCGCATTTGGGACAAACCCATTTTCGTTGTTTGTGAAACGATCGTTTCTGTTCGTGCATGGCCGATTTACAGCGAGGGCACATCACCGGTTACATATCTCCCTGATGCCTTCAGCCGGTCAGTCGCAGGAAATCGGTCAGCAGGAATTCCATCCGGCCGATGAAGGTGGACATGCGCGACATCACGGTGTACCCAAAGGTGGCGCCAAAGAATATCATCAGAAAGTAAGTGCCGATTCCGGCCGATACGCCCAGTACCCCCCGGTGTTCGCGGCTGAAATAGAAGTACGATAGAGTGGTTAACACACCCACCACGACGACTATGGCCGACAGGTCCGGCAGGCCCGACTCAGAAATCAATGGCGCTACCGTGGCCGACATCTGTTTCAGTGTGCGGGCTTCGAGCATGACCGGGATCGCCACCCCGGCGCCGGAACCGATCATGACGGCGATCGGTATCCGTGACAGGAAAGCCGTCTGACGCAGGAAGCGACTGAACATCAGCAGGCCCAGCAACAACGGTACAACAAGAGCCGGACGGCTGTCCTGCACCAGTGGTGTCAACAGCAGGTCCATGATGGTACCGGTCCAGACTACCACCAGCGTGTAACCGATTGAGACACCAATCAGCAATGACTCGGCCAACTTGTAGACCGGGTTGTCCCGATACAGGAATGACAGGATGGCAATCGTCAACAGCCCGGCCACTATAGTTGAAGGATCACTCATGTTGACTTCCGGCGCCGGTTTCTGAAATAAATAAAGTTACCCACCAGCACCAGGGCGATCACGTACAGATGGGCAGTGGTCTGGGCCAGCATACCGCGCGCCCCTCCCCCGCTGCGTTGAATCAGTTGTTCATATTCAGCCGCGCCGCGCAGGCCGCCAACCAGGCCGTACATCTGGCCGGAAGCGACATAGGGGTCGAAAGTAGTCATCATGGCGGCCGTCATGCCAGACAGGACGCGCACTCCATAGCGACTGCCGCCATACTCCATCCAGTGCGTGGTGAGTGAACCATCGGTGATGGAGATAACCGCAGCCAGGTCATCGTAGTTGGCGATATCTTTGAGAATTTCATATTCGTGGTACGGTCGTCCGCAGTAATCCTGAGGGAAGGTCTCCGGGATGGACTCTCCCATAGCCAGAATAGCGGCAATATACTGTGGCTTGAAGCCCAGGTAGACGAAGTCGCGGCCATACCGGCGATCATACTCGGCGGCGGTGTTTTGCATTAAGCGGTAGCCGATAACGGTACCTTCGGCCAGCAGCGCTACGCCGATCAACCGATGGCCCCGGGCAAAGGCATGGCGCAGCAACGCCTGTCCAATGGGGTGTATCTCCGGCAACGATGAGGCTTCATGATCGAAAGAAATCATCAGGGCCGAACCGGGCGGCAGGGAGTCGATGAAGTTGTAAACTCGTCGAGTCTGGTCGGATACCGGCATCTCCAGTTGGATATCAAGCATCATCACGACGGCAATACAGACAAACAGTCCCAAAAAGATCCAGTGGCGAGTTGCCGGTCGTTTCATCTTTTCCCTCCCAGCCAGGTGCGTTCAATGCCCAGAATTACCCGTAACGAGGTGGTCACCGAACCGAGGCCGATACCGATCAGAATGGCCCGCCGGGCCGACATTGAGGGATAGTTGCGAATCCAGTCGGCCAGATCAGGCAGGCCTGAGTACACGGCGGAGCCCACTGCGCTGCGGCTGAGTAAGATGATCAGAGCCGACAGCAGCAGCACCGTAGCCGGAAACGAGCGAGCACGGAAACCACGAAAAGAGGCCGAGGCTACAAAAAAGGCCAGCAGGGCAAAGACGGTGGACTGCATCGGCGCCTGGACATTCTCAAACATCCACATGAACGGCGTATCGGCCCGGATACCCCAAATCAGAGCCAGCAGCGGCATCGCCGTCAACCCGGCCAGTATGACCACCCGATTAAGGCGGTCCTGTCCCCGGCGCAGTTGCTTCACATTGTTCCTGATAACGCTGACCACGCCCAGCAACAGTGCGAAGGCAAAGATAATCTGCCAGTAGTGAAGGACCGTCTGATTGACGAACCGCGTCGTCGGGTGCTGCGAGAAATACTGAGTAAACATAATTACTCCGAATACAAAGCAGACACCCAAAGCAACCTTGCGGTCCATCAGAACCTCCACCAGTCACTGACAGCCCGGCCACTGATCACTTCAACCGTGCACCAGGCCACGGCCAGCAAGATATATAACGCGATAAATACCTTAAAGATGTCCTGGGCGCGCACTGAAGCCAGAATGGACTGATCCTGCGACAGGTACCCCGAGGCGGCAAAGAGTTCCTCGCCGATGAGCGTGTAATCGCAGGCAACAATAAAAAAGGCCAATTGAATCGTGGAGTCGGTACCGGCGATCTGAATGGCACCAATGGAGTTTCCGGTTTCAGCCAGAATCAGCGATTCGGCTTCAAATGTCCCCAGCAGGAAAATCGAGGCCGGCTGCAAGCGGGTGATCATGCCGTCGACGGCGGCGGCGTATCCGAATTGCGACGATGTGACATAGGCGATGTCATCCGGTCGGAAGCGATCCGGGTAACCGGCTTTCAGATAGCTTTCGCGTACGACTTCTTGAGCTACCGTCATGATGACCGGGTCGTGAGTGGGATAAACCAGGCGGCAATCATACCCGGCGGTCTGGTCGGCCACGTGGCTGAGAAAGTTCATGGAGGCAATGGTAGTTGGGCGCTGAATATCACCACCCCATCCGGGAGTATACAGAACCGGACGGGCCATCTCCGTAGCCCGACCGATAGCTTCCTCGACCGCCTTCAAACCGTGAATCTCTCGCATTTTGAAATCGCCCCGACGTGACCGGTAGTAAGTTACGTAGAGGATGATTAAAATTGAAATCAGGGCCGCTATCAGCGTCGGTAACCGGTCGAGATCAAGCCAGCCCGGATCAACGGGAGCGGCCACAGCCATCAAATGCCACAGCATACCAGTCGAAAAACATCGATATGTCGTCACAATCAACTAAAAGATTTTTCTTGACCCCAACCGGAGCAATTCTGCTTATAATCAAAGAAACGACTTTGGACAGAAGAGGTGTTATGAGAGCGTTAGTGATCCTGGCGGCAACGATACTTGTCATCCTGTCGCCGACAACCCGAGCGGCAACAACAATTCACTGGTGGCAATTCTGGACAGATCCCGATATCAAGCCGGTGATAGCGTCTATGGTGACGGAATTTGAGCAAGCCCATCCCGATATCAAGGTCAAACTGACTGATCTTACCTGGGCCAACGGACACGAGAAGATAGTCATTGCCCTGGCGTCCGGCACCGGCCCGGACATACTTGAGCTCGGTTCCGACTGGATCGCTCAGTTTGCGGCCACCGGTCACCTGGCCGATATATCATCCGACATTGCCTCCGACAGCAGCGAATTTCAGGGTTGGGGTATGGCTGCCTACCAGGGGAAAGTGTACGCCAGACCGTGGATTCTGGGGACCAGGGTTCTATTTGGCAACCGTGATCTTCTAACGCAAGCTGGAATGGACACTTCCTGGGTACCCATAACGCTGGATGATCTCAAGTATGCAGCAATGAAAATCAATCGACTGGGTCCGGAAATCTACGGCTGGGGTTCCAATACTGCCGAAAAGCACCGTTTGTACAAGAAGTTCCTCCCTTTCTTCTGGTCCTACGGGGCTGATCTGTTCTCTGAAGACGGTCGCTTCTGTCTCCTTACATCCCAGAAAGGTATCCACTCGCTGGCCCTCTATAAAGCACTACATGACTCATGTGGCTATGTGGCCAATCAGCGCGGTATAGAAGATGCCTTCCTTCAGGGCCGCATCGGTTTTATCATATCCGGCGACTGGCTCTTGAAACGGATTGAAGCCGAACACAGTCAGATTAATCTGGTCACGACACTTTTCCCGGGACGTGGTTTTCCGGGACGTTCGTTTCAGGGAGGCGAATTCCTGGCGATAAACGAAGCTTCCGAACACAAAGAAGCCGCTCTGAAGCTGATCGGTTTCATCACATCGCCGGAGAACCAGCTTCGTTTCTGCCGCGCCAATCACTCAGCCAACCCATCAAGCATCAAAGCGCAGGCGGATTCCTATTTCACCTCCAATATACATTTGCAGACGTTCATCAAACAAATCACGTTGTCAGAACATCCGCCGGTTGACCCCAACTGGGCTTATATGGAGGATGCCATTGAGGAGGCGGTCGAAAAGGCTTTGTTCGAATCGGGACCGATAGCCCACTCGCTATTGGAGGCGAGCCGGAAAATCACTGAGCTTATGGAAAAATGAGAGCCACGCGATTAACGGTTCTGGCTTTAACCATCCCCTGGCTGGCTACTCTGGCGGCATTCTGGCTGCTGCCCCTGATCGTATCACTGCTGATGGGATTTACAGATTTCCGCCTGCTGGTCAAGGATTACCAGTGGGTGGGCTGGTCGAATTTCCAGGCTCTGTTGAGCGACCGGGACTTCATCGGTGCTCTTAAGAACACCTTCATATTTGTACTGGGGACGATTCCGGTCACGACAGTCGTGGCGCTGGGCATGGCTCTGCTGGTCAACCGGCGGTTTAAGGGACGGGGGCTTTTCCGCGCCGCCTATTTCCTGCCGTCGCTGACTTCGATGGTCGTAATTGCCCTGATTTTCACCAACCTGTACCAGCGAGGCGGCTACGTGGCACTGCTGGCCCGCCTGGTCGGCGTGACCCCGCCGGTCAACGGATTTTTATATGACAGCGGCAGCGCTCTTTATTCGATCATGGCCATGGACGTATGGATGTCGGTCGGCTACTACATGTTGATTTTCCTGGCCGGGCTGAAAGCGATCCCCCCGGAGTTGTACGAGGCAGCAGAAATACATGGAGCCTCAGCACTGCGACGGTTGTTTTCCATTACTCTGCCGATGTTAAGGCCGATAGCTTTGTTCATACTGGTTATCAATTCCATCAAGTCTTTTCAGGTTTTTGTAGAGATCTTCGTAATGACCAAAGGCAAGTTCGACACTGCCACCGCCGTCTATTTTGTATACGAAACCGGTTTGACTACCGGTTTTGAAAGCGGTTATGCATCGGCGGCAGCCTACATCCTGTTTGTCATTATCGCCATAATCTCGATACTGTGGTTTTTACTCTTGAAAAGGAGGCAGCCGCTGTGGTAGGCTATCGCCTCCTGGGGTCTCTCAGGTTCATCCTGTTGGTCGGCCTGTTGGCGGTAATGGTTTTCCCGCTGGCATGGATGTTTCGAGTGTCTCTGATGGATCCCAGCGCCGATATCAGCATGGGACAGATTGTCAGCACAGAGTTTACCCTGGCTAACTACAGCGATCTGTTCTCCCTCCACAGTATGGGGCGCTACCTGTTTAACTCGCTTTTTGTCGGAATCGTTGTTACGGTGGGAAACATCTTGTTCTGCTTTATGGTCGCCTACGCGCTGGCTCGCTACCGGTACCTGTACCACAAGGTTCTTTTCCTGAGTGTTATCGCAGTGCTGATGATACCGGCCCACGTGCTGATTATCCCGTTGTACATCCTGATGGTTAAAAGCGGTTTGTACGACAGTTATTGGGCTCTTATTCTGCCCTGGCTGGTCAACCCGATAGGGATATTCCTGGTCAAACAGTACCTTGAATCTGTCCCCCCGGCGATGGAAGAAGCGGCGCGCCTGGATGGCGCCGGGGAACTGCGAATACTGTTCAGGATCGTCATGCCGTTATGCCGTCCGGCCCTGGCGGTGCTGGCTATTCAGGTGTTTTTCACCAATTGGAATTCTTTTCTATTTCCCTATATCCTGACATCCAGCGAGGAAGTGCGCACTTTGCCGGTCGGTCTGGCAATGTACCAGGGTCACCAGGCGATTGACTGGCAACACCTGATGGCCGGCTCTGCAATAGCCGTTATCCCGGTGCTGATACTGTTTATCCTGATGCAGAAGCAAATTGTTGCAGGAATCACAGCCGGAGCAATCAAACAATAGACGGAGAGTATCAATTTTTTTGTTGCCTGTCGGCGTCGGTCGTATAAATTGGGCCTCTGAATCAGCAAGCCGATTAAATAAGGTGTGACCTTAGAAAGGATATGTGGACCATGAAAAAAACTCTGGTTGTAATAGTCGGGTTGGCTTTGCTTGCCACCGGCTGCGGCGTGAACAAAGCCTTCGTGGAGGAGCAGATCAATCAGTCGGAGACTCGAACTGATGCCAAGCTCACCACACTGAAGGACCAGACCGACGGCAACGCCACTGAAATCGCCAGGCTGCAGTCGCTGGCCCGTGAACTGTCGGACAAGACCGATCTGGCTATCAATGAGGCCAAAGGGTATGAGAACTACCAGATTATCTGGTCGGGTGAGATCAAATTCGATTTCGACAGCTATGATATCACCGACGTAGCGGCAACCACCCTCGATGAGGCCGGGCAGACAATGGAACAGCATCCCGGTTCCGTTATTGAGATCGCCGGTCACACCGATCGTACCGGAAATTCCAGCTACAACCTGCTGTTGGGCGAGAAGCGAGCCGGTGCCGCCAAACGGTATCTCTTCGAGCGTTTTGGGGTATCGCTGTACAGGTTGTTCATTATTTCACACGGCGAAGAAAAACCGGTAGCCATGCCCGACGAGCGCCAGGCGGCATCACAGAACCGTCGGGTGGTAATGAAGGTATGGGGGCAGTTGTAACAACTCCCTAAGATTTCACATCGAGAATCCAAATAGCCAAGCGGCGAGGTTTCGGCCTCGTCGCTTTGTATTTGTATAACCCTCAGAGTTTCTAATGTTGCAACCGACTTACCGCCACCACCGACGGTGGTGTGCTGTCGGGTGACTCGAGGCTGTCCCACAAGTCAGCTTTGGGTACACTTAACGTTACATCTAATAAATCGTCACTCGGTAAACCCGCGTAGCGGCGGGCTTTATTTCCGCCGGTGGCATCGCCACTTTTATTGGCGGGAGACAAGCCCCCGCTCTACGCGCGTTAGAATAATTACCTTTTGGGACAGCCTCACCCGGCCCGACAGTTCCTGTAGGTCGGTGTTCCCAGGGAGCCCCTGGCGACCGTGAAACCCGACAATAGCCTGACAAGATCCCATCCCACCAGGGAAATGTCGGGTTTCTCATTCGTCCGTCTGATGCCGGACTCACTCGGAACGCCGACCTACAGGACCCCAGCTAAAAATGGCGGCGGCCGGTAGTATCCTGTGGCGCCGGCTGGTTATTTCGTGACGAATTTGAAAGCCGCAACCCCCTGGCCGGGTGCAGGTGGCAGGCCGTTGTTGGCTGGCTTTCTTCGGTGAAGACCTCGTTGCGAATATTCAGACAGCGCTGGGTGGCCAGCTCCCCGGACTCCAGGCAAACGATGGCATGTACTATTCCGTCAGGTTCCTCAAACTCAAGCAACGGCAGTGAGTCATGAGCGCGTATCATGAACTCGGTCCAGATCGGTACGCCGTTTCTGGCACCATCGTGACCTCTGCCGATTGAAGTCTTGTCATCGAATCCAATCCAGGTACCGGCTGTAATCTGGGGTGAATAACCGATAAACCAGTTGTCGCAGAAATTGTTAGTAGTCCCGGTCTTGCCCCCGGCCGGTCGCTTGAATCCTCCCCCGATCCATTGTGATCCCTGACCGGTGCCGGCTTTAACCACCGACTGCATCATATCGACCATAATGAAAGCCGTTTTAGCCGACAGCACCTCCTCTTTTTCCACGGCGCTGTTGTCTTCAAGAACCCGGCCATAGCGATCGATTATCTTGTGAATCGAACGGTAGGGAATATGAATGCCCTGGTTGGGGAAAGTGGAAAAAGCCGAGACCAGTTCCAGCAGCTTGACCTCACCGACTCCAATCGCCAGTGAAGCAACTTCCGGCAAAGGCGTGGTTATCCCCATCTTGCGCGCATAGAAAATAGCTTGCTGCGGCTGGATTTTCAAAAGCAACCTGATCGCTACCAGGTTCCTCGACAGTCTCAGACCGTCGCGCAGCGTAATCGGACCCATGAACTTGTTGTCGAAATTGTGCGGTCGCCACTGTTTGGTCCCGGGAATGTCCAAAACAATCGGGTTGTCATCGATAATGTCGGTGGTTCGGAAACCATTGTCGATACAGGCCGTGTAGACAAACGGCTTAAAGGCCGATCCCGGCTGCCGTGGCGCCTGCACCGACCGGTTGAATTTGGTTTCCTCAAATGATCGCCCGCCCACCATGGCCAGGATGTCGCCGTTGGCATTATCGATGGCGATAAAGGCACCCTGTATTTTCTTGTGAGCCCGGATCGGCTGGCCGACTTCGTCGACGGTATCCGGCAATATCTCGCTGTAGTGAGGGTTGTCGACAGAGTAGGTACGTTCAATTCGCGCCCGCAAGGAGTCGACTTTCTTGTAGACAGCATCTTCGGCAGCTCTTTGCAGATCGACATCCAGTGATGTAAACACCTTGAGGCCACCGGAATACAGGGTGCTTTCACCGTACCGATCATAGATATACTGCCTTATGTACTCCGTATAAAAGGGAGCGATACCGATTTTCTCCTCGGGGGGAGATATCTGCACCGGTTCCCGGCTGAGGGAGTCGTACAACCGACGAGTAAGCCCGGCGGCGGAGTAATAGGAATAGAGAACCCGGTTGCGCGCCTTGAGACATTTCTCGGGGTTTGTAAACGGCGAGTTGACGTTGGGGCCCTTGAGCAGTCCGATCAGGATGGCGCAATCGCTGATGTTGAGTTCCGCCACCGATTTCGAAAAGAAAACCCGGGCCACCGCCGCGACACCGTAGGCGCCGCGACCGAAGTAGTACTGGTTGAGGTACATCTCAATGATTTCTTCCTTGGAGTACGTCCTCTCCAGCTTGATGGCCGTCAGTCCCTCTTTGATTTTCCTTTCAAATGTGCGCTTTCTGGTAAGGAACAACATGCGGGCCAGTTGCTGCGTGATGGTGGAGGCTCCGGCCGCCTTTTCCCATTTGAGAACGTTCGACACAGCAACCATGAACACGCGGCGCATGTTGATTCCCCAGTGATCGAAAAACTCGCGGTCCTCAGAAGCCAGCAGCATTTCGACCAGGTGGGGCGGCAGATCGCAATAGGGCGTCAGGACTCGGTTCTCGCTGAAGAACTCTTTGAGCAGAACACCGTTGCGATCATACAGCTTTGTCTTGAGGCTGGGTTCGATATTGTGCAGTTGCTCAAACGACGGCAACTCTGACTGATAAACTACATAAGTACGATAGCCGACCACTATCACCAGGACGAGGGTGAGTATGGCCAGTGCTATCAAAAGCCGTCTTAACTTCCCGGCCCGGTACTGTTTCTGGTTCACCTTCATGGTCATCATTACTATTTTGTCACTCCATTACCGGCAAGTCAATATATAAATCCTGGTGTGGACCTCACGGTTGCTTTCCGACGGTTTTATAACTACCATAAAAGTTCCGGTCATGGTAGGCCGGTCAACCTTTATCAGTTATATGACGATATGCCCATAAGGATGCACGATTGGAGAAGCCGTTGAAGCCAGATGCTCAAGACAGTCGACTCCAGACCGAGTTTGACCATCAGTGGCAAATTATTGCCCGGGGAACTGTTGATCTCCTGCCTGAGGGCGAATTCGAGGAGTTGGTAAGAAAATCAATTGCCGATAATGTACCTCTCCGCGTCAAACAGGGCTTCGATCCGACCGCTCCCGATATCCACCTGGGCCATACTATCGGTATCCGCAAACTCCGTCAGTTTCAGGACCTGGGACACCAGATCGTTCTCATAGTCGGCGACTATACGGCGATGGTGGGTGATCCTTCCGGTCAATCGGCCACACGCCCCCAGTTGGAATACGATAGAATCATGAAGAACGCCGAGACTTATCAGAAACAGTTTTTCAAGATTCTGGACAAGTCAAAGACGGAAGTGCGTTTCAACGGCGAATGGTTTAAGGAGATGCCCTTTACGGACATCATGAAGTTAGCCTCCCGATTCACGGTAGCCCGGTTACTGGAGAGAGACGATTTTGAAACCCGGATGCGTCGCGGTATTCCTATCTCCATTCACGAGTTGTTCTACCCGCTGATGCAGGCCTATGATTCGGTAGCTATCAAGGCTAACGTCGAGATCGGCGCCACCGAACAGAAGTTCAACCTGCTGGCCGGGAGGACGATACAAGAAGCTTACGGTATCGAACCACAGGCGGTTCTGACTCTGCCGGTGCTGGTGGGAATCGACGGCGAGAAGCGCATGTCCAAGTCGCTGGGCAACTACATCGGCATTGATGAGGACCCCCGGGAAATCTTCGGCAAAGTGATGTCAATCACTGACGATATGATATCTCCGTATTTCGAGATGGCCACCGACGTCACTCTGGAGCAACTGGAGGAGATAAAAAAACGTCTTTCCCAGCCCGATATCAACCCTATGTCTATCAAGAAGGAGTTGGGCGAAAGGCTGGTGGAGATGTACAATTCGCCTGGTTCCGGAAAAACGGCACGTGTGGAGTTTGAACGTGTTTTTACTCACAAGGAATTGCCCGCCGACATGTCTGAGGCGGGAAGCGATCAGCTTGCGGATTGGGACCTGAATTCAGGTCGAATTTACCTGGTGCACCTGATGGCGCGCGCCGGTTTATCGCGCTCCAACAGCGAGGCGCGGAAACTTATCGAGGCCGGCGCCGTTTTACTTGACGGTGAGAAGATTACAGATGCTAACTACGAATTCGCTCTGGAAGCGGGTCGCGATAAGATTCTGAAGGTCGGGAAAAGGCGGTTTCTCAAGATTCGCGGTTGAAATCTCCCCGGCCGGCGGCACTTTCGTTGATGCGAAACTCTCCAGAATTTGTACAAAAGAACATGATCCGAGAGTTGCTGAAAATTGTTGGTATAATGTTGCTGCCGGTGCTGGTAACCGGTTGCTCCTCCACCCTGCACAAACAGACAGCAGCCGAGACCCCGACCAGGATGTCCGTCATCGAGACCACGACCGAGAGGGCTTCGGAACCTGCCGACGAGCAGATACGCCCGGAAGCTTTTGCCTACTATGTCCAGGCCGTACTCTATGAGCAGATGGGCAACCCCTATCAGGCGGCAACTTACTACTCCAGGGCACTGCGATATTGCCCCGGTTCGTACGAGATTCGGTTTTCCCTGGCCGGCCACCTTCACAAGCTACAGGAATACCAAAGGGGACTGTCGGTACTGGCACCCATCATACCCGAGGATACGGCCGTCTGGCAGTTGCGGGCCATTACATACTCTGCTACCGGGGCTGAGGACTCGGCCCGGATTTGTTACCTGAAGTTGGTGGCGCTCGACTCAACACAATCGCGGGCGTACGCCTACCTGGCCGGCACCTACCGCCGCCTGAACAACCTCGATTCCCTGATATGGGCCTACGAAAACCTGACCCGGCTGCGGCCTCACCAGTACCGTCTGAGTGGAGAACTGGGTATGTTGCAGGCCCAGGCTGGCAGATACGAAGAGGCCAGGCAGTCATATCAAAAGTCGATCGATATCAACAGCGGTCAGAACAATATTGCCGCTTTCATCGGTTTGGGTAATCTGTACGAAGCCAACCAGCAACCCGAGTCGGCACTGACAGTATTTAATGCTGCGGTTGATGTTGCGCCATCTAATGTGGTTGCCCATCGGTGCTTACGGGGACTATATACAAGTCTGGACTCATTGGATAAGGCTCTTTATCACGCCTGGCGCGAGGTGGAATTGACGCCTCTGGACGAGGGTGCCTCCCGGCGGCTGGGTATGCTGTACTACTGGCTGGATTCTCTTCAGCAGTCCGACTCGATATTCAGTCAACTGGCTGAAAACGGCCGGCCTCACCCGGCCAATCACTTCTATCTGGGCCGCATTGCAGTTCGGCGTGATAATTTCGATCGAGCCCTTCAGCAATTCACATTGCTGACCCAGTTGTCCGACTCCTTGTACGAATCGTGGCTTGACCTGGGCTATGTATACCGGGAACTGGGTCAACATGATAAAGAGATAGAGACCTACCAGACCGGTCTCAGTCATATGCGGGACGACACGGGACGGTCGCGACTGCTGTTGGCGCTGGGCGCCGCCCACGAGCGCTACGGTCGGATTGACGAAGCGTTAGCGACATTTGAGGAACTTGTCGCGGGTCACCCGGACTACGATGAGGCGCTCAACTACCTGGGATACATGCTGGCCGATCGGGGTGAGCGGCTGAATTATGCTCGCGAGTTGATCGCCCGCGCCGTGTCTCATGAACCGGACAACGCTGCCTATCTTGACAGCTACGGGTGGGTCCACTATCGCCTGGGTGATTATACCGAAGCGCTTATCCACCTTGAAAAAGCGGTAACACTTGACAGTGACCCGGTAATTTTCGATCATCTGGGAGATGTATATCAGGCAGTGGGTGAATCACATAAGGCTCGCACCTGGTGGCAAAAGGCGTTGGACTTAGACCCGGATAATGAACAGATCAAGCAAAAACTCGGTCCTTAAACGGCTGCACAGGGGCAACCCGATCCGATATCTATTTCTAATCTTGTCAACTTTGATCGCCGGTTTGATCTCCTGCGCCGAGGTGGCTCCCCCACCCGGAGGCGAAGCCGACAAGTTGCGTCCGCTTCTGATGGGATCGGTCCCGGCCGACAAAGCGACCGAGGTAACCCCGGATCGAGTCATCGAGCTCTTTTTTTCCGAGCGGGTTGTCAGTCCACGCACCGGCAAGGCTGTGTTTATATCGCCCCGTCCCCTTCAGGAGCCCAGGCTCAAATGGAAATCGGATCGGCTGGAGATCGTCCTGCCGGACACTTTCCGCACCGATGAGACCTACATCGTGTCGCTGAGCGCCGACATTGTCGATCTGCGCGGCAACAAACTCGACAGTTCGGTAATGATCGCCTTTTCGACCGGAGCTTTTATCGACTCCGGTGTTGTCTCCGGCCGGGTATTCGCGGCCGACAAACCGCGAGCCGGGCTGATGGTGGGACTATATCGGGCGACCGTCTTTGACGACACGACAACCATCCTGGATTCACTGTACCCCGACTACCTGACCAGGTCCAACCAGGAAGGGGGCTTCACGTTTCAGTATCTTCCGTCTCGCGAGTACCGCCTGGTAGCATTCGAGGACAAAAACCGGGACGAACGTTTTAATCCATCGCGGGAATCGTTTGCCCTGCCCGACCGTCCGATTGTTCCCGGTGGTAAAGTGCCGGTAGACAACCTGGAACTGATGCTGACGACTCAGGATACAGTCACTACCGAAATAATCTCCGCCGCTTTCACAGCCGGGGGACTGTTGAAAATCCGTATGTCGCGGTCGATTGAACTGGATATCCTGTGTCAGAATCCGTCAAACCTGTTGCTGTCAAGTCAAACGGACAGCGGTCAGGTTAGTGTGGCCGGATCGTTTCCGGAGTGTGACCTCGAGAAAACAACGGTTCTACACGCGCATTTTGACAGCCTGTCTGAGGGTGTTTACGACCTGGAACTGATGTTCGATCTGACCCAGTCGGCCATGACCTACGCCGGGATTGAATCCGCAGTCGCAGACGACCAGAAGCCTCCCGTTATCGAACGCTTTTACCCCGACCCGGCGCCCCGATTCGTCGAGGATGTCGAACTGCAACTGGTTTTTTCCGAACCGCTGGACACCACCGGATTAACCGGCGAAACTTTTGTGCTTCAGGACGACAAAGAACAAAACATTCCCCTGACTCTTATGTGGCGCGATCCTTTCCACCTGCTGCTGCTACCGTCCGATTTGAATGAGGGCACGTCATACACACTGACGGTGGCCGAGTTTGAGATCGCCGATGCGGCCGGCAATATGCTCGGTGACAGTCTCAAACAGCACTCTTTCTCCACCCTGAACAGTTCCACTCTGGGGTCGATCTCCGGGGAAGTGGTGATTGCTATCGAGGGGCAGCAGGACAGTCCGGCGGTGTTGTCTTTCAAGAAAGTGGGATCGAGCCAGATGTTTGATCTGTCCGTGACCGACCGGGCGTTTACAATTGATGTCCCGTCGGGCAAGTATCTGCTGTCCGGATTTGTCGACTCCGACCTGGACGGCGCCCGGGGAGTTGGCTCAATATCTCCCTTTCACCTGGCGGAGACATCGGCCAGCTACCCGGATACGATCAGTGTCCGCTCCCGGTTTGAGACGGCCGGTATCAGGTTTGAGATTCGGTAGGGGCCGACTGCAATCATTCTCTTCCAATCACTCGTTCCTTCAGTCGTAAATAAACTTGTGCAATCTAAGTTGATAAATTATCGTTGAGCCCAGTGAGTAGGGCTTGTTGAAAAAGTCCTGTTCTCGTCATTGCGAGCGACAGCGTGGCAATCTCGGATATTGAATGTCAACGAGATAGCCACGTCGCTTCGCTCCTCGCTATGACGTTTGTTATGTTTATCAACAAGCCCAGTAGGGGTAAGTGAAGATAAGAGGACGATGCTGATGAGACGATCGATCGGCAGCATTACCGTTTTCCTGACAGTATTCCTGATCTTGCCGACGGCAGGTACTCAGACTGACGAGACAATCAACGATGTCAAACAGATAATCAGGGACATTGATCAGCTCTATCGCAGTTCTTCCAGTTATTCTGAGATTGAGATGGAAATCGTCACACCTCGCTGGCAACGGACTCTGGCTATGAAATGCTGGACGGAAGGCCTGGACAGGACCTTCCTTCGCATCACCGCACCTCAGAAGGAAAACGGCGTGGCTACGCTGCGTATCGACAACGAGATGTGGAACTACCTGCCCAAGACCAACAAAGTGATCAAGATTCCGCCGTCGATGATGATGAGCTCGTGGATGGGCTCGGATTTCACCAATGACGATCTGGTCAAGGAGTTTTCCCTTTTCGAGGATTATTCCTACGAATTGATTACTGTTGACAGCGCTGATAATGACCTGATCTATGTCAACTGCATTCCGCGTGAAGACCTGCCGATTGTCTGGGGCAACATTGTGATAGCGGCCCGCAGGAGCGATCACCTTCCTGTCTGGCAGAAGTACTACGATGAAAAAGGCAAGCTGATGCGTGTCATGCGGTACAAGAACATAAGATCATTCGGCAAACGTACCTTACCGGCAGAAATGGAAATGGTTCCCCAGGCCAAAGAGGGGCACAAGACTGTCATCCGCTATTTGCAGCTCGACTTCGACCGCAAAGTTGATGATGGTATCTTCTCTTTGAGGAATCTCCGTTCGTCGGAATAAGGAGCATCCGCGATGCTTCTGGTCAAGATAGCCTTTCGCAACGTCTTCCGTCAGAAACGGCGGACCCTGTTGACCGTGCTAACCATGCTAATCGGTTTTACCCTGGCCTCGTTATCAATCGCCTGGTCAGACGGCACCTACAACAACATCATCGACATGTTCACCCGCAATCAAATGGGTCATATCCAGATCCACCAGCGGGGATATCTCGATCATCCGGCGCTTTACAAGACAATCGATCAATACGAGACGGCAGGCAAGCTCATCGCAGACGTAGCCGGAGTCGAATCCTGGACGCCGCGTCTTTATTCCGCCGGATTGATCTCGGTAGGAGAAAAGAGCTCCGGCGCCAGGATTATCGGAATCGAACCTCAACTGGAGCAGACCGCCACTCAATTTGATAAAAAGATCGCCCGGGGCCGTATGTTTTCGGATGAACCGGCGCATGAAGCGCTGATAGGCGAAGGTCTGGCGAAGATACTCAAGACCGATGTGGGCGATGAGGCTGTTATCGTTTCGCAGGGTGCGGACGGTTCGATTGCCAACGACTTGTATACCATCGTTGGTCTTGTTTCCAGCGGGAACAAGATGACCGATCAAAGCTCTTTTTACCTGCATCTTGCCGACGCCCAGGAACTTTTGGTGTTAGAGGGACGAATACACGAAATCTCTATCGTCGGCGAAGACCTGGATATCATCTCTTACCTCGTAGATGATATAAAAATGGTTATTGCCGATCCTGATCTGGCTGTTGCCCCCTGGCAGGAGTTCGCCAAACAGTTCTACCAGGCAATGAAGGCCGATCAGCAGGGTGGATGGATAATGCTGGGCATAATCATCCTGGTGGTTGCGGTGGGCGTATTGAACACAGTCCTGATGACGGTCCTTGAGCGAACGCGGGAGTATGGTGTTCTGCGGGCCGTCGGCACCGGACCGGGGCAGATTTTTGGGCTGGTGCTGATGGAAGTGTTCGTTATGGCGATCATCAGTATTATCCTTGCTGTCGGTTTGAGTTACGCCATCAACTATGGACTTTCGATTCAAGGTGTGGCCATGCCCAAACCGTTTATGTACGGCGGTGTCGAATTCCGCAAAATGTACACCGAGATTAATGCTCGCAGTTTCTATATCCCGGCCCTGTGCGTTGTTATTTCAGCTATGTTTGTTGCTATTTTCCCGGCAACCAAAGCGGCGCGGGTCGCGCCGGCACGGGCGATGAGAATGCATTAGGAGACGAAAGCGATGCTGCTCTACCTGAAACTTGCCTGGCGAAACCTCTTCCGCAACAAGCGGCGAACTTTCATTGCAGGGACCGCTATCGGTATCGGATTGGCGGCGCTGATCTACGTCGATGCTCTCATAATCGGTATGGAGCGAAATATGATCCGCTCGGCGACGGCATCGTTTTTAGGGGAGGGACAAATTCACCGTGAAGGGTTCAGTGAAACTTTCGAGGTCGAGAAAACAATAGCGCATCTTGACGAGATTACGGCTCGACTGGAGAAGGAGACTATCGTCAACCGATTCACACTCCGGACTCTGAACTTCGCCATGATCAACTCTCCTTCAAATTTGAGTGCCGTATCTATGGTTGGTATCGAGCCGGCTACAGAGAGGCACCTGTCACAGGTTGACGAAGCTCTTATCGAGGGTGCCTATTTTGACGGCGATGATGAGCGTGATATTCTCATAGGCAGCAAATTAGCTGAGTTGCTGGAAGTTCAGTTGGGTGATCGCGTGGTCCTGACGGCGGCGGAAGCACACACTGGTGATCTGGCGCAGGAGATGTTTCGTATTTCGGGCATCTATCACTTCAATGTCAGCGAGATGGACAAAGCGATGGCTTTTGTCAGGCTGGACAAAGCACGCGATATGCTCAACCTTGAGGGAGCAGCCCACGAAATCGCGATCATATTCACTGACACGGAATACGGTCGAACCAAAAGTCTCCCCTTCTGGGACTCATATTCAACAGGAGACAACGAAGCGTCAGGATGGACAGAGTTGCTGCCGGAACTCGAGGCGGCTTTTGAACTGTCAAGCTTCTCTACCTGGATAGTCGGACTGATTCTTTTTGTCGTCGTAGCGGTGGGAATTGTCAACACCCTCTTTATGTCGCTGCACGAACGGATGTTTGAGTTCGGTGTCATGCGCGCCGTCGGCACCCGGCCCATGCTTCTTGCCCGCCTGATCCTTTTTGAAGCCGCCTCACTGAGCGTGGTCAGTATCGTACTGGGCGTTGTTCTCGGTTTTATCGTAACCTACATCTTTACTCAGATAGGTATCGATTATACCGGCATCGAATACGCGGGTATGACTTTTCGGGAATTGCTCTACCCGGTCATGCAGTTTGAACAATACATCTATTTCCCCCTCTGGGTTTTTGTCATAACCACCCTGATCGGTCTGTATCCAGCCCTGTATGCAGCCCGGATGAACCCGGTCAAAGCAATGAGGCGCAGCTTTTGAGGAAACGAAAATGAATAACAATACTGGTGAAAATATAATCGTTGCCAAAAGCGTGACCAAGGAATACTCCGACCACGGTGTACCGGTCAGGGCTCTCCGGGGTATCGACCTGACGATTCAAAAGGGCGAATTCACCGCGATAGTCGGACCTTCCGGGTCGGGGAAAACTACTTTCCTCAATATCATCTCCGGTCTCGACACAACCAGTGAGGGTGAAGTCCGGCTCAATAATAAACTTCTGTCAGAGATGAGCGGGAAAGAGCTTTCCGACTTTCGGCGGGACAACATCGGGTTCATTTTTCAGGCTTACAACCTGATCCCGGTGCTAACGGTGCAGGAAAATATCGAGTACATCATGCTGCTGCAAGGCGTGTCCAAAAAAGAGAGACACACCCGGGTGGCGGGGATTCTCACGGAGTTGGGGCTGGAAGGATTTGCCCATCGATTGCCCCCGAAACTCTCCGGCGGGCAGCAGCAGCGGGTGGCGGTGGCGCGGGCGATGGTTTCCCGCCCGACCCTGGTGCTGGCCGATGAGCCTACCGCCAACCTCGATTCCAAAACCGGTATCGAACTGATTGAGATGATGCGCAACCTGAATCGGAGTCACGGCACCACCTATCTCTTTTCTACCCACGACACTAAGATCATGGAACGCGCTCGACGGCTGGTAACCCTCGAAGATGGTCGGGTAGCCGGCGATGAATCTCGCCCTGAGATAACCGACTAATGCTGCTGAAACCAACAGTACGGGAACTGCTGGTGTTGCTCCGACACTTATTACGCACAGCTATAATGGCAACTGTAGTTTACGCTATAGTTGCCGGTACGGCAGTGCCGGTGGCGGCGTCCAACAAGGTGACTGTGAAAGGTTATTACAAGAGCTTCTTCGTCGCTTTTGACCAGTCCGCCTGCAAGGGATGCGGGGCTGAAAGCAGCCAGCCGACGACAGGGTCGGTCAACAACCGGCTGCGGCTGGAGGGACGTTTGCGACTGTCCAACCGGATCGATTTTAACCTGGCCTATGATCTCGCTCCCCGGGTACAGGACCCCGGCCTGTTTGATGAAACGTCCTTCCGGGGAAATGTGGAACCGGGCAGCTACCGTCTTACCGATCTTGACCGGCGACTCTACCCCGCTCTTTCGGATACGGTCGGCAGCTTTGCCGTGATGCACAATCTCGACCGGGCGGTCCTTACGGTGAAGGCATCCGGTTTTGACGTCTACATCGGCAGACAGGCTATCGCCTGGGGTTCGGGTCATGCCATAAACCCCACTGATGTGTTCGTTCCTTTCAATTATGGTGAACTGGACACGGAGGATCGGGTCGGAGTGGATGCCGTACGTGTGCGGGTGCCGTTAGGATTCATGGCGGAGATTGATGCCGGTTACGTGTTTGGAGATGAGGGCCGTTTCTCGCGCAGTGCTGCGTATGCCCGCACGAAGTTCTACGTGGGACGTACCGATCTGTCACTGATGGCCGTGGCGTTCCGGGAACACCTGTTGTTAGGCTGGGATGTTACCCGACCTTTCGGAGGAGCCGGATTCTGGATGGAAGGCGCCACGGTCCTGCTCGCAGCATTGAATGAAGATGAAGTTGACGATGGCGCTGATTACTTCCGCGGATCGGTCGGTTGTGACTACAGCCTCTGGGGTGGTATTTACCTGTTTGCGGAGTATCACTACAACGGGCCGGGTGCTCGCCGGACAAGAGATTACCTGGATAACCTGTCAACGGCGGCATACACAGACGGGGGAACTTTCCTGATGGGCCGTCACTATTTTGTCCCCGGGATATCCATACCGGCCACGCCGTTGCTGACGGTCGGCGGTGAAGCGCTGGTAAACCTGACGGACCCCTCCGTTCTGCTGGTACCCGGTATCGACTATAGCCTGGCGCAGGATGTTTATTTAGCTATCGGGGCTTATATCGGCGTCGGTAGCTCGCCGCGATCATCTACCAACGGAAGTCAGGCGGATCAAGTCAGGTGGCGTTCGGAGTTCGGCGGCTACCCGGATATGTACTATACATCGTTTCGGGTTTACTTCTGATCGGCCCATAAGGGATCGATAAGCTGACGGCTACACGTGGTGCGATCAGGAAAGGATTCCTGACCGCTCATAAAGCAAGACGACCACTGGTTATTTGATGATAGTCTTGTTCAGCTGGCCGTTGTCCCGGTAAGAACTCCGTTGCTGTCGATAGACTCAAGCACTGCCGGCATGGATTATTTCTCCCCGGTGCTGCTGTCGGGCTTTGCCCTGGCTGCCGAACAATTTGATCTTTTGCCTGACAACTTCCTCCACAGCTAATCTGGTGGGTTGATTGATTTTCCTGGGATCAAACAGTTCCGGTTGTGTGGCCAGCACCTGTCGCAGAGATGCCGTGTAAGCCAATCGCAGGTCGGTATCGATATTTATCTTGTTGATACCACACTCGATTGCCCGTTGATAAGCTTCATCCGGAACCCCCCTGGCGTCGGCGATCCTGCCGCCATACTGTACCAGTTTCTGCGTCAGTTCCCGAGGAACGCCACTGGCTCCGTGCAAGACGAGGGGAATTCCCAGACGCTCTTTGATGACCTTGATACGGTCAAAGTCAAGTCGAGCCTCGTCCTTGAATTTGTATGCCCCATGGCTGGTCCCGACGGCAACCGCCAGCGCGTCACAACCACTTTCCTCGACGAAACGGCAGGCCTCGTCGGGATCTGTCAGAAAAGCGTCTTTAGCATCGACACTGACGTCATCCTCGATTCCGCCCAGCCGCCCCAACTCCGCCTCGACCGTGACCCCTCGCAGGTGGGCATAGTCGACTACTTCGCGGGTGATGCGTATATTTTCTCCCAGCGGATAATGGGAGCCGTCGATCATAACCGATGTGAAGCCAGCATCGATACACTCACAGACTACATCCACCGTCGGACCATGATCGAGATGCAGTGCCACCTCGACCGGGACTTGCTCAGCAGCAGTTTTGATCAGGGCTACGATATTGTGCAGACCGGCATACTTGATGCCGCTGGTGGAGACGCCGAGAATCAGCGGTGATTTCATCCCTGCGGCAGCTTTCAGAACAGCCTGTGTGAACTCCAGGTTGCTGACATTAAACTGTCCGATCGCGTAGCGATTCTTGTTGGCATCGGCGTACACTTCGTTCAACACGACTAAGGGCATGACTACTCCCGCGCTTGGTGGACTAACTGTTTTCGGTTGACACTATTGCTGCCAATCTCTTGATTTAACACCATAATAGGTTATCGGCACCGTTGGCCGATACCTAAGGCCCCGGGGCGGTATGCCGGCTGACTGTACTGGAGCCAAACCTGAAACCAACTCAGTTCCGGCAAATGGCGATTTATGAATTGTTCTTCGTTAGTGCCGATATTATTCTTAGTTAGAAACTATATTCATTTGGGCAATTAGGAACTATATTCATTTAGGCAACCTGCCGGAACAGGAGAACAAACATGTCGGTAAAACGTCTGATCAGCAATTACGGGCTTGAGAACCACGGTATTACCAATACCGGGACGGTCCACTGGAACTACAACACACCCACGTTGTACGAGGAAATCATCCGTAACGGTGAGGGCATGATGGCTCACCTGGGGCCGATTGTTGTCCGTACCGGCCTGCACACCGGGCGGGCCGCCAAGGACAAGTTCATCGTTAAGGAACCCGATTCACAGGACAATGTCTGGTGGGGTAAGGTCAACAAGCCATTTGCCCAGGAAAAATTCGATATGATGTTCCGGCGCCTGCAGGCGTACCTTCAGGGCAGAAATCTTTACGTGCAGGACTGTGTCGCTGGCTGGGACCCCAAATACCGTCTGCCCGTCCGTGTCGTCACGGAAACCGCCTGGCACAATCTATTCGCGCGTACCATGTTCCTTCAGACTCGCTGGGAAGAACTGGAGAATCATGTGCCGGAGTTCACAATTCTGCATGTTCCCAATTTCCAGGCCATCCCGGAACTGGACGGCACTCATTCCGAAGCCTTCATATTGCTCAACCTGGGCCGTAAAATTGTCCTGATCGGCGGTACTGCCTATGGCGGCGAAATCAAGAAGTCGATCTTTACCGTGCTTAACTACCTGTTGCCCCAGGAAAACGTGCTTTCCATGCACTGTAGCGCCAACGTCGGCCAGAAGGGCGACGTGGCTCTCTTCTTTGGCCTGTCGGGCACCGGAAAAACGACACTGTCAGCGGATCCTCATCGGCAGTTGATCGGCGACGACGAACATGGCTGGAGCCCGGACGGGGTGTTTAATTTTGAGGGTGGCTGTTACGCCAAGGTCATCAACCTCTCCCCTGAATCGGAGCCGGAAATATACAGTACCACCCGCCGCTTCGGCACCTTACTTGAAAACGTCGGTTTCGACCCGGTAACACGTCGACTCGACTTAAACGACGATTCTCTGACTGAGAACACCCGCGCTGCCTATCCGTTGCGGCACATCCCCAATGTAGTAAGAGAAGGCAAGGCCGGACACCCGCAGAACGTGATTATGCTGACGGCTGATGCTTTTGGCGTACTGCCGCCGATCTCACGGTTGACGCCGGAACAGGCGATGTATCACTTCATTTCCGGTTACACGGCCAAAGTAGCCGGCACCGAATCCGGAGTGACCGAGCCGACAGCGACTTTCTCAGCCTGCTTTGGGGCGCCTTTCATGGTACTGCATCCTTCCCGCTACGCCGAACTGCTGGCTGACCGGATTCGGCAACACAAGGTCAACTGCTGGCTGGTGAATACCGGCTGGAGCGGCGGACCGTACGGAGTCGGTGAACGTATCAGCATCAAGCATACGCGGGCACTTCTCAATGCCACCTTAGACGGTTCCCTCAACAAGGTCGACTTCAAAGAGGACCCGGTCTTCGGCGTCCAGGTACCGACCTCGTGTCCCGGAGTTCCGCAGGATATTCTCAATCCGCGCAACACCTGGTCCGACAAGGAAGCATACGACAAGAAGGCAGAACATCTGGCGTGCCTTTTCACGGAGAACTTCCGGCAGTTTGAGGATCAGACACCCGAGAAAGTGAAGAGTGCCGGACCCAGGCCGACTGCCCTGGTATAAACGACCAGCCATTATCCGAGTCCGATCATAACTGTTCGATCGGGCTCGGTTTTTTTAGGAGCCACTAATGCCGAAATCATTTGATACCTTCCGGGTTCAGGCTACGCTGCCTGAGGAATTGAAATTCCTCGAGGAACTGGCTTTTAACCTCCATTGGAGTTGGAATCACGAGACAATCAACCTGTTTCGGAGGTTGGATCGGGACCTGTGGAACTCCACCAATCACAATCCGGTGAAAATGTTAGGTGTGATCAAGCAGGACAAGCTGGCCCAGGCAGTCCGCGATGAAGGATTCATGGACCAGATGCAGAGAGTACACCGGGCTCTTCGGGAACATCTGACCGGCCGGACCTGGTTTGAGAGTCAGTACGGGCAATTCGACTCGCCTAAAATCGCTTATTTTTCGATGGAGTTCGGTCTTACCGAGTGCCTGCCGATTTACTCCGGGGGGCTGGGCATTCTGGCGGGTGATCACCTGAAATCGGCCAGTGAACTGGGCTTGCCGCTGGCAGGCGTGGGGTTGCTGTATCAGCAGGGTTATTTTCAGCAATACCTCAATGCCGATGGCTGGCAACAGGAGACATACCCCAACAATGATTTCTATAATCTACCGATTCAACTGGAAACAGATGATGCCGGTAATCCGGTGCTGGTGGAGGTTCCTTTCCCGGAACGCGTGGTTCGGGCGCGTGTCTGGCGGGCACAGGTGGGGCGGATTCCTCTCTACCTGATGGACACAAACATCCCTGAAAATCACTATAATGATCGCAAAATCACTTACCAGCTTTATGGCGGCAACAGCGAAATGCGCATTCAACAGGAACTGATCCTGGGCATCGGCGGCATGAGGGCATTGCGTCAACTGGGACTGCACGTCCGTGTCTGTCACATGAATGAAGGCCATGCCGCTTTTCTGGCACTGGAACGGATACGACACCGCAAAGCCAAAGACAACCTTTCCACCCAGGAAGCGCTGGAAGTGGTCAAGGCGGGTACTTTCTTCACCACGCACACACCGGTGCCGGCCGGAATAGATGAATTCAATTCCGAACTGGCAGAGAAGTACATTGGGCATTTTCTTCAGCACAGTGGTATTGACCAGAATTCCTTCCTGGCGCTGGGCAGAAGAAATCCGGTGGTTCGCAATGAGCCGTTCAACATGGCGCTGATGGCACTGAGGACAACCGCTTCGGCCAACGGAGTCAGCCATCTGCACGGGGAAGTATCTCGCGAGATGTGGCGTGGCGTATGGCCCGATGTTCCCGCGGAAGAGATACCTATCGATCACGTTACCAACGGCATCCACACCCGTTCCTGGACATCCAGCGAGATGTCGGATTTATTGCTGCGCTACCTGGGACCGAACTGGCTGAAGAAGCCAGCCGATCAGTCGATATGGGAGCGGGTCGATCGCATCCCCGATGTCGAACTGTGGCGTGTACACGAACGAAGGCGGGAAAGACTGGTAGCCTTCACTCGGCGGCGGCTGATCGAGCAACTCCGACGTCGGGGCGCCAGCGCCAGGGAAATCGACATTGCCTACGAAGTACTCAACCCGGAGGCGCTGACGGTCGGCTTTGCCCGTCGTTTTGCCACCTACAAGAGAGCGACTCTTCTACTCAGGGACATCGATCGGCTCAAACGACTGCTGGGGGATTCGCAAAGACCGGTTCAGTTTATCTTTGCCGGCAAAGCTCACCCTCGTGATAATCACGGCAAGGAACTCATCCGAGAATTGATTCACTTTGTGCGACAGGATGACGTTCGCAGGCATATGGTGTTCCTGGAGAACTATGACATCAACGTCGCCCGCTACCTGGTTGAAGGCGTCGACGTCTGGATGAACACCCCGCGCCGGCCTATGGAGGCCAGCGGCACCAGCGGCATGAAAGTGATACCCAACGGCGGATTGAACCTGAGCATTCTGGACGGCTGGTGGTGTGAAGGGTATGACGCCGACACCGGCTGGGCAATCGGCGCCGGCGAAGACTATGACGATCCGAATTACCAGGACGATGTCGAGAGTACCGGGCTGTATGACACCCTGGAACATGAGGTGGTGCCATTGTTCTATGATCGCACCGGCGACGGCCTGCCGCGTCACTGGATAGCCAAGATGAAGAGTTCCATGCGCAAACTGGGGCCGGCTTTCAGCACCAACCGGATGGTGCGGCAGTACTCTGAGAAGTTCTACATGAAAGCCCATGAGAATTGGGAACGACTGTCGGACAACCAGTTTGAGCGGACGCGGAAACTGGCTGAGTGGAAGCGGTTCATTAGTGACAACTGGGAACGCGTAAGCATAACCAGCGCCCGTGTATCCAACCGGGACGCCGAAGTAGGCATGGCGCTGAAAGTTGAAGCTGAGGTTCACCTGGGGGCGTTGTCGCCGGAGGACGTGGTAGTGCAGATTTGCAGCGGCCCGCTCGATACCGAACAGAATCTGACCAATTGCAATATCGAAAGTATGAGTTGCAGCGGTGCTGTCGGAGAAGGTACTTGCGGTTACGAAGGCTATATCGCCTGCGATGAGAGCGGGTTGTTCGGCTATTCGGTGCGAATTCTGCCCAGCCATGCGGACATGGCTGATCATTTCGATCTGGAGAAGATGCGCTGGATCGGACACCAGGTTAAGGCGGCAGAGGTCGATCCACAGCCAAAACATGTACCGGCGGCGGTTTGAACGGAAATCGCTGGTCGTGCCGACTAGCTGACGTCATTAATTTTGTTTAAGAAAACCGGCCAGTTGCTGCTGGCTGACTTCGAATTCACACCCGTGACTTTCGAGTACGTAACCCATGTCATGAGTAACCCTTCCGGCGACGAAACAGAGTCGTCACAGCAGGATCAATTGATATGATCGTACCGCGAAATTGTCTACAAAATCTTAGGGCATTGTATACTTGACACACACAAAATTACCTCTTAACTTATGCGCAAAGACTGAACCTGTAAGCGAAGGGATTGGCTATGACCGAGAATGACAAGGAAGAACAAGGCCAAAGCACTGAACAAACCATTGTATTTAAACAACCTCCTCCTGACAATGAAGTTGATTTGACAGAGCAGCAGCTTCATACCAATGATGCTGGACCCCACAAAGAGAAAAAGAAATAACTAATTATAACTGATATTATTGCAAATAACATCCCGGTCAAAAGAGCACGATAGCTATATTTTACTTGCTGTCCCTTTAAATCCATCAAAATGCACATCCATGTTACGGACGCTGCTAAGACTGTGCTTTGATAACCCATTGCCATAGTTTCAGTGTCAGGATATTGTTCTGCGACCAACACTGCGTTTTTAACAAGTGGCCCCAATGTCCATTCACTTGGGAACAGTACCCGGAATGCGAATGTCACAGCAGCAATAAGACATCCAATGGCAACAATTGCTGGAATGAGAACGATCCATTGAAATCCCACATTGCTTGATGACCAAAGTGTTAATATGCCTGTCACAATTCCAGTACCGGGGGCAAGAAAATGTATCATACGTTCAGCCTTGTGTTCAAGATTCAATGTGGCCTCTCTGGCATTCATTAATGTTTTCAGCGCATATTCGTACGCCCACTTGTAATTGATGTTCTTCTTGGGCGTAAATTGTCTCGCAAATTCTTGTGTCTTTTTATAACTATCATAGTCCTCAGGGTTTTTACTTTTCCTTTTCATGTTTGTCCTCCTCATTGATAGAAACAAAGCCATCCATTGCCTTGTCAAAATCCACAGGAATTTTGACCGGCTTGCCTTTCCTGCCCACCTTCTTTTTTGACTTACCTGTCTTATTGTTCTTTCCCATAGTACTCCCTTAGGCTTTCGCTGCATTGAAATACCAACGCAACCGACCATCACAATGCGTTACCGCTTGTATGAATCTCTCCAAATCAGTCAATGCACGAGTGTTGAATCTAAACCCGAACTCTCCACAATACATATCCACCGTTTTCTTGTCTATGTGGTGAAAAGTACCATGAATGCCCCACTTGAGCAAAGCAAAGAATGATTCGGCGGTGTTGACGTGAATATCCTTGCCAGAGACGAACTCCCTGGCATGACGAACCACATTGTGTTCGTAATTCATTGACAAACCGCTCAACTATCCCCAGTACGATATATTTACCAGCAGCACCATGACCACGCTTGCCTTTCCTCTTGCCGCCAACATAGGTTTCGTTAACCTCTACGTTACCGGATAGGATTCCCCAAATCTTATGAGTCACGGGACCTCACTGTGTACGGCATGACCCCTGCGGGGTACTTTCAGTGCGAACAGCATATCGACCAGGACAATTGCGGCACCGGCGATGAAGGTTACCTGATAACCGAACAGGCTCCAGGCCACACCACCCATCACCGGAACAAAGATAGCTGTTACATGATTGGCCGTCATTCCGAACGACAAGCAGCCGGTGAGGTCCTGAGGCGGCGAGATTCGTCTCAGGTACGATTTCAGTGCTATCGACGAACCGAACAGGATATTGTCGACCAGGTAGAGCCCGATCAGCAACGGCAGGTAGCTAATGTAGGCGTAGCCACAGAAGATAAACACCAACAGGAATGAGCAGCTAACCAGAACGACCCTCTCCCCCAGTCGGTCACTGAAGGAACCGATCAGACGGTTGGTGAAGATGGTGATCAGGTTGTTGACCAGCATCACGGCCGCCACCGCCGTTATGTCCAGACCGTGGTTCCTGATTAATAGAAAGATAGCAAAGGTCGTGAAAATGTGTCTGCGACACCCGCGCAGAAAGGACAGGGTGTAGTACAGCCAGTATTGTTTTTTGATTCTTATGCGGCGTCGCTCCGATGCCGCCCGGTTGGACGGCAACGCCACTGTCAGGTATATGCCGATGATGGTGATTACGATACCGATCAGGTAAAAGGTCTGGCGGAAACTCAGCCACAGTGTTAGTACCAGGACGAGCCCGGCCGCAACCAGGCCGGCCATTGATTCGAAGGAATACAGTCGGCCCTGTGCCCTGCCCAGTTCGTTGGAATCACTCAGGAGCAGCAACTGTGACGAGTTGGTCGGTTCAAAGTAGTGAAACCCGAAAGACATCAACACCGTGGCCAGCCCCAGCATCAGTAGAGTCGGTGACAGCCCGCAGATTATCAACCCCAGGCCCATGGCAATAATGGACAGAGCAGCGATCCGGGACTCATTCAGCCAGAGTGCCAGCAACCCGACTCCGAAAGCCAGCAGGCCGGGAATCTCACGTACGGACTGGATCAGGCCGACACCGGTCGGTGAGGCGTCGAAGACTTCCACAGCATAATTGTTGAACATTATCCGCCAGACATAGAACCCAATCCAGATCACTATCGAAGAAAAGGTGATTGTCGCCACCGAAATTTTCTTTATACCAAGAGCCATAAGTTGCATAATAATGGTTAGAGAAGCGTTTGTACACCAAACCCGTAGCCCGACTGCACCGGTGAATCTGCAACATTCGTCCGGCTGGCCGGTCAACTTAGAAGAGTCAGCATGAATTAACAGAATAAAGGCAAGCTATGAAATCAGGACAGAATCTTGATTGTTGAAAGCGGTCATCTTTTTACACGGGCAGAGCCGAAAAGTATTATCGGCAGGACAGCACAATTCCCCCTGATGCGGATAATTATTGCTATCCTGTTCCTTTCACCGGCCACACTGTGGCATGTTCTGGTGGAACAATTTTTACAGCCCGAGTCTCAGCCGCCCCTGAGTACCGTACTGACACTTCTGGATCCGCTGGTGGCGTTTGTGCTGTTTCTGGTGGCTTATCATTTGTACTGCCGTGTTATCGAGAAGCGACCGGCACTCGAGATTTCGTCGCCGGGAAGCCTGCCGGAACTCGGCGTGGGATTTCTGATCGGTGCCGGTATGATGGCGTTCATGGTCGGCGTCATAAGCGTACCGGGGTACTATCGAATCGAGAGCTTCAACCCTGACAGCTGGATACTGGTTATGAATCTGCCCGCCGTGGGGATAGCTGCTTTCGCCGAAGAGTTATTGTTTCGCTTGATTGTATTCAAATTATCAGAAGAGTTGCTGGGCAGTTGGTTGGCTATTATGATTCAAGCCGTCTACTTTGCCCTGGCGCACATGGGGAACCCCGACGCTTCCGTTGAGACGACCTTACTATTGTTGATATCGGCCGGGGTATTGCTGGCTGCCGCCTACATGTACACCCGTCGGGTGTGGCTGGTGCTTGGCATCCATGTGAGTTGGAACTATTTCCAGTCCACGGTTTTTGGTCTCCCGACCTCCGGTAAACCGGCGGACGGTTGGATAAAGCCGGTTATCGACGGACCGGTATGGCTCACCGGCGGTGAGTACGGAATCGAGGCCTCCTACATGGCGACACTGCTGGTGCTGGTGGTCGGCATTGTTATTCTGAGAAAGGCGATCGGCAGAGGTCAGGTAGTGGCGCCTGTCTGGAAAAGGAAACGGGTAATTGTTGCTTCTTCCGGGCGTGACTGAGCAGCCTGTTCCCAATCGTTGTGAGTGATGAAATACTGCTGAGATTCTCATGGTAGTGTAAACTAAGTTGTGTAAATTGGTAGATTGAAATAACAACGGGTTTGACTTTGAGTCTTTCGAACCAAATGAAAGGAGTCAAACCCGTGGTAAACTTGTGGTTTACAGACAAAGATTTACGTTATCGCTGGAGCGAAGTCAAGAGTATTTTCTGGGATGAATTCGAGAGCCGGCTACGCCTTTGTGGCCGTCGTTTGTTAGAAGAGAGTCTGAAGATCGAGCAGCAGTATTTGGTGGGTGCTTCTCATTATCAGCGTAGTGAGAGACGTTGTGATTACCGCAATGGTTACTATACCCGCCAGGTGATCTGGAAGTTGGGGGTACTGTCCGATGTTCTGATCCCTCGGAGTCGTTCAGGAACCTACCGGAGTGGCATTCTGGAGCGTTACAGGCGTTTTGGAGGTGGCTTCGACAGCTATATTCTGAAGCTGTTTGCCCTGGGATTGGCCACCCGTCGGGTAGAGCGTTTCTTCACGGACTTTTTTGGTCAGTATGCTATTGGTTCTCAGACAGTGTCGGATATTCTCAAGCGGGTTAGTAGTGATCTGCGTCAGTATCGAACTCGTCCGGTGAGGGACGATGTTCGTTATCTATATCTTGACGGTATATACCTGACGATCCGCAGTGCTTTCAAGAATAAGTATGTGGTCCTGTTCGCTGTCGCCGAATATGCTGACGGTTCTCGCGAGGTCATTGACTTTCGCGTGGCCACCTCCGAGAAGACGATTCACTGGCAGGCTCTTCTGGAAGGTCTCTATCGGCGTGGTCTGGAAGGGAAACAGCTGCAAATGATCGTGGCCGATGGTGCGGCTGGGTTGATTGATGCCGCCCGAACTGTCTATGGTCATGTGCCGATCCAACTCTGCTGGGTACATCGTCAGCGAAATCTGACCAAATATCTCAAGAAACGCTCTCACCGCAAGGCCATCTGCGCCCAGGCCAAAAACATCTTCAAGGCCGAATCCAGAACTCAGGCGTTGAAGAAACTACGAGTTTTCCACCGGCGTTGGCATCCTAAAGAACCCAGAGCGATTGATATCTTCCTTAAAGACATCGAGTTGTCGTTGACCTTCTTCTCGCAACCCAAAGAGAAATGGGAACAACTCGGCACCAACAACATCATTGAACGTCAACTACGAGAGATCCGACGAAGAGTCAGATTAATCGACTCTTTTCGGGATGAACAAAGCTGTGAAAGGATAGTATACACTCAGGTAATTGAACTGAACCAAAGACTCAGGGAAAACCACATAACTCAATTTACACAATAATCCTTGCACTACC
>JBDRNJ010000043.1:0-8710 GCA_043811375.1 bacterium | reverse complement strand
GAACAGCACCGTACACACCGCAGTGCCGACAGAATCTTTTTGACCCATACTCTCAGGCTCCTCAGTCCAGTCCCATAAAACCCCAAGAATAACAACCAATTACACCAAAACCATCAACACTTCCTGACTATTATGCCCATTTCAAGTTTGACAGGTTTTTCATGAGGGGGCTATATTAGCTGCATATGGTGGGATTTTTCCATAACACCGGACGAATAGCTGTTGGCCGGCATTGGCTCTGGCTGGTAGTGATGTTGCTGTGTTTACCGGGCAGGTCTCAGGCTGTCGACCTGGTGAAGTACAGCCTGTGTGATGTGCGAGTTTTATATTTGTACGACCAGGCGGCCGAAGAAATCGACTGGCCCACGCTTTATTACCTCAACGACCATTTCGGCTGCCGAATCGATCTGCTGACCGTTCAACCGCGAGAGATTTTTGGCTGCCACCACCGGGAGGTGCCCGATCGGGAACTCTTCGGGCATCAGTTTTTTCTTCCCGACACGGCGTCGACCTGGATTGATTCGGTGCTGGCAGTGATGTTCTCCGAACGCCGGCCGGACATAGTGCTGATGGGCGATATTGCCGACGAAAGTATGGCCGGAGCCGTCAGCAGGGCTCTTGTCGCTCTGACACCGACGCCGGACCGTTTGTTTGCAGTGCAGAAGATTTATCAACGCCGATTATCGGAAGTAGAAGTTTCCCGAGAGCCCTGGCGGGTTATTCTCAACGGAAACGAGTTACTGAGTCGGTATCGTGACCGCATGGCAAATGAAATCCCATCCCTGGTTGAGGGGTATGCACCTGACCACCTGACCTCCAGTCGTCTGGTAACCTACGAGTTAATTAAAAGCAGTGTGCTGGCGGGAACCGGCGGGACCGATTTTCTGTCAGGCATAAAACCGATGCGATTGGCTGACATACTGCAGCAACGGTTGAACGAGGGACCCAGACGGACGGCTCTGTGGGAACATGCCCGGCGCTTTGTTTCTTCCACACGGGCGGCCCTGAGCGCCGCCGGTCGGGTCAGGGTCGACCTGATCGTGGAAGGTTACCGGCACCTGCGAGACCTGACTGACTACGGTGGCTGGGACGATCAGTTGCAGACACTGGCAGATTTCGAACCGTATCTGCGAGAGCTGTCGGCCAAAACCGAAAGAGCGACTCTTGATGCGGTGGGGCTTGACTGGCAGGGTAAAATCACAACCCGTGGTTCACCGCATGGTCCGCGGCTGAAGTATGTGGCTGCTCTGTCAGCTAACGGACCAAGGTCTATTGAGCTTACCGAGGTTCGTTTTCACCCCTATTGGGATACTCTGACGGTCTTTCTCGACTCGACGGCTACAATCATCGCGCCGCACCAATCCTATGTCAGGGAGTACCTGATTGAAGTTGATCGGGAGCGGTTGGAGGCTCGGCAGCCGGAGTCGCTGCTGTTTTCGGCCGAGATCAAACTGGGCAGCGTCTCTCTGGTTTTTGTCAACAGTCTGCCGGTCTGGGAAGCTCCCGAGATGCAGGTGACTTTTGAGCCGGATTATTACTTCATTCCACCGGTGGCCAGGATCGATGTCGACCGGGTGGTATCCTCACTGACGTTACGGGCAATTTTATCCAAGCCACCGAATTTCTCCGGCCTGATCCAACTGAACCTGGAAACGCCGCGTGGGTTGTTTGCCGGTGCCTATCGACAGGAGATCCGACTGGACCAGGGGGATACGCGCGAGACCGTCCGGATACCGTTCTCAGTGTCGAATCTCTTTGAACTGGGGATTCAACAACTGTACCTGACCTTGTCCGTCGATGGTAAGACTATAGCGACCGATACGGCCCAGATACGCATCGCCTCCTGCAAAATCGCCGATACGATCAAGATCGGTTTGATGCCGGATACCACCGGTCGGCTGGAGGATATTTTGCGTATGACCGAGGCTGCCTTTCAACCTCTGACCGATCGAGCGCTGCAAACGGCCGACCTGGACGCCTACAATGTAATCGTTATCGGTTCCGGCGCTTTTCGACAGTATCCTTCGTTCCGGGAGGCCCGTGACCGGTTTGAGGATTACCTGCGCCACGGCGGTTCCATTGTGGTAATGGGACAGCCGGAAGACTGGCCGGAGGGCGCGTTGCCGTTCACCGTCTCACCCGAGACCGAACTGGTAGACCGCGCCGGGATTACCAATCTCATACCGCAGGCGCGAATATTATCACAGCCGTATGACATTTCCGAGGGCAATCTGTTATCGTCTTTCTACAAGAAACGCCGCGTTATCACGGCGGCGGTTTTACCGGCGGAAAAAGTCTATGTCTGCCCGTCGGGCGGGACGATTCTATCAATCTCGCGACTGGGCGAGGGACAGGTTATTTATTGCGGCTTTCCCCTGCTGGAGCTTATTTCCCAGCTGAAAATAGATGCCATCCATCTGCTGGCTAACATACTGAACTACTAGTGACGCCTGCGGTTACAATTCACCGGAAGCCTGCCGGCGCTTTTTTAAGAAACTGTAACTGATGAACGACTCCAGTTCGCCGGACGACCATCAACTCGGTCGTTTTACTACCGTTACCAAATATCTCAAACGCTACCGTCGGCACCTGGCGCTGGGGGGAGTGGCGATTGTTTTAACCAACGCCTTGATGTTGTTTATACCTTATATCACCAAGCTGATTTTCGATCTCCTGGAGAATCACGGCTCACCCGATGAGATACTCCGGCTGGTATTATTGAGCATCGGTCTGGCGATCCTGGCCGGAGTATTTCGCTTTTTCGTACGGCGGACGATTATCTGGGCGTCGCGTCATATCGAGTACGATATGCGTTGCGAGTTGTTTGCGCACCTGTTGAAACTGTCGCCGACGTTTTATCAACGAACCCGCACCGGCGATATCATGGCCCGGGCCACCAACGACCTGGAAGCGGTACGGATGATGATCGGTCCGGGAATAATGCATACCGCCAATACTGTCGTCACGCTGGTTATCGCTATTGCCTTTATGGCCTATCTGTCGCCGAAACTTACGCTCTACGCGCTGCTGCCGACGGTGATTTTCCCGGTGGCGGTCAACCGGCTGGGCAATCAGGTGCACCGGCGATTCCTCAGGATTCAGCAGCATTTCTCCCAACTGACGGCTACCGTCCAGGAGAGTATGGCCGGTATCAGGGTAATCAAAGCCTATCGGCAGGAGCAGGTGGAAAGCGAACACTTTGCCGATATGTCCGATGAGTACGTGACTTTGAATTTGGGCATGGCGCGGATCTACGCCGCCTTTTTTCCACTGATCTTGTTTTTAGCCTCGGGACTTAACCTGACCGTGCTCTACCTGGGCGGACTGGACGTCATGGATGGCACAATTCCCTTTGGCACGCTGGTGGCTTTCTTCGGTTATCTGTCGATGTTGATGTGGCCGGTAGTTGCGTTGGGCTGGGTGGTGTCTCTGTATCAGCGGGGTACCGCCTCCCTGGATCGGATCAACAATATTCTGCATTCCCAGCCGGAGGTGGTCGACCACGGCAAAAACCTGTTTAAGGGATCGATGCAGGGCCGGATAGAACTGCGTGACCTGAGTTTCAGCTACAATGGCCGGCAGGTTCTCGATGGTATCAGTCTGACCATTGAACCCGGTCAGACGGTCGGTTTGGTAGGTATGACGGCTGCCGGTAAAACCACCCTGGTCTCCCTGCTGCCGCGCCTGTACCGTCTGCCGCGAGGCCGGATATTTATCGATGGCCGCGATGTCAACGATTGGGAACTGACGGCGCTCCGCAGGCAAATCGGTTTTGCCACCCAGGAGCCCTTTCTGTTTTCCGACACTGTTGCCCGGAACATCCGCTTTGGACACCGCCCGGCCGATACCGAGCAGATAGTTGCCGCGGCTGAGGTGTCGGCGCTGGCAAAAGATATTGAGAGTTTTCCCGAAGGTTATGATACCGTCGTCGGGGAACGTGGAATTACTCTTTCCGGGGGACAGAAGCAGCGCACGGCCATTGCCCGGGCTATATTGGTTCAGCCGGCGATCCTGATTCTCGATGACGCCACCTCGGCGGTGGATACCGAGACCGAGGATGAAATTAACGAAAAAATCAAGTCGGTGCTGAAGAGACGCACGGCGATTATTATATCGCATCGTATCTCCGCCGTTAAAGAGTCCGATGTCATCCTCTATTTGTACCAGGGGCGGGTTGTTGAGCAAGGCAGCCACGAGCAACTGCTAAAGCTTGACGGCCATTACGCCGACCTGTATCGGTCGCAACTGCTGGCTCGCCAACTGGAGAAACTGGCATGACGGCCAACAATTACCACGAGGAAGAAGTGCTGGGCCGGGCTTATGATTCCCGCCTGATGAAACGTCTGCTGCGCTACCTGAAGCCTTATCGCCGGGTGGTGGCGGCCGCGGTGGCACTGCTGATGTTGAGCTCGTTGTTTCAGATTTCACTGACATTCCTGACTCAGATCGGCATTGATGATTACATAGCTGTTGGCGACCGCTCCGGTCTGGCGATGATAGCGCTGCTGTACCTGGGGGCTGTTCTGTTGGCACTGCTGGCCAGTTACGCTCAACTCTATGCGACCATGTGGTTGGGACAGAAAGTGCAGCATGACATCCGCCGGCAAATATTTGATCACCTCCAGAAACTCCACGTCGGCTATTTTGACCGCCATCCGGTGGGACGGCTGGTCACGCGAGTGACCAACGATGTCAACGTCCTCAATGAGATGTTTTCCTCGGGAGTCGTTACCATTATCGGCGATATTTTTATGCTGATACTGATCGTTTCCGCCCTGTTGTACTACAACTGGCAACTGGCCCTGATCACGTTTGTGGTGTTGCCCCTGCTGGTGGCGGCAACGTTTGCGTTCAGGGCCAGGGTCCGGCACGTTTACCGCGATGTCCGCACATGGCTGGCGCGGCTGAACGCCTTCACCCAGGAACATGTGACCGGTATGAGTATCGTTCAATTGTTTACCCGGGAGCAGCAGACTTCCGAGAAGTACGATGCCATCAACAGCGACTTGCGCCGGGCACACCTGCGAGGCATCTACTACTACGCCGTCTTCTTTCCCACAGTGGAAATAATCGGCGCTCTCTCGGTCGGCTTACTGCTGTATTACGGCGGTATCCGCGTCAATGAGGCCGCCTTGACTCTGGGCGAACTGGTGGCTTTCATCCATCTGGTGGAGCGATTCTACCGGCCGATACGCGATCTGTCGGAGAAATACAATATTTTGCAGGCATCCATGGCCTCCTCCGAGCGCATCTTCAAGCTGCTGGATACGCAGCCGACGGTCGTTGATAACCCTCAACCACCTCCCCAACCCGCCTATGCCGGACGGATAGACATAGACAAACTGTGGTTTGCTTACCACGAGAACGATTGGGTCCTGCGTGATGTTTCCTTCTCGGCCGCACCGGGGGAGAGGGTGGCGATTGTCGGCGCCACCGGCGCCGGAAAAACAACGCTGGTGTCGTTGTTGTACCGATTCTATGACTATCAAAAAGGTTCCATCAAGATCGACGGTGTTGATATCGCTCACATGCCGGTGGCCGGTCTGCGCTCGCACCTGGCGCTGGTGTTGCAGGATGTATTCCTGTTCTCGGGCGATTATGCCGGTAATGTGCGGCTGCGCAATCGTGACATCTCTGATGATGCCGTTCGCGCGGCTCTGAGCCGAGTGGGGTTCGATCGGTTTCTCAGGGAACAGCCGGACGGTATCCACACCGAGGTAGTGGAACGTGGAGCAACGTTGTCCACCGGGCAGAAACAACTGCTGTCCTTTGCGCGGGCGCTGGCTTTTGATCCCGATATCCTGATTCTCGACGAAGCCACCAGTTCCGTGGACACCGCCACCGAACAGCTTATTCAACAGGCCCTGGAAGAACTGCTGAAAAACCGTACCTCCATCATCATTGCACATCGCCTCTCGACCATTGAAAAAGCGGACAAGATCATTGTTCTGCATCATGGCCGAGTGCGCGAGACGGGCACCCACAACGAGTTGTTGCAACTGAAAGGTATCTACCATACTTTGTATCGCATGCAGTACAAGAAGCAGACCCGGCCGGACTCTGTTTCCGGCGGGATTACCGGGTAAGACGTGGTTCTGTCGAAACGTCGGATCGGACACTGGCGGCGCTTTGCCGAAAAGGTTGCCATCGGTGCCGGTAATATTCTTCAGAGCGGTTTCAATCGTCGTCTGCGTATTGACTACAAGGGCCGCATCAATCCGGTCACCGAATATGATGTCAAGTCGGAACGGTTCATCACATCGCAGATTCGGCGGGAGTTCCCCGACCACGCCATCCTGGCCGAGGAAGGCAGCGACTTCGACGAGCCGTCTACCTGCCGCTGGGTAATCGATCCGCTTGACGGCACCGTCAACTATGCCCACGGTTTCCCCGTCTATTGCGTTTCCATCGCCCTACAGTATGAGAACAATAGCGTGGTGGGTGTTGTCTATGATCCCCAACGGCAGGAACTCTTCTCCGCCGGCCACGGTGTCGGGGCACGGCTCAACGGCAAAAAGATCAGTGTATCGGGGGAGTCATCGCTTCAGCGGGCTCTGCTGGCGACCGGTTTCGCATACAATATCAGCACCGCCCGGCGCAACAATCTCGGTCTTTTCGCTCGTATGGCCCGGCTGGTCCAGGGGGTCCGGCGTCCCGGTTCGGCGGCTATCGACCTGTGCTGGCTGGCCGCCGGGCGACTCGATGGTTTCTGGGAGCTTCACCTGCATCCCTGGGATACCGCCGCTGCTATCCTCATTGTGCAGGAGGCCGGTGGCTGCGTTTCACGCATCAATGGCAAGCCTTACTCGATATTCGACCAGGATATCCTGGCCAGCAACGGACGGCTGCACGCTACCATGATGTCCGCCCTCGCGGGGAGACGCCGTAGCAATCACCGCACATGAATTCAGCTTCCACAGATTGATGTATTCACGCGTCATATTATCAGTCTGATTAATAGGTAGTCGGCTGATCCGAATCAGCCCTTGACAGAAGATGGATATTATTGTATATATACTACGAGATATCGACCGCAGTCGAGGGAAGTCGGTATCACCATAGATGCTTACGGCAGCTAAAAAACAATGGTCCGGGAGGGACATCATGTTGAAGCATTTCAAAGCACGATACATTGCCCTGTCAATCATTTTGGTTGCGGCAATCTGCACTCTTACCAGCGCCACTATAGTCGCGGCTGATTCCGCACCGTACATCTGCGGTGATGTTGACGGCGATGGTGCTGAACCTAATGTGGGTGACCTGACCTACCTGGTCAATTATCTGTTTGTTGGTGGTTCCCCTCCGCCGGTTATCGAAGCGGCTGATGTGGACCGCAGTGGGGAGATTAATGTCGGCGATCTGACCTATCTGGTGGCATATCTATTCACCGGCGGTTCGGCTCCGCTTTGCCCGCTTTATCATGAGGATATTTCAGGAGGGTGTGTCAGTGGTGCGACAGCCCGGACGGAAGGCGCCTACGATCACCAGGAGATCACCGGAGACTGCGCCGGCTATCAAGCCCTCGGTGATTCCGGCCACATGTTTGTGGAGCTGATCGGTGATGACCTGCACATCCATCACGTTAATGCCTTCTACCAGTGTTGTCTGAAGTACTACGTGACATACGATATTGACGGGTACTCTATTACCGCTTATGAATCCGATACTTCCGACTACTGCTACTGCATGTGCTACTTCAACCTTGAGTCGATCCTCTATGATCTGGACGTCTCCCAGCCCTGCGAATACTTGGTGACCCTGATCGGCATAGAGGGTGACACGGTGGGAATCGACACCGCCGTTGTCGGGGGTCCCGACTACGTATCAGTGGAAGTGATCGGCAACGATCTTCACATCAACCACCTGAACGCCTACTACCAGTGTTGTCTCATGTACACGATGGACTACCAAGTGGCAGGTTTTTCCATAACCGCTCGCGAGCACGATACCGGAGCCCTGTGCGATTGCTACTGCTATTTCAATCTAAAGTCGGTCCTGTATGACCTTGAAAATGGGCAGTACATTGTTACAGTCATCGGCATCTTCGGTGATACGATTTGGATCGACACGGTAAATGTGAACTACACCTACAATCTGCTCGGCTATGAGCAAAGCGGCTGCCTGAAGAAACTGGCACTGGCGGATCCACCGGACATCATCTATACCTATTCCGGCGGCACGCTGGTCATGCAGCACTCTGATGCCTACTTCAACTGTGGCGCCGAGTTGATGGTTTTCTTTGAGCAGGCCGGCGACACTCTGCGCTTCTACGAGATAAACACCTCCGGTGAATACGCATTTTGCATGTGCTACTTCGAGGTTGGCGCTTCAGTGGCTGACATCCCGCCGGGAACGTACGTCGCCGAGGTCTATAGCGAGGAACCGCTGGTGCTGGTCGATCAAAGAGTGCTGCAACTGGGCGACTAACGCTGCGCCGGTTACCCAACGGCCGCAACAACTTAAACTTCTTTGCCTTTGTCTCCGGCACTTCGTATGTTGCTCCGTAATCGTTGAGAGTGTTAACCTCTTACTCACGGAGACCTACATGCGCAAGCTTGTTATGCTCGTTGGCATGGGCGCTTTGTGCCTTTTTTCAGTTCCCTCGACGACCGCCCAAATTGTGCCGTCCTGGGAAGCCCCGTCGGGGCAACTTGGTTTTTTCCCTATCGTAAATGAAATCTCATTGTACCAGAACTACGACGATGCCGGA
>JBDRNJ010000042.1:0-3781 GCA_043811375.1 bacterium | reverse complement strand
ATTCAAATCTCAGGAAAGACCCGGCGTGACTATATTGCGCTTCCTTTCGGATAATCAATATGGTCGAATCCTCTGCGACCAGCGTGACCATACCGACATCAACGAGCGCATTCGGTCATCTGCAAAGATTGAGATTAGTGGACGAACTCCCGAAGCTGGGACGTTCAAGAGTGTTCGGATACACGCAGTACGTCCAGATTCTGATTGAAGGGACCGTGCCGCTGTAGAGGTGAAGCCCCGGTTGTGACATGCTCCGTCACAACCGCATAGGGCGAATCGTCCTGAACAGCATAGAAATGAGGCGACAGTAACTACTGTCACGAGTCCTTGGACAAGGTCAGTCCACGATAAGGCTCGTTGTGGCGAATTTGTGACGAGCGGACGCCAAAAGTGGTCGAAAATGATCAAAACTCATCAAACACCACAAAAGTCGCAATTCAAGGCGATTCTTTGGCTTATGGCGTATTTTGTTGTGCTTCAGTAGGTTACGAGATCGCCTTTGCGGATTCCGGGGTTCAAATCCCTGCACCGCTACCATTCATTATGGAAGTTGATAGGAGGGCCGCCTGCATGGGTTTTGCGGTTCCCTTTACGCGAAATTCAGTATGGTCTCCCCGGAGCGTAGACGATACTTCCAGCCCCCCGGGGAAGAGTATGAATAGCTCCCGTTTCAGTGAGCCAACATCACTCACATGAGTTTTGAGCACCGAGTTCAGATTATTCAGCTTGTCGAGAATCCAGTCTGTGGTGATGGTGAAATCCGCTGCATCGGAGGTCATACTGGCGTTGTGACGCAACTCAAGTATAACCAGCTCCGCTTCCTTCTGGGCAAGCCGTTGTCGGACCGCCGTCGAAGAATCTCCCGCCTGTATGAAGTCCAGCAAGGATTTCACCTGCTGCGATACCTCTTGCCAGGTATCCTGTAGGGAGCGGTGGTTCTGATTGGCGCGCTCAGCCACGCCCTTGCTGATCCGTTTCGCTTCCTTCACGATCGCAGTAGCTGTAGTCGGGTTCGTGAGTAGTTCGGTTAGCTCACATAGGAACGCCTTCTCCAACTGGCCACGAGAGACCCTGTGGTTGTTGTCGCAGACCGAGCGGCCTCCGTTCCGATAGCCATTACACATATAGCAGGAATACCTTGTACTGTTTTGGACCACCATCGAGGCGCCGCACTCCGAACACTTGATCAACCCGGAGAGCAAGTAACTACCGCGTCGTCCCCCAGAACGGTTGCTTCGGTACTGGTCGCACTCGTGCGCTTTCAGCCAGAGTTCATCGCTGACTATCCTAAGATTCTCTGACTTGAATACGACCCAGTCGCTAGCGGGTCGACTCCGTTTCAACCGTGGTCCGGAACCCTGTTTGTTTAGCCACTTAGTCTTGTTCCAAGTCCAGTCGCCGAGGTACTTCTGCTGCTTTAGAAGAGTGCGGATAGTCGAAGCTCCCCAATAACCCGCGCGCCTACCGCAGCCCTGGTGTGGTGACGGGATCCCGTCCGAATTGAGTCTGTCGGCGATGCTTCGGTATCCGTGGCCGGACCTTCTCATCTCAAAGATCCGGCGGATTACGCCTGCCTGCTCCTCGTCTACAAGGACTTCACAACCAATGCGCTTGGGTCTGCCGAACTTGTCAGTAGCCCCTGACGGATCGAATATCTGATTCGTCTGGTAGCCGTACACACGACCACCAGCAGAGTAACCCCTCAATACTTGCCCCTTGAGACCGCGCACAATCTTGGCCTTGAGATCATCCAGAAACAGCTCATTCATAATCCCCTTGAAATAAAAGGGGATCTTCGCCGATGGATTAGAAGTGTCAATGCCGTCAGCTACACCGACGATGCGAACACCCAACCGGTTTAACTCATTGAATATCGACGCAGACTCCGCCACATCCCGCCCCAACCGCGACAAATCGTCGACGAGGATGCAGTCAAACTCCCCTCGACGCGCAGACTCCTTTAGGCGCAAGTATGCGTGCCGATCAACGTTGGAACCGGATTCAGCCGCATCGCGATAGATGTGGCCATCCAACACCGTCCACCCTTGGTGTCGAGCCTTATTCTCGCACTCCCGAATCTGGTCATCCAGCGACCGCGGATTCTGGGCATCCGAACTATACCTGGCGTAGATGGCACATCGCATATCAGCCATAATATAGCCTGCCCATGGAAAATGCAACCTCCGCTCGGAGGTGGCCACACCATTGAGTCCCCTTTGGAATTCTTCTAAGTTGTTGTCTCATATATATAAACATATACACACCCCGGATATATTACGAGCTAGAAGGGTAACTCCAGCTCGGACTCTGAGTTTGCCGGGGAAGAGTCATCACCCGCGGTCCCGTACCATTGTTGGTAAAGCTGGCCAAATTCGTCACCAATCAGCCAACTGTAATTGTGGTGCAGTTTGAATGATGTAGGATTCGGCCCCACGCCTTTCCTAACCGATCCAATCCCCGTCCGATGCAACTTGTCCATGATGAGTCGCGCTGTCTTGTCTGCGTAGCCCGTCCAACGCATGAGTTCAGTGATCGTGAACTCACCCAAGAGCGATTCTTTGTCTGGGAGAGAGCGAGCGATCAGCAGTTGCAGTGCCTTTCGCCTGTCATCCGGGAGACTGGATATGGTCACAGCAATCAGGAGTGGGATATCGTCCGTGGTGACGCCGACGCGCCCCGATATCAAGGCGTGACACCGTGCGAGACTATACATAAGAGTAACGGCCCGCTCAACGCCTTCCTGGACAGCACCTGTGGAGTTCGTTTCCCTTCTGCCGTCTTCTCCCGTTTCTTGCCAGACTCTGATATCTTGTCGAGCCGTCGTCAGTAGCTCAGCCAAGAATGCGATGGCGTCAATTGCCGCGTCACCATCTTGCGACTTATCCCAACTTACTGACCTCGGCAAAAACCCACAATGCTTCACAAGAGATTGCTCAGACCGCAGGTCCTCCGGTGCCTCTTCGGGGATCTCATAGTTGGTTGGGCGCAGTTGTTCCAGGAAGAAGTCAACGTACTGTTTGATCGCTTCCCTTGCCAGCTTCCCTTTGTCCTTGTATTGCAGCGTCGACTTTATGATTTCCTTACCCCTGCATCGTCGCTGCACACAAGGCTGCCCATTGCCCGCGTCCAGGAATAGTAACCTCGACCCGACCTTGTTCATTGCATTCCATGCCGTTTGCGACAAAGGGGTTGTGGCGCCCAGAAACGAAAACAGATAGTCACCTACCAGACTTCGTTGGCCATGGACGCCTCCGGCAGTAGCTAGGCCATTGCCGTCGAATACGCGGGCCAAAGTGGCGTAGTTCTCCATCAGCATCTCTTTTGGCAGCGAGAACAGTGGCGCCAACTCGGGTATGTGTAGAGACTTGTAAGCCATTCTTGGTAACAGATCCACCTTCTTGATATCCTTCGACTTGACATTTGTCGCCTGTGTGAGAAAGCTGGCAGGGGTGAATTTATCAAGCCGGAGAGTCATCGGGAGATTCTTCATAAAATCCAGAACCGTTGTCTTGCCTGTGGACGGACCGGCAACGAAGATTAGGCCCAGCGGGTTCGACGCATCTTCAAGTATACATGACACCTGTACAGACAGAGCGGCTTCAGTGAGTCGCCAAGTCCGTTCATCGTACAACTCCGTTATGGTCTCCCGGAGCTTTTGGTACGCGTCGGCAATTATCTTAGGCTGGCCGCGTTCGTCAACCCCGAACGCATTGGAGATTATGTCCTGCGGGATGATTCCCATAACGGTGCCCTTTTCGAATTCTATTCAATTCACATTTCA
>JBDRNJ010000041.1:0-11457 GCA_043811375.1 bacterium | reverse complement strand
CGATTTGAAGGTCAACGTAGTACCAAGTAATAAGGGGGGTTGAGCCTCTGGGCTTCGGTTGGCGGCCAGCGGATGGGCCATCGCCGTAACCTTAAGGGACAACCTAAATTATAGGAGTATACCGGGACGTGGCTTTGCTTTGGCGCGCGGAGGGTGAGTTATGACCTCCTCACAAGATATTGATATACAATGGCTAGCCGAGATTCGAGTTGTCAGCTAATCGTCGTCTCATAGGTGTTTTTTTCTTGACTTCCGTAATTTGTTCGTGCTAAACTTGTTAATGACAGCGTTGTAAAGTCTTCACCATTCGAAACGGGCATGTTAAGTCTTTCTGCGATAGTCTTTTACCTCACCAGGGACCGGGGGGCATTCCCGGCTGATGTCCAAGGAGGCGGGCAGTGACCAAATCCGAAACTACCGGCAGTACAGCCACAAGGGTTGGGAAACCCAAGAAGAAAGAAAGACAAGCGACTATTAAGACGAAGAACCAAGCAAAAACATCGGCCAATTCGGCCAAACCACCTGCGAAAAGCGGCCCTGAACCACCGGCAAAGCCCCTTCAGGATCCATCCAAAGTGCAGCCGATCCATGTGCGGCACGAAGATATCGTCCCTGAGGGCTTGCCCAGGAAGTACTTCCTGAAGAGCACCTTCAATACCCAGGACATCATGCATGCTCCAGTGGAAAAAACTCTGAAGATGCTCGACAAGATCCTGGCCGGAGAACGTCTATTCACCATGTGAGGGCCGAGAAGATTGACCACAGAATTTTGTTCTATCCTATTTCAGAGGCCACCTCGGTGGCCTCTGTTTTTTGTAAATCCCCTTGCTACATGATGAGTTAGAGTCTAAATTGCTTGATTGGCAAACGGAGCAAAGACTCATATGTTGTTGTGGATTAAAACCTTATAGACGTATTCCCGCCGGATGTCCAGCTGAGGAATTCTCCCCCAGGGAGGATCGATGCCCAAGAAAAGTAAAGCCGAGACACGTGAGGCCAAGACTTCTGCCTCCGTGACACGCGGAAAGAAGACCCAGAGCATGAAAGAGAAGACCAAGACACCTGCCAAGAAACGGGCAATGAGCGCGCAACCAGCGGTCGCCGAGCCTCCCTCAAAAGCCAAAGCCAAAACCAAGACGGCCGGCCGGCCACCGGCCAGAGTCTCGATTGCGGCCCCAGAGAGTGAGACCCGAACCGCAAAAAAAGGCAGGGCTTCGAGTCAGCGCACCCCGAGCGGTCATCAAATGATCTACTCTTTCTCCCAAGGCAAAGCCGAGGGCGATCCGAGCATGCGCGATATCCTCGGCGGGAAAGGCGCAGGATTGGCGGGGATGGCCCAGGCTGGCGTGCCGGTTCCACCGGGTTGCACCATCACGACCGAAGTCTGCAATCTCTTCTATGAAAACAGAATGCGTCTGCCTCGTCCGCTGAATTCACTGCTCAAAAAATACATGGCCGAAATGGAGCAGGTGATGGGACGCAAGTTCGGCGATCCCAACAAGCCGCTTCTGGTCTCGGTTCGATCTGGCGCCAAATTCTCCATGCCCGGCATGATGGATACGGTTTTGAATCTCGGCCTCAACGAGAAGACACTCCAGGGTCTGATTGCCGAAACCGATAATCCTCGGTTCGCCTACGACAGCTATCGCCGCTTCATTCAGATGTTCAGCAATGTGGTTCTGGGCATCGACAAGGACATCTTTGAGGCGGTTATCATCAAACGCAAAACGACGCGCCGGGTGAAGAAGGACGCCAACCTCTCGATCGACGATTTGAAGGACATCGCTTCCGAGTACAAAAAGATCGTCAAGGGTCACATCCGTGAGCCGTTCCCCGACGACCCTTGGACGCAACTCACCATGGCCATTGAAGCGGTCTTCAAGTCGTGGAACAATCCCCGCGCGATCGCTTACCGCAAGCTCAACGATATCCCCTCGGATTTGGGGACGGCGGTCAATGTTCAGGCGATGGTGTTTGGAAACACCGGCGAGGAATCGGCTACCGGCGTAGGATTTACGCGTAATCCTTCAACCGGCGACAAGGAGTTCTACGGGGAATTCCTCACCAATGCTCAGGGTGAAGACGTCGTCGCAGGGATTCGCACGCCACGGCCACTCGTGGAACTGGACAAGCTGATGCCCAAGGCATACAAGAAGCTCCACGAGATTACGACGCAACTAGAGAAACACTACCGCGATGTACAAGATTTCGAGTTCACCATTCAGAATGGTGAACTGTTTATGCTGCAGACCCGTACCGGCAAACGGACGGCGCAGGCGGCGGTGAAGATTGCCGTCGACATGGTCGCGGAGAGACTCATTACCAAAGACGAGGCGCTTCTTCGCCTCCAGCCCGAAGACCTGGATCAATTGCTGCACCCGCAGATCGATCCGTCGGTCGAAGTCACCCCGATTACGCGCGGGCTGGCTGCGTCCCCCGGTGCCGCATCCGGCAAAGTCGTTTTCACCGCCGAGAGCGCTGTGGCCATGGCGGCCAAAGGGGAGAAGGTCATTCTGGTTCGTGCTGAGACCAATCCCGACGACATCCAGGGCATGGCGGCCGCCGAGGGTATCCTGACGACACGCGGTGGAATGACGTCACATGCCGCCGTGGTTGCCCGCGGGATGGGCAAGTGCTGTGTGGCCGGGGCCGAAAGCGTACGAGTCAATGAAGAACGCAAGACATTCAGCGTCGGGCCGACCATTGTGAAAGAAAAGCAGATCATTACCCTCAATGGCTCAACCGGCGAAGTGATGCTGGGCGACGTGCCCAAGATCGAGCCGCAGCTGTCGGGTGAATTCGCCACGCTGATGTCATGGGCCGACAAACTGCGCAAGCTCGGGATCCGGACAAACGCCGACACGCCGTCGGACGCGGAGCAGGCCGACAAATTCGGTGCCGAAGGCATCGGCCTTTGCCGTACCGAGCACATGTTTTTTGCCCCCGACCGCCTTGGACATGTCCAGCGCATGATTCTTGCAGACACGGCCGAAGAGAGACAATTGGCGCTCAACAAGCTTCTGCCGTTCCAGCGCTCCGATTTCAAGGGGATTTTCCGCGCGATGGCCGGACGTCCGGTGACCATTCGCACACTCGATCCGCCGTTGCACGAATTCCTGCCTAACCGCAAGGATGTGGTCGATCAGATCGCTGAATTGAAGGCGAAAGAAGACCAGGTGTCCTACGAAGAGTGGCTGCAATGCCAGGATGAGATTGCCGCCAAGGAAAAGGTTCTCGTGCGCCTCGAAGAGCTATCCGAGAGCAATCCGATGCTCGGGCACCGCGGCTGCCGTTTGGGAATCACCTATCCGGAAATCACCGAGATGCAGGCCAAGGCCATATTCTCCGCCGCATGTGATCTGGCCAAGGAAGGCATCAAAGTTTACCCCGAGGTCATGATTCCGCTCGTCGGCACAGTCGAAGAATTTTCCAATCAGCGTGAAATTGTCGTGCGCGCCGCCGAGGAGATCTTCAAGAAACGCAAACTCCGGGTGGAGTATCTGGTGGGCACGATGATCGAGGTTCCGCGTGCCGCACTCACCGCAGGACGCATCGCCGAAGTTGCTGACTTCTTCAGCTTTGGCACCAACGATTTGACCCAAATGGCCATGGGATTCTCGCGCGACGATGCCAGCAGATTTCTCGTGTCTTACATCGAAAAAGGCATTCTCCCCAGTGACCCGTTCGTGACTCTCGACATCGAAGGTGTCGGGCGTCTGATCCAGATCGCCGTTACAGAAGGCATGAAGGCGAATCCGAAACTGAAGATCGGGATTTGCGGTGAACACGGCGGGGACCCGCAGACGATCAAATTTTGCAGCCGAATAGGCCTCAAATATGTCAGCTGCTCGCCGTATCGCGTGCCCATCGCACGCTTGGCCGCTGCTCAAGCCGTTCTTGGCGAGGTGTCCGACACCCAGAAATAGACGGCTCCCCAGGCCGGGATATCCGGCGTCCGGCCTGCAAGCTAGAGTCGGCTTTTAGGCAGAGATGCGCGAACTTGGCCCGGTCGCCGGGCGAGTTTTTCGTTGACTAACTCCAGGATTCCTAGTAGAATCTTGTGAATGAATTCACGACGCCCCCGAAATAGTGCCGCCGAAGATTGGCCTGTAGCATTTAGACGCAAAATATCCGAGTCGACAATCCACCGTCTCTCAATCTACTATCGCGCCCTGTCATCGCTCGAAGGTGAAGGTTACCATACGGTTAGCTCGAAAGATCTGGCGCGGAGAGAGAAACTCACCCCCGCTCAAGTGCGCAAAGATCTGTCATTTTTCGGGTCATTCGGAACACGGGGTCTGGGGTATCCCACCAAGGAACTCAAGGCCCGCATCGCCGCGATTCTGGGTATCGACCGGAGTTGGAATGTGGGGATGATTGGCGCCGGAAATATGGGATCGGCGCTGGTATCCTATAAGGAATTCCAGAAACAGGGATTCAATATCAAGGCAATCTACGACAATGACCAGCGCAAGATCGGCTCCAACCACAAGGGCATTATTGTTTCCGACATCAAGAACCTCGAAACAGAACTTAAGGAAGCCGGGATTGAAATGGCTATCCTGGCAGTTCCGGCTACGGTAGCTCAGTATATCGTCGATGACGTCGTCCGGGCGGGAGTCAGATCAATTCTCAATTTCGCCCCGGTGAACTTGAGGGTCCCCGATGACATCTGTCTGCGCGGAGCCAATATGGCCATAGAGCTTGAATATCTCTCTTTTACCATGGTAAATAACCAGGTGCAAAAAAAAACCGGTTAGAATAAAAAACCTCTGTTTCAAGGATGAAATAGAGGATACCTCTTTTAAGCGTCATTCGCTTAAAGACAACGGCTCGCCTGTTGCGGGCCGTTTTTTTTTCGGATGATCTACCGTTGCTGCCAATATCGAGCCTGATCGAATTGCTAAATCAAACCGATTAATTACCGACAACATCAAAAAAAGATATCATCGATGGGGGGAAAAAATCTGCACGCAGTTAACATCTGATGACGCCACAACTGAGGGATTTCGATGAAGGTACTGATTATAGACGATGAGGAAATGATTCGGAGTCTGGCCCAAAGGATTCTGCACCGGGCCGGACACGAAGTGTTACTGGCCGAAGACGGTCGGACAGGGCTTGAACTGTTTTCAAGCAAACCCGGCGACATTGACCTGGTTTTACTCGATCTCACTCTGCAGGGTACCCCCGGTATGGAAACCCTGGCCCGGATTCGGGCTATCGTCAACGATGTTCCCTGTATCATTTCCAGTGGCAATCCGCCGGAACCGGGATTGGTGCCGGCAGAACTTGACCACCACATCACCTTCCTGCAGAAGCCGTATCGCGCTTCACAACTGACTGACGTTGTCAACAGTTTCGACCGCGTCGAACAACAGACCGATTGATTCCCGACAGGCTGATAATATGCCATTCAAGCGTCATCATGGGGGATAAACCCCCTCGCCATGATGTGAAACGCAGGTTTTTCAACAATCCCTTAAAAACGTAGGCCACCCTACCGATCGCACCTCGATTATCTCTGAATAATTCCCTTTAACAAGTTCACCAAATTGCCTATAATCTTTGTGCCTGATACAAGGACAAAGACAGGCGAGCACAGATATGATATATAGCTATACAAGATTATTTGTTATCCTTCTTGTAATCCTGGTGATGACCGGGATGACCACCGGCTCGGCGCAGACGACCCGGCAGTTCCGTTTGGGTTACTTTGAGGGTGGATTGTACCCCGGTCATTCCGTCCTGCGTAATGAGTTCACCCGACAATTGCGTCTGCTGATGCCGACCGATCAGGAAATGGTGTTTGCCCCGGAAGGTTACCGCTCCGCCGGCTGGAAGCGCGACTCCTGCCGTATCATGGCCCGGCAACTGGCCGCCGTTAACAGCATTGATATGGTGGTCGCTATGGGGCCGTGGGTGGTGGAAGACTTGCTGGATGCGGGTTTCGACCGACCGATACTCGCCATGCACCAGTTTGACCCAGTGGCGCAGGGTTTTTTGGATAACAACGGCCGCCCGATAGCACCCAATCTGACGGTGCAGGTTAAACCGGGCCGTCTGGTCGACGACCTCAGGGTCCTGACGGAACTGATCTCCATCAGGAAGCTCGGGGTTCTGTACTTTCCCTCCCGGGATGAATCGGCCGGTATTATGGCTTCGTTTGATACATTGGGGCAGGCTTTTGGTTTTGAGTTGGTGACTGCCGACGGTTTTGACAATTTCGGTACTTTCGCTTTCTTCAAGGCGTTCAATCAGCTCCCGGAGAGACCGGACGCTCTCTACCTGCCGCCGCTGTGGGGGATGGATGAAATAAAAATCTCTGAATTCCTGGCTATGATCGCTCAGCGCGGGATACCGACTTTTACCTCCGAGGGACGGTACTTTGTCGGCCAGGGAGCATTGTGTACCAGAAGCGCCTATGGAGTGGATTCCGATGCCAGGTACAACGCTCTCAAGGCTGTCCGAATTCTGCAGGGAGACCTGCCGGCCGATTTAGAAACCGAATTTCGTGGCGGCCTGGCTTTGGGTATCAATGAGCAGACCGCCGATCAATGCGGTATCACGTTTCCCCCCGAAGCCCTGCACGGAGCCTATTTGGTGCCAGCGCCGGCGCCGGAGACAACCGCAGACTATTCTCTGCCGGAAGCAGTGGAACGAACTCTTTCATCCAACCCCGGTCACCTGGCGCAGCAGGATGCCCTGACGGCGGCTGTCGCAGCCGCCCGGCAGGCCTACTCATCGTATCTGCCGCAGATTGAGATCATTGCCTCGGCGTCACATTTCGATGATCGGGACGTGGTCAACTCGCGAGGAGAACTGCAGAATGACCGCTACCGGACAACTCTGCGCTGGCAGCAAACCGTGTTTTCCGCCGATGCGATCCAGTCGATCCGTCTGAAATCAAAACAGCGTGACCATCGGCGGATCGACCTGCAACAGATCGGGATCGACCTGGAATTGGCCGTAGTGGCGGCATACCTGAGTTACCTGCAGGCTCGCGAAGCACTGCAAACAGTGCGCCGCTACCAGTCTCTGGCGGATCGCAATCTGGAGATCGCAGGTACCCGATTCCTGATCGAAGACGGCAGCGAAATCGATCTGCTGCGTCTGAAAGATGAACGCCAGAAAGCAATCACTCGTCTCCTTCGGGCCGATCATGATCTCAAGACCGCTGCATTGACCTTGAATGTGTTGTTCAACCTGCCCGGTGATCACGCTCTTGCGGCCGACACCGTTTCATTCACCGAGAACAGTTTCTTCAGGGACTATGATCGACTGCTCCGTCTGGTTCCCGACGCTGACGCTCAGGCACGACTGCGAGCCGGCCTGGTCAGTCAGGCGCTGCAGACCAGTCCCGTCATGCAGGAGCGTCGGATTGAAATCGCCATCGGACGCAACCGCTTGTCAAAAAACAGCGCCCGCTTTTATCCCAGGATTGATTTCGAGGGCGCCCTTAACTATGCCGACCGATTGGCCGACAAACCACCCGATTTCTTTGAAGAACAGACCACCTGGTCGGTGTGGGGGGGATTGACACTGCCGATTTTTCTGGGGGCCGACCGCACCAGGGAAAGAGCGGTTCTGAGGGCTCGTCTGAGTCAGGCCGAATTTGAAAATGATGCTGCCTCCCTGGAAGTGATGGGCCGTATCCATCGCCGAACCTACGACCTGGTAAACCTGGCCCACAGCCTCCCGCGAGTAATTCGTTCAGCGGAACTGGCCGCGCAGAGTATGAGCCTGACGCTGGATGAATACGATGCCGGTCGGCTGGGCCTGGTTGATTTGCTTCAGGCCTGCGATAACGGCCGAGAAGCTGAATTGGCTGCCATCAAAGGACGGTATGATTTCTACCTGTCCGTGGCCCAACTGGTGCACGACGTCGGCTGGTCGTCACGTAGCGGCAACCGGACCTTCCTCGATGAGTTTTTTGACTATCTGAAAGAGAACACCGGCCGATAGTCATCTCCCGACGGAAAACGCCAGCCTCTGACACTTTTGTGCGCGGTGGACGTCCTCGTCTACCGTATAGTTTCCCTGAACACGTAACGCGGCGCACGAGGACGTACGCCGCGCACAACTTTGTTGCTTTTCAGCTATACGGTCATAACTACGGGCAGGCCGGTGGACTCGCGCCGCCCTGGAAGAGATAGGCCACCAGAGAAGTCAGATCACCCACGTCGGTGGCGCCACTGCCGTCAACATCGCCCTCGTCCTCACATGGCGGTGCAGCGCCGCCCTGGAAGAGGTAAGCCACCAGAGAAGTCAGATCACCGACGTCAGTTGCGCCGGTAGCGTCAACATCACCCCGGAGCAAACAGCAGAAGACCGAAACAGTCATAGGGGCCGACCAGCCGCCGGCTTCCTCGAACGGATCCTTGACCTGCACTCTGACATCATAGTCTCCGTTGGCAGCCCAGGAGTGCGACAGTGTACAGGCTATGCCGTCGTCTATACGATCGGACCAGATGCTGGTGTCACCATCGCCCCAGTCCCAGCGATAGAAGAGCTGGTCATTTTCGGGATCGGTTCCCAGAACCACGTATTCGCCGGTAGTATCCCGCAGGATCGGATCGGGACCGGTCGGAGCCAGCGGAGTTGCCGGTTCGGTGTTAACCGGAGTGCCGTGGGCCATAGCGAAATCGATATACATGTCGCAGACGGCCGTATCCGGCCATTCAACGTGCAGGATCACGCCCACGTCCTCCACCGCGCGGGCAGCGCAATAGTTGACCATATTCTGATACGGCGTATGGGGACTCACGCCGCCGATTAGTACATCGTAACCACCGTCGTTATAGCAGGTGGGTATGTACTTTGAGTTGTAGAGACTGTCCAACCAGACGTCGGCCTTGGGGTTCCTGTCGGAGACCATGGTAGTGAAGAAGAAGTTATAGTTACCGGAATTGTAAACGGAATTAAGGTAGTAACTGGTCGTGGGACAGTTGGGGCACCAGGTAGTTGAGTGGTCTATCACGAAAACAGTATGAGTCGAGTTGCCGGTGGTATGGTTGCTGTCGACCTCACCCGGCCCGGCGCCGGCAGTGGCGTCCACGTAGTAGGCCCAGAAGGGGTTACCGGTGGGCGGATCAGAATAGGCCTGGTGCGGATCATCGTTGGACAGCACCGCGATAACAAAGATATTGTCACGGTCGTCGGAACTCCACCAGCCGGCATCATTACAATTCCAGACCAGATTCCCAGCATAGCGGCTGCCATCGGACATCACGATGTAGGAATCGACTGCAAAGCCAAGAAAGCCATAATGAAACGGCTGTCCGGCGTCATCATCCCAGTGAGACTCAATCTCCATAACGTAAAGGCGTATCCAGCCGGTGTAATCGGACGGATCCATTTTCAGCGAAGTTACCGGTGGTGTTTTCGATGTACTACCGGTGAAGTCGCCCACAATTGACGCATCCGCTCCCAGAACAGATGACGCCAGCATGATCACGACGGCGACAGCGGTGCCGATCGCCGTCCGCATACAGTGGCACTTGTTCATTTTGCTGTTCCTTTCTGTGTATTACCTGTACTTAACCAGTTCTATCGTCTGTAAGACACTCCGCCATAAACAGTCACGTCGGAGTAGTCGTAAGTAGCCGTAGTTGATTCGTTGTGCACATGTTCCACCGACAGAATCGCATCCAGCAAACCATCACGCCCGACCGAGAAGGGCCTCTGCAAACTGATATACCGCCGTGTAGAAAAATCCCGACGGCGCTCCACTTCCGAGACCTCCCACCACTCGTCCGGTAGAAAAGACATTGGGGGTGGCCTGGTCTGCTCGATCTCTTTCAGGTACATCTTGTCGAAGTAACCGATCCCGGCCGACACGATCATATGGGGGACAGCGTAGCTCTTCAGTTCCAGCGTCACCGATTTACCGTCCCAGACCGACGCCCAGGGAGACAGGAAACCGGTGGCATAGCTGAGCACCCCCACCGAGTCGATCCGTGTGAAACGGCGGTATGTATAGACCAGGTTGAGTCCCGTCCGCAGCGGCAGCGGCCTTGAGTAACGCGGAGAGAAGTAAAACATATGGAAGCGGCCATCGTCGAAGTCCTCCCTGTTCGGCCGCAAGCCGTTCAGCAACGTACTCTGGTGGATGAAAGCGAAGTTGGTCAGTCCGCCGCCGATCTCGAAATCAATGGCGTTCTCAGCCGGCAGCGTCAGGTTGACGCCGCCAAAGAATATACGCCGCTCATTGTCGACATCGACGCTGTCAGCCCGGATATAGGTAGTGGCCTTAATTCTGGAACCCGCTCTCAGGTGGACGCGAGGATCCGTCTCAAATCCGACGGTGGCTTTGAAATTGGTTATATTATTGTCATACGATTCGAATAACTGCCGGTAGCGCTGTTTATCATGCCCGATGGTAACATATACCGACAGACGGGAATCCAATGCTGTTGCGGTATGAGTAATCCGCCCGGAGAAGACGGCATTGCTGAGATCGAAGATCTTGCTGTAATAAGTATACCGGCTGGTAAAATCGACCTCAATTGACGGCGCCGGATAATACTTCAGCGAAACCGCAGGGGTGGTGTAGGAATCTTCCACCCGGGATGAATCCTTGAACAGGTCGCTGGTATAACCGCCATGAACGGCCACCTGGTAACCGAAATCGGCTCGAGTTGACATGGCCAACAACAACACCAGACCAGGGAGAACTGCTAAACGTGACAACCGTCGCACTATCATCTCCCTACACAGGCGCCGCCGACACAGCCGCCTTTCATAGCTCCCTGACCGATACCATAGCCCGGTCCGAAATTTTCGTCGTCTCCAAAACCGCCCCGGCATTGTGACAATCCGCGTACCTGAAACATCAAACCGCGAAAGCCATCCGAGTTGGAGAGTACCAGGTCGAGCCGAGGTACGGCAGAGTCCATGGAATTAAGGAAATCGCTAATGGTGCTTTGACTTACAAAGCTCTCCGCCGGTTGGTCAGCCTTGTCGAAATCGGGGATGCCGTCATAGTTGAGATCAGGGAGGTTATCGTTCAGTCCGTCACCGTCCAGGTCCACAAAACCGGCATTGGCAGCCTTATCAGGTGGATTCTCGGCGGCACCAACTCCGGCGCCAAGGGACAGCAGGACAAAGAGACTCGTTGTCAGCCACAGTTTCACAGATCGCTCCTTGTTTCAACCCTCCCGATGATCCTCAATCCGCCCCTTGCAATTGCCCCCGCCGAGGATATACAATATGGTAATATAAGACCAAAATACTCCATTTGCAAGAGGTTTTTGGCAACCAACGAGGGCTGCTCCAAGTCCCCACCAGCCACCATCCTAACATCACTAACAACCCTAACATCCCGGTGGTTCCGGGCCGCCCTGGAAGAGGTAGGCCACCAGGAACGTCAGATCACCGACATCGCTACCACTGCTGCCGTCGACGTCACCCTGTTTTGGACATGGCGGCGGTGGGCCGGATTGGAACAGGTAGGCC
>JBDRNJ010000040.1:0-59670 GCA_043811375.1 bacterium | reverse complement strand
TCCATTACTCAATCACACTGCATTATCACAACCTCACGCACACCCCACCATCTGCACTGCGCCGGACTGATCTACGAACACAGTGGCGGGGTTGAAACTGATAGTAATGAGAATAAGGCCGCAGCCCAGTATCAAGATTCTCATAAAATCTCCCCATTCATTTCATATACCCTACCATCGCAATATACCCATAATGGGTTGAGAGGTCAATGGATTTGGGCGGGGTGATTTCTCAAAATCGCTAAAAACCACTTGACATCGCAGTGGGAATCACTTATTTTTAGGCCTGAATAATAGCTACTGCAATATATCTACATAGAATCGCATAAGGTTACCAGATCGTACCAGCGCTATAGTTCTTGACCTGCTAAGACGACCCTTAAAGGAAGGAGAAGTCATGACGGAACGTGGCGCTTTCATTTGTCGGGCATCATTGAGCCTGATACTGATCTGTGCCTGGTTTGCCCTGCCGCCGGCAGCCCGGGCACAACCAACCGACCAGCCGTCGGTGGTGTTTGAAATTGTGGAGAGTGACATCGGCCAGCAGGTTGATGTCGGTATAAACTGGTTCAACATTGATCCCGGTTTTGAGATTGGCGGTTTTGACCTTCTGTTCAGCTTCGATACTCTGGCCCTCACACTGTTATCGGCTGATCCCGGTCAGATGCTGGTTGACTGTAAGTGGGAGTATTTCGAATGGCGTCAGGGAGCTGGTACCGACTGCGGCGACTCGGTCTGTCCTTCGGGTATCGCCCGCGTTGTAGCGGTGGCCGACCTCAATAACGGCACACCTCATCCGAGTTGCTACGGCGACACTTCAGGTGAACTGGTCAACCTGAGTTTCCAGGTTGCCGATGAGGAGATTCTTGACTGTCAGTACCTGCCTGTCCGGTGCATCTGGTTTGATTGCGGCGACAACAGCTTCAGCAATTTGACCGGCGAGACGCTGTACGTCTCCCGTGATGTTTACGATTGGGAAGGCTACTATGTCCAGATCGACCAGAATGCCACCTTCCCAACTTACTTCGGCGCATCTGATACCTGCATTGACAGCCCCGGTGGTATAACGCCGCCGGTCCGGATGATTGATATTTATAATGGCGGCGTCAACATTTCCTGCTCCGAACCGCCGTCGGTGGTGTTTGAAATTGCGGAGAGTGACATCGACCAGCAGGTTGACGTCGGTATAAACTGGTTCAGCGTCGATCCCGGTTTTGAGATTGGCGGTTTTGACCTTCTGTTTAGCTTCGATACTCTGGCCCTCACACTGTTATCGGCCGATCCCGGCCAGATGCTGGTCGATTGCCAGTGGGAGTATTTCGAGTACCGTCAGGGAACCGGTGCCGACTGCGGCGGCACGGCTTGCCCTTCGGGTATCGCGCGGGTGGTGGCAGTGGCCGACCTCAATAACGGCACGCCGCATCCGAGTTGCTATGGTGATACCTTGGGAGAACTGGTCAGCCTGAGTTTTCTGGTGGCCAACGACTCCGCCCTGGACTGCCTGTTGCTGCCGATCCGACCTATCTGGTTTGATTGCGGCGACAACAGCTTCAGCAACCTGACCGGAGAGACGCTGTACGTTTCCCGCGAAGTGTACGACTATCAGGGTGGCTATGTCCGGATTGATCAGGATGCTCCCTTCCCCACTTTCTACGGCGCTCCGGACACCTGCCTCGACAGCACCGGTGGTAAAACGCCCCCGGTCCGGATGATTGATTACTACAATGGCGGCATTGAAGTCCTCTGCCACGATTCCATCGATGACCGTGGCGACATCAACCTCAATGGGATAGCGTACGAAATCGCTGATTGGGTAGTCTTTGTCAACTACCTCATGTACGGGCTGGATGCTTTTTTGATTGATCCTGAGGTTCAAGCACAGAACACCGATGTCAATGCCGATGCTGTGCTGTTAACGCTTGACGATCTGGTTTACCTGTGGCGAAACATCGTCGGTGACGCCATGCCTTTCCCCAGAGCGCCGTTTGACACCGCCGTGTTTACGCAGGACGCGACTAACCGCATAGTCGAGGTTGCTTATCCGGACAGTCTTTCGGCGGTCTACCTGGTCTTCCGTGGCGAGATCGAACCGACCAACCTGGTCAACGGTCTTCAAATGGCGAATGCTTATGACAGCACTTTCACGCGGGTTTTGCTCACGCCAGACTTTTCAGTTATGCATGCCCCGGTGTTCGAACCCGGATTTCTGATTACCTACACCGGCGACGGCCTGCTGGAAGAAGCTCACGCCTCGTATGACGGCCTGCTCGGGATCGAGGAGTCGATTGTGCTTATGGGCTTTACCGGCTCGCAGGCAGTCATAGTACCCGATACTTTTTCCAGCTACTGGGCTTTCCTGCCGGATATTCTGATCGGCACTGTCTACATTGGCGATTTTTCCGGTTATGACGTCAGTGATATTGACACATCAACTCTCCTCATCAACGGCACCATAACACCGTTGACGGTGCAGATTATCCCCGCCTGGTCGGGATTCATCGGGGACATATTGGAGATCACCTTCTCCGCCGGGGAGTTCACCGAAGGCTATATACCGCAGTACGATACATCTCTGCACAACTATCTGGTGAGTGGCGGATTCAACGACCTGAGTCCTTTTGCCGTCATTGGCGATGTGACTGTTGCCGGTTTGCTGCGGGGTGATGTTGATTTTAGTGGAGATATTAACGTTGGAGACATCACCTACCTGGTGGCTTATATGTTCCAGGACGGCGATCCACCGCCGGTTATGGAAACGGCGGACGTGGACGGCAGCGGCGAGATCAACGTCGGCGACATAACGGCTCTGGTAACATATCTATTCGGACCGTAATCATTTTTCGGCAGGCCCCGTATCATGCGGGGTCTGCCGCATTTTTGCCTGCTGTCGCATCTGCCGCACCCCATCTTCCAGTTCGGACATGTTCTCCACCTCGGAGTAGAACAACGGCGAGGCATCGATGTCGCATACCTGGTTGTGCCGCAACACCTCACCCAGCACGCCCGGTGGTGTATATCCTGACGCAAAGAAAGCTGCCAGGGCCAGGAGTGTGACCAGGCCGGCGGCGAACTTCAGCCAGTCTTTCAGGCGCGTACCGGCTATCGTGTCGGCAGGATCATGTGGCCCGGTTGGTTTCACCTTATCACCTTAGATAGCATTGGGAAAGAAGACGAAGAAAGCCAGGTAGGCCACCAGCAGTGTCAGCACCAGGTTGAATGACTGACCTACCACATACAGGTTCATCGGCTTACCTCCCTCCATGCGTTTGGCCAGGTCACGAAAGTTCGATTCCAACCCAATCGAAACAAAAGCCAGGCAGAAAAACCAGCCCCGTAACACCCTGGTGATCGGTTTGATGAAGGTCGACTCGACCATCTTGAAATCGCCGTGCATAGCCGGGACAACAATGAACGAGAACAGAAGCGAAGCCGCCACAAAACCAATGACGAATTTGGGAAAGCGATACCAGATTTCCATCAGGTTCGGTCGTGGGCCGCCCGGGACGCGCTCAACCGAGGTCACCCAGTAGATGGCAATACCAAATGCCAGCACGCCGATGAGAACGTTCTGGATCATTTTGATGACGGCAGCGACTCTTTCCGCTTCCGGTCCTAACATCGACCCGGCGGCAACCACCGCTCCGGTGGAGTCGATTGTGCCACCCATCCAGGCGGCGCCCAGAATGTGATGCATCCCGATCGCTTTGATACCGATTGGCATGAAAAACATCATCAGCACCGTAAAGATTAGTGTCATACCTACCGCCAGGGTCAGGTCTTCCTTTTTGGCGCGGCAGGCGGCAGCGGCGGCGATAGCAGCCGAAACACCGCATACCGATGTTGCCGAAGCAATGATTATCGCCAGTGACTTGTTTTTCATCTTCAGAAATCTGGTGGCGTACTTGTACATAAAGATGACCACGATGGGGGTAACGATCCAGGCCACCATCAGGCCGGGCGCCCCCAGTGACAGTATCTTCTTAAACAGAATCTCAGCCCCCAGCAGTACCAGCCCCGTTTTGATGAACATCTCCGTACGTGCGCCGGCACGCAACCAGCCGGGGGTGCCGATTGTGTTGGAGATCAGCAATCCCACCAACAGTGCCCACATGGCGTAGCTCAGGCCCCAGTACTTGACGTTGGTTTGGTGCGCTATCCAGTATGCGATACAGGACAGAACAAAAACCCCGGCAAACCCGGCCAGGTATTTGGCGATCCGTTCGATCTTCATGAAGCTAACGCCAATGGCCGTCAATATTCCCAGGAAAACCATCAGACCCAGCAACGGCAGCAGGATATTACCACTGGCTACACCGTCCTTGATTACCAGAAAGGCATCCAGCGGGTTGCCGGTCCATGTGCCGATCTTAGGTATTTTCGGTACGATTCGAGCCAGCGCACCGGCAATAATTATGAAGGCGAACCAGATCGCCCACCAGTCCTCGTTTTTCCACAGGGTGCTGATACCGTTTTTCATATAGCTGCTCCTTCCCTTCCCCCACAGAGATTACCCACCAGAGGGCGTAAAAATCACCCCCGGTCAGCTCTCGCGCCGGCGAGTCGTCAGCTATATTTAAGGCCTGTTGCCCTGTCATAGCAACAAGAGAAATGGGAGCTTTGGTAAAACCGCCAGGAAAGAAAGCGAATGCTCTGAGGAATCAGTTATACTTTGAACCGCACAACTACAATGAGGTTCGTGGCTGCTTTTATGTACCTATGATCGCGCAGCGCGGCCGATCTGTTTGGCGTGCGTCAGAGCCAGCGTACGGTAAATCATATGGGCAAATTTGGAATAGGGCATGTACCACAGCAACACATAGACAAACACCAGGTGAATGAAATAATTGACATAGGCCAGCATCGCTACTTCGGTCAGGCGAGTCAGCCAGGAGAGCATCCCGGTCAGGCCAACCAGAGACAAAATATATAGGAACAGGTGATCGGCGTATCCGTTGGCGCCCACCCCGTCGCTGTTCGACCAGCGCCGCCATAACAGCATACCGCCGCCGATTATCAACGCCAGACCGCTCAAACCACCCAGGATCTTTACCGGGTGCGGGAATTCAATCGGTAACTCAAAGAAGGGGCTCAGGCTCTCCACTCCCAGCAGTTGCAGGTAATGCGGTACAAAGATAAAAATAAACACACAACCGGTAGTGATCATCGCCCCCAGAAATCCAAAGAAGAGCAGCATGTGACCGGTGGCTCGCGGACGGTTGGCCTCACATTTTCTGAACATGCCGTGCCCGAGGAATTCCTTGAGCATCAGTACCAACCCTGAAATAAATGACAGTTTCACCTCACCGTCACCTTGTAGCGCTTTCCAGAATCGGGACAACCCCACGCCTGCGAATATGAAGATCAGGATGTTGCCGAATACGAATAAGCCATCAACGGCGCTGTGCGGCAGGAAGAGGTTGAAATCGATCGGTTGGTCGCTCTGCATAAACTGGAAACCGCCGTCGGGTGTAGTCGGTGCGAAGAGTAGAATCGATGCCAATAGAAGCACCACCGGCACCAGGAACAGAATCGGCAGTGCCGCCGGACGGGCCAGAGCTTTGCCCATAAACGAAGGGATCGCATAGTGGCCGTAAATGTATGTTCGGAGTGCGGCCAGAACATCACCCGGCCTGGCTCCGCGCGGGCAATAAGTGCTGCAGTCATTGCACTGGTGACACAACCACAGATCAGGGTCAGCCGCCAGCCGATCGGTCTGGCCCCATTGAGCCCAGATCATCTCTTTGCGTGGGAACGGATTATCGGCCGGAGAGAGATTGCATACCGTAGAGCATGTGGCGCACTGGAAGCATTTTTTGACGCTGTCCCCACCGGTCTTGCGGACTTCGCGAATGAGTTTCAGATCTGGTTCTGCCAGTTGTCCACCGGCCATCGACAATCTCCTTATGCTTCAAACCCACAAATCTGACCCGACCGTAACCTGTGTAATCCGACCAGTTCTGCTGGCGCCATGATATTGGCGGTTCCTTTCGCTGTCAAGGCTTTTTCGTTACAGTTTTCACAATGTATCCTATGAAACACCGGAAAATGGGCTGAGGCGCCACAGTCATGATCAATGTCTCGATTGTGCTCACCGGCAGAAGAACGTATCACCGATGTCACCGAACCGCTATTGGTCCCACCGGTCCGAATAGACAACCATCGAGAGTCTCCCACGCAATAATTGATGCCTTGTAACTAATTGTCGGATTATAAGATACGGCATTCCATTATTCAAAATCCTCGGATGCAGAGTTACTGTCCAGAGCAATATAACCCGGTAATACGGTGGCTCAAGTCTGACAGGTTTGACCGTAATACAGATGCAAGTGCGGCATTTACTGTAACTTAGCCAGTCAGAACCGGTTTGAAGACTTCAAGTAGTTGAGAATAAACGAAAAAAGTGTGGAAATAGCGATATTTCCCTTGACAGTTACCGGGAAATAGGGTACAGTCACTGCACTGTAGACAAACGGCAACAGTGATTTGAAACGGCCGGTTTGTGGTCAATGGATTGTGAAAAAAATCACATTCTTGAGGGTAATTTGGATTATGGTTGTGAACTTGGAACACTTGAATTCCTCTATAAACAGGGTTAAACTATGAGTAAATCGAAGCTGATTTCTCCTCATGGCGGCGACACGCTGAAGATCCTTCTTCTGGAAGGTAAGGAGAAGGAAAACGAACTGAAGAAAGCGGCGACGCTTCCCAGGGTAACACTCTCGTCTCGTGAAACGGGCGATATCATTATGTTGGGTATCGGCGGATTCACTCCGCTGGAAGGGTTCATGGGTAAAGATGACTGGAAGGGCGTCTGTGAAGAGATGAAGATGACCAACGGCATCTTCTGGCCGATTCCGGTGACACTTTCCCACGACAAGAAGATCGACCCCGGTACCGAGATCTGTTTGCTGTCCGGCGAGACGAATGAGATCATGGCAACGATGAAGGTGACCGAGTCGTACCAGATAGACAAAGCCTTTGAGTGCAAGAGTGTATACACTACCACCGATGAAGCTCATCCGGGCGTCAAGATGGTGATGGAGCAGAAGGACTTCAACCTGGCCGGTCCGGTGAAGGTTCTTTCGGAGAGCTATTTCCCGAAGGAATTTGCCGGCATCTACCAGCGTCCGGCAGAAAGCCGCAAGATATTCGAAGAAAAGGGCTGGAAGACTATTGCAGCTCTGCAGTTGCGCAACCCGATGCATCGTTCACATGAGTACCTGGCCAAGATCGCCACTGAGGTGAGTGACGGGCTGTATATCCACCAGTTGGTCGGCAAGCTCAAACCGGGCGACATTCCAGCCGACGTCCGCGTCAAGTGCATCAACACGCTGGTTGAGAATTACTTCGACAAGGGTCGCGTGGTTACCGGCGGGTATCCGCTGGATATGCGCTATGCCGGCCCGCGCGAAGCCCTGCTGCACGCGGTCTTCCGCCAGAACTTCGGCTGTTCGCACATGATTATCGGTCGCGATCACGCCGGTGTCGGTGATTACTACGGTCCCTTTGATGCCCAGGATATCTTCTTCAAGCTCTGGGACGGCGCCCTGGAATGCAAGATGCTGCCGATTGACTGGACCTTCTGGTGCTACAAGTGCGGCGGCATGGCGTCCATGAAAACCTGTCCCCATGGCAAGGAAGATCGTTTGTTCCTCAGCGGTACGGCTCTGCGCAAGTCTCTTTCGGAGGGTGGTGATGTACCGGCCGAGTTCAGCCGCCCCGAGGTACTCGAGGTCCTGCGCGAGTACTATGCCGGTTTAACCGACAAAGTTGAGGTTAAAATGCATGGTCATGCCACCGGCGAGGCCAAGAAATAGACGAAAATTGAAAATTAAAATTAGAAACATAAACGTTTTCTGTTCAACAGTGATTGAATAAGGAGGATGCAATGCCAAGTTTTGTCATCCCGGACAAATGTGACGGGTGTAAGGCACTGGACAAAACAGCCTGTCAGTTCATCTGCCCCAATGATCTGATGGTTCTGGACAAGGACCTGATGAAGGCCTACAACCAGGCTCCGGAGATGTGCTGGGAGTGTTATAGCTGTGTTAAGATATGCCCGGTACAGGCTGTCGAGGTTCGCGGCTATGCTGACTTCTGTCCCCTGGGTGCTTCCGTGACTCCTCTGAGGAGCACCGACAGCATCATGTGGACGGTTAAGTTCCGCAATGGTATGCTCAAGCGCTTCAAGTTCCCCATCCGTACCACTCCTGAGGGTCAGGCGGTTCCCGATGGTGGCTTCGAAACCGGAACCGATGATCTGAAGAGCCCGATACTGTTCACCGAACCGGCCTCCACCGGTATGGCCAATCTTCCACCGGCAAAGTAAGAAAGGAATGTTGACAATATGGCTAAATTCGAGACAGTTGAAGTCAACACTGATGTACTAATTATCGGTGGTGGCATGGCAGCCTGTGGGGCAGCCGTCGAGGCGTCCTACTGGGCAAAGAAAAACAACCTGAAAGTTACCCTGGTCGACAAGGCTGCCATGGACCGTTCCGGCGCCGTGGCTATGGGACTTTCAGCCATCAACCAGTATGTTGGTGTTAAAGACGGCCAGAATACGATCCAGGATTACATTGGCTACGTGCGTAACGACCTGATGGGCGTCACCCGCGAGGATTTGGTGGCCAGCATCGCTCGTCACGTTGACTCCAGCGTGCATCTCTTCGAGAAGTGGGGTCTGCCGATCTGGAAAGACGCCGAGGGTAACTACGTCCATGAGGGACGCTGGCAGTTGATGATCAATGGTGAGTCCTACAAAGTGATCGTGGCGGAAGCCGCCAAGAACGCTCTGGGTATGGACAACATCTACGAGCGCGTTTTTATCACTGAACCGTTGATCGAGGATGGAAAATGTGTCGGTGCAGTCGGCTTCAGTGTTCGTGAGAACAAGTTCTATGTTTTCAAAGCCAAGGCTACCGTGGTTGCCATGGGTGGCGCAGTCCACGTCTTCAAGCCGCGTTCTTCCGGCGAAGGTCTGGGACGTTCCTGGTATCCGCCGTTTAACTCCGGCGCCAGCGCCTACTTCACCATCAAGGGTGGCGCTGAGATGACCTGCCAGGAAGTGCGTTTCATTCCGGTACGGTTCAAGGATGCCTATGGTCCGGTCGGAGCCTGGTTCCTGCTGTTTAAGTCCCGTGCCACTAACGGCCTGGGTGAGAACTACATGGAAACCCGCCGCCCCGAACTGGAAAAATGGAAACCCTACGGCATGGTCAAGCCGGTGCCGGCCAACCTGCGTAACTGGCTGATGATGCTGGACGTTATGGACGGCAAGGGTCCGATCTTCATGCGGACGGAAGAAGCTATTGCCAAGCTGTCCGAACAGGTAACGGACGAGAAAGAGCGCAAGAAAAAGCTCAAAGAACTCGAATCCGAGGCCTGGGAAGACTTCCTTGATATGACCATCTCGCAGGCTATCCTCTGGGCGGCCACCAACACCGCTCCGGAAGAGAAACCTTCGGAAATCGCCGCCTGTGAACCGTACTTCATCGGTTCCCACTCCGGCGCTTCCGGTGCCTGGGTCAGCGGTCCGGAAGACCTGGCGCCGCCAGAGTACCACTGGGGTTACACCGGCATGTGCACGGTACCGGGTATGTTTGGGGCCGGTGACGCCACTGGCGCATCCAGCCACAAGTTCTCTTCCGGTTCCCACGCCGAAGGTCGTATTGCGGCCAAGTCGGCTGTGAGTTACGCCGTGGATAACTCCGGTGAGCCCAAGGTTGACATGGCCAAAGTTGAGGGACTCAAGAAAACCATCCTGGCGCCGATCGACCTGTTCGAGCAGCACAAGGGTGGCTCTTCCGATCCCGACATCAACCCCGAATACATCAAGCCGAAGATGTTCATGTTCCGTCTTCAGAAGATCATGGACGAGTACGCGGGTGGTGTCAGCACCCAGTTCACCACCAGCAAGCCGTTGCTGGAAAAGGGGCTGGAACTTCTGGCCTTCCTCAAAGAAGACAGTGAGAAGCTGGCGGCTCAGGATCTGCATGAGTTGATGCGCTGCTGGGAAAACGTGCATCGTATGTGGCAGGCCGAAGCTCACGTCAGGACTATCCTCTTCCGCGAGGAGACTCGCTGGCCGGGTTACTACTTCCGGGCCGACTTCCCGTCCATGAAGGACGATTGGAAGGTCTTCGCCAACTGCAAGTATGATCCCGCCTCCGATAAGTGGGAGATGATCAAGCGCGATATTCTCCCTCTTAAGTAGGGGTGATTTCGGCACTTGTTGTTTGACAATATGGTCCTCCGGGCGGCTGGCCTGCCCGGAGGACTTTCAGTTTTTACCCGGTTTTCGTGACCGGGTTGAAAACCGGAACACGAATTCCGGCATTTACTTGACACTACTGGAGTGTCGGTTTGTGCCCGGGGAGATTATGAGCGACAAAGAATCAAAAGAATTGTGTCCCCACTGCGGGATTAAAATGCTCAAGTGGCAGCCGCCGGTCGATGCCAACTGGGGTCTGCATCCGCACTTCGTCTGCTTCAATGATGATTGCCCCTACTATGTCAAGGGCTGGGAATGGATGCGATCAGAATACGATCAGAATGTTTCTTACCGGCATCGCTATGACCCCGTGACCGACGAAGAAGGGCCGCTCCCGGCCTGGTCGTCGCAGGCCCACCGGGACCGTATTGTCGAGGATGAGGAGTAAACCATGAGAGAAATCGAGAATCTGAAAAACGAAATACTCAAGCAGTACCCTCGTCTGGACAAGAACGCTACCTTCTACTTCCGCTGCCACCCGGGTGTCTCCTGCTTCAATGACTGCTGCGGGGATGTCAATATCTTCCTGACACCTTACGATATCATCCGGCTGAAAAATAAACTCGGGATGACATCGACGGAGTTCCTCAAGAAATACACTATCCTGCCCTTTGATCAGAATCTTAAGTACCCGGTGATTATGCTGCAGATGGGCGGCGATGAAAAGAAGAAATGCCCCTTCGTTAAGGAGGCCGGGTGCAGTGTCTATGAGGACCGGCCCTGGGCCTGCCGCATGTACCCGCTGGGGCTGGCATCACCCGGTGAATCTTCCGACGAACTGGAAGAAGAGTTCTACTTTCTGCTCAAAGAGGATGTCTGTAAAGGGTTCAACGAGGACAAGCAGTGGACCGTCGGCAAATGGCTGGACGACCAGGGGATTGACGAATACAACCGGATGGGCGAGTTCTTCAAGGAACTGACCACGCACAAGTTCATCCGTGATGACGAGCCGTTCCCGCCCCAGAAAGTCGAGTTGTTTTTCTTAGGCTGCTACGATATCGACCGTTTCCGCAGCTTTGTGTTTGACAGCAGCTTTCTCGATAAGTTCGAGATCGACAAAGCCACCGTCGAGAAAATCAAGACCGACGATATCGAGTTGCTCAAGTTCGCCTATCAGTGGTTACGGTTTGCGCTTTTTGGCGAGGAAACGATGAAGGTGCGCAAGTCGGTCATCAACAACAAGAAAAAAGAACTGATCGCCAAGGGCAAACTCAGCCGCGATTTTGAGGGGGATGACAAGGGGTAGGGATGCTACTGCGATCGTTATGGCTCGCAGAACCACGGCGGGTTCTGCCCTACTATAACTGTCGTAGTGGCGTAGACGTGGAGGGGCTGTCTCAAAAATCTGTCAAGTATGTTGCAACCTATTCACTTGCAGAATTTCCGACAAAGGGTTGTCCAACAAAACACTTGACATATTCGACCAAAGTAGTACTTTTAGAATACAGTCTGATCTCGTCTCATCTATGGGTTTACGATCTTTGTCAGGGCAGGGATCTGTAACTGCATGTACTTAGTGTCAGGAGAAGGGTTATCGGATAGCTCTTTGAACTTATCAGATACATCATGTTGTAATCGCATGAAAAGTCGGGAGGAAAGAATATGGAAGAGACACAAGCGCTTAGGTAGCGCTGTTGCTGTTTTCGGCCGGGTGAATGTGCCGAATTCATTGATTTTAAACCCATTAATTCTAAACAAATTGACAACGGTTTGAGGAGAAGAACTATGAAAAGTAAGATTGCTATTGTACCCTCACAATTGCGCTGGTCGTCTGTTTGGCGGTTGCACCGGCGATGTCCGACTGGTGGCCGGGGGACGACCACAAAATGCATTTTCCTCAAACGCCCATGCCGGGCGGCTGGGATGTCGAGTTTGCCTCACAGTCCGACAGCGCCATAGTACTGGACACTGTTTATGGCTTGAACTCGGATGGCAAGCTCACTGCCGAACAGGACATCAAGTTCATGATGCGGTGGAAGTACTTGGCCGGTCGGCCTATTCACAGATTTGCCAACGGATTCCGTGTTTACTCGCCTGACGGCGCCACCTGGCAGCCGATAGTCCTCGATACGGTAAGCCATGGTTGGCCGGCAAGGTTCGACCTGATTCTTTCGATCAACTATTGGAGCGCCAATGGTTCGGGGGCCGACACGGCCGGTATCAACGGTGACGCTATGATGGGAAGTGGCATCCCGGCGCCCTTTGACGCTACGGTCTGGTGGATCGAGACCAAGGTTTATCAGGCGAATGTTGGCGATACCCTGTGTATCGACTCGTCGTTCCAGCCGCCGCCGCCGGCGACAAACCCCTGGCTCTGGACTGAGGACATAGGGTCGAGTTTTGTCCCAGGCTGGTCAGGACCGCACTGTTTTGAGATTGCGGGCTGCTGTAATCATGACGGCATCCGCGGCGATGCCGACTACTCCATGGGTCTGGATGTTGGTGACCTGACTTACCTGGTGGCATATCTCTTCCAGAGCGGTCCGGCACCACCATGTCTGGACGAAGGCGATGTTGATGGCAGCGGTGCTATCGACGTGGGTGATTTGACGTATCAGGTTGCGTATCTGTTCCAGAGTGGTCCGGCGCCGCCACCATGTCCCTGAGAAAGGATAATCCTTCAAAATAAAGTGAATGGCAGAAGCCCTGGTGCTTCTGCCATTGTCTTGGTTGGCAGAACCGCTGCGGGTTCTGCCCTTGTATCAACAACTGTCGTAGTGGGGCAGACGTGGAGAGGCTGTCTCAAAAACCCGTCAAGTAAGTTGTTACCGATTTGCTTACAGAATTTCCGACAAAGGGTTGTCCAACAAAATACTTGACATATTCGACCAAAGTAGTACTTTTAGATTATAGTCTGTTCTCGTCTCATCTATGGGTTTACTATCCTTGCCTAGACGGGGATCTGTAACTGCATGTACTTAGTGCCAGGAGAAGGGTTATCGGATAGCTCTTTGAACTTATCAGATACATCACGTTGTGATCGCATGAAAAGTCGGGAGGAAAGCATATGGAAAAGACGTCGAGCGGTTAGGTAGCGCCGTTGCTGTTTCTGGCCGAGTGAATGTATCGAATTCACTGGCTTTTTGGACCCATCAATTCTAAACGAATTAACGACGGTTTGAGGAGAAGAACTATGAAAAGCAAGATTGCTATGGTACCCATTACAATTGCGCTGGTCGTCTGTTTGGCGGTTGCGCCGGCGATGGCCGACTGGTGGCCAGGGGACGACCACAAAATGCATTTTCCTCAAACGCCCATGCCGGGCGGCTGGGATGTCGAGTTTGCCTCCTCACGCCTGGCAGACGATTGGCTATGTACGGAGACAGGCCCAGTGACAGATATCCACTTCTGGATTTCATGGTATCAGGATATGGTGCAGCCCATCGGTGACATACGGATCGGCATCTGGTCGAACAACCCTTCCGGCCCACTCGGCTGGAGTCAGCCGAACGTCCTGCTCTGGGATCGCATTTTTACTGCCAGTGATATCACAATTGTCGAATGGGAGCCTGATTTGCAGGGCTGGTATGATCCTTCCTCGGGAGGTTATCTGCCGGATAATCATATGCGCCGGTTTCAGATCAACATAGAAGAGATCCCGCAGCCGCACATTCAGCAGGATGGTGTTATCTACTGGCTGGAGATCGACTTCGGGCCTCTTCCGTTTATTGGCTGGAAGGAATCTGAGCCGCATTGGAACGATGCCGCTGTCTTCTGGTACTCACCTTTCTGGTGGGCGATTGCAGACCCCATTACAGGTGGTGCGATTGATCTGGCCTTTGTGATAACCGGCCCCTGCTGTAACCATGACGGCATCCGCGGTGACGCCGACTACTCTATGGGTCTGGACGTTGGTGACCTGACTTACCTGGTTGCATATCTCTTCCAGGGTGGCCCGGCGCCACCATGCCTGGAAGAGGGTGATGTCGACGGCAGCGGTGCTATCGACGTGGGTGATTTGACGTATCTGGTTGCGTATCTGTTCCAGGGCGGCCCGGCACCACCGCCGTGTCCCTGAGAATGGATAATCCTTCAAAATAAAGTGAATGGCAGAAGCACCAGGGCTTCTGCCATTCACTAACTTTGTCCGCCACGCAACGGAAAATCTCTGGTCGCAGTTGTAACACTGCATTTTTAATGGCGGGAATTCCCCTACTTCCCTTTCTGTATCTTGGCCCAGGTGTCGCGAAGGGAGACGGTGCGGTTAAAGACCGGCATCGCCGGTTTGGTGTCAACTGTGTCAACACAGAAGTAACCGTGACGTAAAAACTGAAAGCGACTGCCGGGGGCGGCATCGCACAGTGATGGCTCAACCATACAATCGGTCAGAGTCTCAAGTGAATTGGGATTAAGATAATCGGTGAAACTGCCGCCTTCGTCTACATCGTTGGGGTTTTCTTTCGTGAACAAATGATCGTAAAGGCGAACCTCGGCCCTGACCGCTTGCGCCGCCGATACCCACTGCAGCGTACCCTTCACTTTACGTCCGTCCGGCGACCCTCCCCCGCGTGAAGCAGGGTCATAAGTGCAGTGCAATTCAACCGGCTCACCGGTTTTGTCATCTTTGACTACCCGTTCGCACTTGATGAAATAGGCATGTTTAAGGCGCACCTCGCGGCCTGGCGCCAGCCTGAAGAACTTTTTAGGCGGGTCCTCACAGAAGTCGTCGCGCTCGATATATAACTCGCGTGAAAACGGGACCAGCCGCGTTCCTGCCGACTCGTCTTCCGGGTTGTTGACCGCCTCCAACTCTTCCACTTTGTCTTCGGGGTAGTTGTCGATGATCACCTTGAGTGAATGCAGCACCGCCATAACCCGCCGGGCATGTTTGTTCAGGTCTTCGCGCAGGCAGTGTTCCAGAAGGGCAATGTCGGCGATACTGCCCTTTTTCTTGGCCATACCGACCCGGTCAACGAAGTCGCGTACCGCCTCGGGCGTATAGCCGCGACGACGCAAACCGCACAGTGTCGGTATCCGGGGGTCGTCCCAGCCGTTGACGTGGTTTTCTTCTACCAGTTGCAGCAGCCTGCGTTTGCTTAAAACGTTGTAGGTCAGGTCCAGCCGCGCAAACTCAGTCTGTTCGGGGTGATAGACACCCAGCGCCTCCAGAAACCAGTTGTACAATGGCCGATGGTCCTCGAACTCGATGGAACAAAGTGAATGCGTAATGTTCTCGATAGAGTCCGACTGCCCGTGCGCCCAGTCATACATCGGATAAATACACCACTTGTCACCGGTGCGATGGTGCGGCGCGTGCAGGATACGGTACATTACCGGATCGCGCAGGTTCAGGTTGCCGGCGGCCATGTCGATCCTGGCCCGCAAGACACGCGAGCCATCCTCGAATTCGCCGGAGCGCATCCGCTCAAACAGGCCCAGGTTTTCCTCGACCGAGCGGTTACGGTAAGGACTTTCCCGGCCCGGTTCGGTCAACGTGCCACGATACTGCCTGATCTCGTCGCCGCTGAGATCGCAGACGTAGGCCTGACCCTGCTTTATAAGCTGCACCGCCCACAGGTACAACTGCTCAAAGTAGTCCGAGGCATAAAACAACCGGTCACTCCAATCGAAACCCAGCCAGCGGATATCTTCCATGATGGAATCGACATACTCCGTTTCTTCCTTGCTGGGATTGGTATCGTCGAAGCGCAGATTGCAAAGTCCGCCGTACTGCTTAGCCAGTCCGAAATTCAGACAGATAGACTTGGCGTGACCGATATGCAGGTAGCCGTTGGGTTCCGGGGGGAACCGGGTGTGAACGCGGTTTTCGTATTTGCCGGTTCGGTTGTCCTCTTCAATGATGTCGCGGATAAAATGTGAAGGTTTCGAGTCGTCGTCCTTGCTCATACTTGCTGCTCTCTTACGTATTTATGTTCCGGCGGTTTATCCTGTTCCTCGGCTTATTTTAGATTCGCCATAGTTACCTGACCGGCAATATAGCTTATCGCCTGACGCCACGCCAAAGAAACATGATGCCCGGTGGTTACAGTACGCCGAACACGTAAACAAGGCAGAGATAAACACCGACGATGATAAACACCATACCGGTGATTCGCCTGGCCCAGCTTTCGATTTGCGACAATCTGTCGTAGGCACGGCCTACTGATCTGGCGCCAAAAGCTATCAGTCCGGCAAACACGAGAACCGGCAGGGCGGTGCCGATGCCGTAGACCAGCGGTACGGTTATAGTAGACTGGCACTGCACCGAGACCGGAACCAGGCTGCCGAAAAACAAGGCGGCCGATACCGGACAAAACGACAGAGCAAAGACGATGCCGAGAAATCCGGCGCCCAGCACACCGAAAGAGTCGGCCCGGTGCCGGGTTTTTTCAGAAACGCCACCGCCGAACATCGGTAGTCGAACAAGTCCGGTGAGAACCATCCCGGCCAGAATAAGGACCGGTCCCAGGATCTGATTCATATGTTTTTGAAGCCACCGGGAAACCTCGGTGACCGAGAGCAGAGCGGTAACGATAACGGCTGCCATGATGATATACACCAGCGCCCGGCCGGCGGTGTAGAGCAGACCGGACAGGAAGACACCTCGCGGACTGCCGACCCGCCGACCGATATACGAAATCGCGGCAATGTTGGTTGCCAGCGGGCAGGGGCTGATTGAGGTCAGAATACCCAGCCACAAGGCTGTCGCCACGCCTGCTGAAAAGCTATCCATCAAAGCCCTCAACATATAACCGCGTCATTCGTTGCACGTATTTTTCAAAAGCCGGTTCGTCGTGAACCAATTCCCAGACTCTTTCGAGGTTGCGCCATCGGACCACCCGACCACGACGTTTGTCAACGAGTATGAGTGTCTGAGTATGTAGCTGGAACTGTTCGGCATAATGTTCGTTGCCGGCTTCCTCGAAATTGACCACCTGCCACTGCAGCCGATCGTCCTTGAGTTCTTCGAAAAAGCCGGATTCAAGTGTCCGCCTGGACAGGTCCTCGATCTTCAGGCAGGTGGGACAGCGTCGTTCGCCGTGGAAGTAGTAGGCGATAACCTGATGCTCGGCTGCCGATTCCGAGCTGTCTGTCCCGACGGTGGTATCTCGGGACGCCACCGCGGATTCATCCGAAATGGTTTCACTGCCGGACTGTTTAACGGCCAGATAAACCAGGCTCACCACCACGAACAACAGCAGTACGGCGACGATAATTGACTTCGGTTTCATATCATGTTTTCTCCTCTAACAAGTTGTTGAAAAAAAGTTCTATCATACTCAATTGCCATCACACTCGTCATCCCCGCGAAGGCGGCAAGTCGCTTTTATCTTATAACGAGAAAAGCTGGCGGGTTCGAAGACGGACCCGCCCTACTGGCTGCGATCAGACTTCTCGCCTGATGTCACTAATACTTACATCAGTAGTTTTTCGATTTCCTGTCTGGCGGGTACCTTACCCACCAGTTTCACCTGTCCATCGACGACCAGCGCGGGAGTCATCATCACGCCATAAGCAAGAATCTGCTGCAGGTCAGTAACCTTTTCCAGTTCGCATTCAAGCCCGATAGCGTTGATGGCTTCCTGCGTGGTTTCGTACAACCGGACACATTTGTCACAGCCCGGTCCGAGGATTTGAATCTTTTTCATAGACTGTCTCCGATCAGATAAAAGCACCATAGACAACACCGGTTAAGGTTGCCATTACCACAACCAGTGTCACAAAGACAACGGTTTTCCTGGTTCCCACTACCGACCTGATTACCAGCATGTTCGGCAGTGACAGTGCCGGACCGGCCAATAGCAGCGCCAGGGCCGGACCCTGGCCCATACCACTACCCAGCAACCCCTGCAGGATTGGAATTTCGGTCAGTGTGGCGAAGTACATGAAAGCACCGGCGACCGACGCCGCCAGGTTGGCCCCCAGCGAGTTGCCGCCCACGGCCGAGCTGATCCAATTGCCGGGTATTATCCCTTCCTGACCGGGTCGTCCCAGCAGCAGTCCGGCCACAAATACACCGGCCAGCAGAAGCGGCAGAATCTGTTTGGCGAAACCCCACGATGAAGCCAGCCATTCGCCCGCCTCGCCACGATCAAGTGCGGTCACCACCGCCAGACCGGCAGTGGCGAAGGCAAAAGGAACTATCGGGTAGTCTCCCAGCAGGGTCGCCAGAATTACTGTAACCAGGGCAATAGCTGCTGTTGGTTGCCATTTTATGCCGAACCAGAAAACCAGCATCGCTCCCAGTCCGAGACCGGCCAGGCCGGTGATGGACCATCGCACCGCTTGAAGTGCCTGCCAAACCCTCCCGCCCGTGCCGGATTCGCTGAGATTGGCAAAGACAAGGATTGTCACCAAAGCGGCAAAGAACAGTGCGTTTTGCCACAACGGTCGACCGGCCGGTTGATCGGGTATCGCCATCGACGATGCCGAGCGCCGGGTTTCGTCACGACGAAAAATGAGGTGCATCAGCAAACCGATAATAATACTGAATACCACCGCGCCCACGGCTCGGGCCAGGCCCAACTCGGGACCCAGGATGCGGGCGGTCAGTATTATGGCCAGAACGTTCACTGCCGGTCCGGAATAGAGAAACGCCGATGCCGGTCCCAGACCGGCCCCCATCTGGTAGATACCGGCAAACAACGGCAACACCGTGCATGAGCAGACAGCCAGTATCGTCCCCGAAACCGAGGCCACCCCGTAAGCGACAATCTTGCTGCCTTCACCAAGATACTTCATTACCGATGATTGGTTTAAAAAAGTGCCGATGGCGCCGGCAATAAAAAAGGCCGGAATTAGACACATTACCAAGTGCTCCCGGGCGTACCATTTGACCAGCAACAGCGCCTCAAGAACGGCCGAATCGAATCTGTTGTGTCCCACCGGAAGGAAAAAGCAGGCCAGAAAAAGTAATATCACTGCTGCCAGCGGCTTGATCTCAGCTTTGATGTTCATCCCGTTTGCTCACAGAGGTCAGTGACTCTGCTTACCTTATCAGCTTCAGTTGGTCGCGTGCCGAGGACTCTATAACGGTTTGGACACACTCCAGGAATCTCAGCACGCAGGGTGTTTTCAGACGATAATAGACTCTGGCGCTCCGCTTTTCATCGGCCACGATACCGACGCTGCGCAATTGGGCCAGGTGCCTGGAGACGGTCGACATGTCTACCTCCGCCGTTTCGGTTAACTCGTGGACGCATTTTTCCTGCTGCGCCAGTTCCTGCACAATCAGTAATCGAGTGGGATGAGCCATGGCCCGCAGTACTCTGGCCTGGGCCTGCAGACGGGTTCTGGTTCGTCTATTCAAAGAAAACTCCGGTTTCAGAATTGTTTATTTGGTAATATCGCCAAATATGATGTCTTGTCAAGCTCGTTAATGTAGTTAGTGTGCCATTAAGAGGCAGAATCGGGAAGAAAAAGCTTGATTTCGATATTTTTGGAAACAGATTAGCCGAAGTTCGGTTACAAGATAATGTGCACATAAGAAGGCGACCCGCTTTGAGTTCTTAGGACTTGCATCAGTGTCGCCTTTTCCGCCCGGCGTCGTTTCCCTCCCCCTGCGCCGGGCGTTTTTTTATGCATACCGGAGTGATCAGGCGGCACCTGGCGACGGGATCTTGTCGGTCTGTAGGATGTAGAATCCGGGTGGCTCACGGCCATGTCCGATACAGGTAAGTGTGGAAGGCGACACTAGCCTCATCCCACCAAGCCGGGGGAGGGGGACTTTGGATATCGACATCTTCCCATTTGCCCACAAGGATGAGACCGTCCTGTTCCTCTACAAAGTACCAGAAGCGGCTGTACATACAACCCGCAGGACAGTCACCCCAGGCTGATCGCAGCAGGAACGTAAGTTTGCCGTTGGCTATCCAGGGATACATGTTCGACCAATCACCCTCGGCATGTTCACTGGATCCGGAGTTCTGAATCCCTTCAAGTTCACGATACTCACCAGCAATGACATTTGGGTGTTGTAGACCGCCGAACATCAGTCGGACATAATGGAAATGTTCAAAACAGCACACACCAGTGTCTAAGTGACGCAAGCCGAATCGATTGTTAAGAGAGTCCCATTCAGTATAAGAGCCGTCGAGGAATTGCTGAGCAGCGGAGTCAGTGAGTTTGACATCAATCACACTGGGTCTGACGGGGAACTGAAAACGAATGGCTACTTCTGCGATGTGCTGGCCATACTTTTCGCGCATAGTTGTAAACCCCCAGAGAAGTCGTCGGTACAGCGAATCGGGTGCGACGAGTTCGCCGCTGAGCCAGATAGCCGCGAGTTCCGCTTCAGTGCGATCTTCGTCGCAGACATTACAGCACGGCACCGGTTGCACACATCTGTCACTATCGCACGACATGGCTACTACCAATAGCAGCAACATGGCGAGAATCAACGAAATCGTTCTTATCAACATGGTACACCCCATTGCAGGAAAGTAGACATTGGGAACTTTCACTACCATATCAATATACTACAAAGGGATGAGTAGAGCAATCGCAAAATCAGTTGGCAACCACAAACTTGATAGGGGTTGAGACTTGTAAAGAATGTATGGGCGGGTCTCTCCGAGATCTTCCCTACAAATGCTGCTGCGTGACTGTACCACAAGAATAAATCGGGTAAAGCCCGCCGGTCAACTTAACACTTGAAAATGACAGAATTAGTTGTACTATACTCTTAGAGAAAAAACTTCCGGACCGACCTTAAACGGAATGAAGTAACATGGGCAACAATCTTCGCTATAACATTGCCGATCAACGGCTCACATACAGCGGTCAGCAGAAGAGCTTTTCATTCAACCGCGACCGCATTATCGAGTTCAACCATCGCCACATGTCGGTGTTGGGCAATTATGATATCGCATTGGACGAATGCGAAATTATCACTCTCTGCGACCGTATCAACCACAAGTCGAACCTGGGCGCTCTGCGCAATCGGCAGTTGCGGCAGTCGGTGATTCTTTCGGCGGCACTCTCGGCGGTGTCGGTCGGTTTGCACGGTCGTGGCAGTTACAATCAACTGCCCGAACAGCAGCGGAACCAAAAAGCCGCCGATGGCCTCAAACGTGCCAACGATCGTACCGCCGCACAGGTCATGTCGGAAGTGCTGCAGACGACGACCGAAACTCTGCCGGTGGGCGAAGACGTGCTGATTGAATCGGCCATCACCGAAGGTGTCCGCATCAAGCCGGGCAAAGAGATCGGCGGCAACCCGACCATCGCGGTCGGAGCGGTGTTCGGCAAACAGGAACATCAGGCCCAGTACGGGCTGCGTATGCCGGAGAACGTAGCTTTGCTGTCGATGGGCAATGACGTTATCGACGGCACCACCAAGTCGATTAAGGCGATCCACTCCAGCCTGACCTGTCTGTTCGTGACCGAGTCCAATATCAAGCGCCACTTGCCCGACATTTATATTCAGCGCTGGATGGGCGGCGCTTATTTCGAAGAGTTTAATCCCCGTGAGGTCAGCCTCGTTGATGCTGCCGAGATCATTGCCGAATCCTTCGGTTTTCCCGGTGTCGAGAATCTGAGCGCTTTCTTTCTGGATCGTTCCCGGCATTATCCGGCGATGGACCAGCTTAACGGCGCCGGTGTCGCCACCCCGTTTGACAAAGACGGAGACCTTATCCCGGCGGTGATGCTGGGCACCGATGGTCTGACTTTCCCCGATGGGCGTGGCCTCTGTTCGATGATCGGCGAGATCGGTGGCTCGGCCGAATGGGCCGTCGGCGTTCTGCCTTTGGTCTGGCGTGGCGGGCAGGCGCTGGGCATGTTGACCAGCCAGTCATCGCTGACGCGCAGAGACCTCAGCCCCGAGGACAAGTGGAAAGAGCGCTTCCACTTCACCGAGGAAGAGTTCATGCTCATCCAGGATGCCCGTTTTGAACGCAAACCGTATTTCACTATCCAGGACATCATTGATGATCCTTTCGCCGGTGGCATCAGCGCCTTTGGAGCCATCACCGACTGTTACCTGCTGCCCCCGATGAAGGGTGTCGTTGCCAACCCCGAAAGCAAACGAATCAGCGTCAGTGTCCTGACCGTCAACTCGCTGGGGATTGTTCAGTGTTGGCAGATGACCTTCCGCTGCAAAAGAGATGTCAAACGCACCGCCGACCTGATGCGATCACCCAAGGATGAACTGGAAAGCCTCAGCGGCTCAGAACTCGAACAGTTGATCGGGCGGATGCTGACCGACAAACGCATGCGGAAGCGATTCCGCATATTCTTCAATAATGAGTATTACCCGGCGCTGATCCCGGTTCGCGACAAGATGGTGCTGCTGCACAAGGCAGTCAATAGTCTGATAGAGCGTGGCGCCCTGGGCGAAAAAGACCGGGAGATAGTGGCTGCCACCGAGCGGCTCGCCACTGAATGGTTCGTTACCTCCGATTGATACTGTCACAGATTATCGCCGCTTCCGGATAATCCCCCACCCGGCGCCGCCGGTTGACCCATAAGTATGTTTCACAAGGCAACGAATGTCGTCACCCTGAACGGAGTCGAAGGGCGAGTGGCATCGCCACACAAGTTTCGAGCAATGAATGTGAGACTGAGGTGGACCGTGGAACCCATAAATCAGCCGATGGCTGCCATGCTTCGACTCCGCTCAGCATGACCACTCCGGCGTCCGAAACGGCATCTATGGACCTTGTGGGGCAGCCTCTCGCCGGCTGCCGGTTGATCTACTCATCCTGCCTGCCATCGACAACGACTGCATTGTGATCTTATTTGCTCTCCTTCTTTTCCCTGTAACCGATTCGCGGGAAAGGATTGACAACAGCAGTGGCAATGTTGTTGAGATGAGAGTTGGTCCTTTTCAAAAAGCGAGCATACAGGGCCAGCACCACAGCATCACTGGTTGAAAGCGACCTGTTCTTGCTGCCCCCGGCGATTATTTCAGTCACCATCTGGTCGCTCATTCTGGACGTCTCTCTCTCCTGCTGCATGATCGAGCGTCCCAGTTGCTTATCCTGCCGGGATAAGACTTCTATGACCTTGGGAAAATGATCGCGGATCTTTTCTTCAATCGCGCACAGATCTTTCTCCCAGTACCCGGCTTTCAACCGCTCCGGATGGCTGGTGGCCAGCTCCGAGATGTTCTTGGTGTAATCGCCAATCCGCTCAACATCAATTACTATCGATACCAGCATCAGACCGGGAACGATGTTCTGCGTCCCGGCGATGGTCAGGTGGGTCAGAACGTTACGACGCACCTCCCGCTGGTACTTGTTTATCTTGCGGTCTGTTTTGCGGATATCAAACGGCAGTTCAGCGTTATCCTTCAACCGCAGCGTTTCGCTGGCAGCCATGAACATCTTGTGGTCAAACTCAAGCATTTTCACTGTCGTGTTATAGGCAGTGTCGAGCAGATTCTCAGAACTGAACAACTCCCTGAATTTCTTGAACATATTTCTCGCTCCCGTGCTAATCCATCAGAAACAACACTAACCCCGGTATAATAAAAAATACCACGGCTATATAAAGTATCGGTATCAACCTTGTCTTCTGAGTAGCCGCCGCCAGCGCATTGGCCAGCCCGATGGGTATTTGTTTGAGCGGCCAGAAGATGGCGATGCCATATACGTTAAAGATCAGATGCGCAAACGCCACCCCGACCCCCGCCGGAGAACCGAGCGCAAACGAAGCCAGGAAGGCAGTAATGGTAGTGCCCACGTTGGCTCCCAGCATATACGGAAAAACCTGAGGAATGGTAATGACTCCGGCTCCGATCAGCGGGATGACAATCGAAGTCGTAATCGAAGAGGACTGCACCAGCGCCGTAAGGAATACTCCCAGTATGAAGCCCAGCGCCGGAGTTCTGAAGATAAAGCGATCGAAGAATTTCTCCACCCTGACCAGCACCAGCGACTTGATGACAACCACCATGTAACGCAAGGCGATAAAAAGCAGCACCAGTGCAATCAGTATCCCCAGCCAGGTCGTGTCTCCCGTGAGATGCAGTATCTCTTTGGCCACCGGTTTGGTGATGGCATTGACCGATGAAAACTTCAGGCCGCCAAACCCGGCGAACAGGTGCTCCACCTGAACGACCATCCAGCCGATGATATTGAACTTTATCTGCAACGGCAGCAACACGATGACGGAGCAAATATTAAAAATGTCGTGCACCAACGAGCCGGCAAAGGCACGCTTGAATTCATCTTTCCGGGACACGTGGGCTATAGATACAATCGTATTGGTAATGGAAGTACCGATATTGGCCCCCATCACCATCGGGATGGCGGCTGGCAGCGACAGCGTTCCCGAGGCTACCATAGTAACAATCATTGTCGTTGTGGAAGACGAAGACTGAATAATCGCCGTAGAGAGAAGACCGATACAGAGCCCAACCAGCGGGTTCGAAGTCGCCTGAACAAGTGCTTCGACAAAACTGCCGCCCAGAAGCTTGAATGAAGCCCCCAGCAGCGTGATGGAAAGAAGGAAAAGATAAAGCAGGGCGGCAATCCCTGCCAGTTTGAGCACCAACTGGACGACCGGTCCGGTCAGCAAATTGACTGACCGATTAGAATACGGTCCATCAGACATGCTGCGCCTTTCTCGATGTAGGAGCCGGATTCATAAATCGACGCCAATATACTGGCCGCTCAGTCGCGGTCAAGCCCAATCCACCGATTCCTGCCGGTTACGGTCGTTTTCCGGCACTAACCAGAACGCCCCGATCGGTTCTGAAATACCGGGAAGCGGCGGTTCTGACAGATGTAGCCGTTACTCCCGTCAGTTGCTGCAACAAGTCGTTGTCATAGTCCATGGAGCGTCCCAGGTACTCATTTACACCAAGATAATAAGCCTGGTTGATGCCTGACAGCTTGGCCCGCATCAGGCGTCCCCACAGGTCGTTACGCGCCCGGTTCAATTCCACCTGGCTGGGACCGTCCATCTGGAGTTTCTCAATCTGAAAAGCTATGCCGTCCAGGGCTTGTTGGTAATTTTCGGGAGAGGTGCCGATAGTGGTGTAAAACCAGCCGAAATCCCGGTCAAGATGAGTGCTCGCCCCCACCGAATAGGCCAGACCCTGCTTTTCTCTCAGGGTGAGACCGAGTCGTCGTGAGAGAATCGATGACGCCACCGTCAGAGACACCGCATCGTCGCTGCCGGCGCCCGGCGTCAGGCAGCCCCGGTACAGGGCAATTTGCTTTTTCTCCATATCACTGTGGGCCTGCAACATTGTATCCGAAGGTTGCGGACACCCGGCCGGGGTTGAAACGAAACCGACAGCGGGAACAGCACCAAAAGAATCAGCTATCCACCGGCGCACTTCATCTACGCTTCGTCTGGTCACAATCGACAGGATCATGTTCTCGGGCGAGTACTGCCGGGCGTGGTGCGCCTTCAGATCGGCTGCCGTAATGGAACCGATAGTGCCCCTGGTACCCATAATGCTCTTGGCGTACGCCTCACCCTCAAAAAGAGCAGTATAGAACAGATCACGTGCCACGTTGCTTGGCGAGCCGCCATGGCGGGCCAGGATGCCGAACATGGACCGGCGAATATTCTCCACCTCGGCTGAGTCAAAGGCAGGATTCAGCACCATATCGCCGAAAAGCTCCAGTCCCTGCTCGGCGAACTCATCAATTGTTTCGAATTTCAGGAATGAGTACCGGCGCGTCGTGTAACGGTCGTCATAGGGAATCCACGGATTATCGTAGAACGCGGTATTGGCTCCAATCAACGACAGTTGGTGCTGGAGTTCCCCGGCGCTGTATGTAATGGTGCCTTTCTCCAGGCAACGGTTGACGAAATCGGTGATACCGGCCTTCCCCGGCAGTTCATTGGCCGTGCGATTGCGACCCAGTACATTGGCGGCAAAAACGCGACAGTCCGGATCCGATTTAATGATAACCGTCAGACCGTTGGCCAGCACCTCCCGGTGGTATTGAGCCGGGTCGACCAGCTTAAATGCCGCTCCCTCGGTTTCCGGATAGGTTATTTCATGGCCGGCCACCAGTTCCTGCGGGGGGAAAACAACAGTATCAAAATGAGCTTTCACTTCATCGGCGCTGAGGCCTTGTGGTCGATAGGCAACCTGACCGCTGTCGGCAGCCGGCCTGACCACGGTAGCCACGTACTGCGGTTCGGTCAGCCAGCGCTCGGCCGTCTGACGGCAATCATCCCAGGTTACCTCAGCCAGTCGGTCGCCGTAGCTTTCAATGAAATCCCAGCCGACCGACATAATGCGTGACGATATCAAAAAACCGTAGTAGTGTAGTTTCTGGCTGTTGTAAATCTCGTTACAGCGCACACTGGTCCTGATACCGGCGATTGTCTCCGGATCAGCTTCATACTGCTCGATAGCTTTCATTTGCTCCAGCAACGTCGAAACGATAGTATCGCGATGGTCCGGGTTGTCGGTAATGACATATATTTCCAGCCGTGAGAACTCGCTGTAAGTCGCCAGATCGATACCAACCTCCGTGGCCAGCGGGTTGGCGCCGCCGGTGAGAGCCATCACCAGTGGTGACACTTCGTCCATTCCCAGGAACCGGCTCAACAAATCCATCGCCAGGTACCCGGAGTCAGAATGATGGGGCGCCGCCAACGAGAAGTTGATATAGGTGGAGGTGACGTTGGCCACGGTGTCGAAGATATTCTGCCCGGTCAGGACGGTTTCTGCCGTCGTGCTCCCGGCCGATTCCCGTTCGGACGGGTCGGTTGCCCGGGTAGAATCATCGGTCCCGTCGCCTATATCGCCAAAAATCCCTGATACCGTCTGTTTCATCTCCGACGTTTCGAAATCGCCGATAACCAGCATCGTCATGTTTCGCGGCAGGTAGAATCGACGCCAGTAATCGATAACCGCCTGGCGCGTGATATTCTCGATGAAAGCTCGATACCCCAGCACCGGGCGATTATAGTCGGTACCGGCGTATGCTTTCTCCATAAAAAAGGCGTCAGCCGCCGCCCCGGGGGAATCGGTATCACGATTTATTTCCTCGATCACTATTTTTCGTTCTTTGGCCATTTCTTCTTCAGAGAAAATCGAATTAAACAGCATATCCGCCTCGACCGTCATCCCGAACTCGATATACTGCTTCGGCATCAACACAAAAAATGCCGTCAACTCTTTGCGCGTAAAGGCATTGATATAGCCGCCCAGGTTATCTATAGCGGCATCCAGCTCTTCCCTGGTCCTAGTCACCGTGCCATTAAAGAGCAGGTGTTCCAGGAAATGCGTGATGCCATTTTCATACGTTGACTCATACTTACTGCCGGACCTGATGAAGATAATGCCGGCTACCATCGGCGAACTGTGGTTTTCCTTGAGAATGACTTCCATACCGTTGTCCAGCCGGTACTGGGTGGTACCGCCGGTCTCCGCCGGTGCCCGGAGCGGTAACAACGCCAGCAGAATTACCGGCAGCCAGGTTTTTGCAGATATTCGTCTCCCTGTCATTTCTTTCTCCTTGAGTGGCTTATCTGTCAATTCAAGCTCGATACCGTTACTTACGATAATATGAAGGAAGCTATATCCCCGGCAGGCGTCTGTCAACCGTACCTGAAAAAGCGCGTTGACTTGGGTAAAGAAAGTGCTATATTCGCCAAACTTGAAATGAAGCATTGGAATAAAAAAACGATTCGGTTCACAACTACAGTAACCCGGCTGGTGGCGGTAACCGTCATTACTGTCCTGACCATACCTGATAGTAGTGCCGTGGGTCGGCTGTGGTCTCCGGATGGGATTGCAACCAGCCAGTCCGAAGCGGCCCTGGAAAATCGGGAATGGATACCAGCCCGGTTCCTCTCCGACAGCGATCAGGAGAATTTGGCCACCAATGGCCGTCCGGGCGGCGGCCAGTCGGTCGCTTTCTTACTGGCTCCCGTCCTGAAGCCGGACAACAGCGAGAAACGTCTCAAGAAACAGGGTATTTTCAAGCGTCCAACTGTTGTTTTCTCCGACCGACAGGTTCGGCAACGTGAAGTCCTGACATCAACCAGCCTTATTTCCTCAGACCTGGGGCAACTCCTCACTCTGGTGGGCAGCAAGCCATCAGGCACCGGCTGACGTCTGAAGTCCCGCCTTGCCGGGATTGAGACAAGTCGTGGGCGCTTCTGGGTGCCGACAGGTAATCTGACAATAATCTAAGAATACTGGAAAGGGATATTTCATGCCCAAACACAACTGGCGAATTATACTGACCGCAATTCTGGTCGTCCTCGCCTGCATCGCCTTCTGGAATACCTTCAAGCTATGGACCATGAGCGATACTGACCGGGAGTCGCTCCAGGAGCGAGATCCCGGTGCTCTGTTGAATCTGCAACAGAAGGCCATCCGGCTGGGACTGGATCTGCAGGGAGGTATCCATGTCGTTTTGCGGGTTAAAATGGAGGAGCTTGACCCGGGTGCCCGCGAGGACGCTGTCGAGCGCGCCATTCAGATCATTCGTAACCGCGTCGACGGCCTGGGTGTGGCCGAACCGGTAATCCAGAAACAGGGCACCGACCGCATCATCGTCGACCTGCCCGGTTATACCGATGCCGAGCGGGCCGAGGACCTGATCGGTCAAACGGCACTGCTGGAGTTCAAGCTGCTGGAAACATTCGACAACGCAACCCTGATACTGACCAAAGTTGATTCCGTGATCCACGAGTACGAAAGAATGATAACCGGGACAACTGTTGAGGATTCGGTTACTGCTGAGACACCGGTCGCCGACATCGTTGACACAACGGCCGCCGAAGAGATCGACATGCTGGCCGAGCTGATGGGCGACAGCGCCATCGACACCACTGAAATGTTCGCGTTCGATGATGATATGGGGCTTGACGAAAACGAACGACCGCTCACTTCCCGGCTGGAGACGGCTCTGTACAACAATCGTAACACCACCAACTGGCCCGGGTTTGCCGTATCAAAAAAGGACCGGGAAATAATTGACCGCTGGCTCAACATGCCCGAAGTGCAGAGAGTTATCCCGATTGATGTCCAGTTTGCCTGGTCCACCCGGCCTGAGATACGCAACAACAAAGAAGTTTATCTCCTCTATCTGGTCAAACGTAAGGTGCAATTTTTGGGCAAGTTTCTGGAAAACATCGCCCTCGGCCAGGACAGCTATGGTGGTTACGTGGTGAATTTCTCCCTTTCCGGTGACGGTGCCGCCCGTTTTGCCCAGTTGACCGGCGCCAACATCGACAAGCCGCTGGCGATTGTCATCGACAATAAGGTCGAATCATCACCGTTTATCAATTCCAAGATTCGCAACCGAGGCCAGATCACCATGGGATCTTCCGCCGCCATAACGGATGCCCGCAACCTGGAGATCGTCCTTAAGGCAGGTGCTCTGCCGGCGCCGGTGGAGATCATCGAAAAGAACGTCGTCGGCGCTACCCTGGGAATCGACTCCATCAGCAAAGGGTTTTTCTCCTCGCTGGTGGGGCTGAGCCTGGTGCTGCTGTTTGTAGGTGTCTACTACCGCCTGTCGGGTATCATTGCCGACGTCGGCCTGCTGTTTAACATCTTTTTCCTGCTGGCGGTTATGGCTGCCCTGGGCGCCACGCTGACGATGCCCGGTATTGCCGGTATAATCCTGACCATAGGTATTTCAGTCGATGCCAACATCCTGATTTTTGAACGGATTCGCGAGGAACTGCGCACCGGCAAGACGGTCCGAGCCTCGATTGACGCCGGCTACCAACGGGCTTTTGTGGCTATCTTTGATTCGCACGTAACTACCCTGATCACGGCCGCAGCTCTGTTTTTGCTGGGATCGGGGCCGATCAAGGGGTTTGCCGTGACCCTCTTCTGGGGTGTCACCATCTCTCTTTACACGGCCTATATCATAACCAAACAGATATTTGACATTCGTAAAGGGTACCGTACCCTGAGCATTTAAGACGAGGAGACAATGCGACTATGTTCAGAATAATTGGTAAGACCAATATCAACTTCATTGGCCTTCGCAAGTACGCCTTTGTGCTGTCGGTAGCGCTGGTCATAATCGGGGTTGTCGGCTTCGTCATGATCGCCACCGGCAAGGCCAATCTGGGAATCGATTTCGCCGGCGGTGTTATGGTGACCGGTCATTTCGATCAGTCGGTGACTATCGATGATCTGCGGGCGGCTGTGACGACGGAATTTCCCGACGCTCAGATCACCAACCTCAAGGATTTCACCGAACCCAATGCTTTCATCATCAAGACCAAGCGACCCGAATCCGAAGCTGAAAGCCGTGATCGACTGGTGATGTTGAAGCAGATAATTGAGACTAAGTTCACCGGCAACAACTTCACCATAGTATCCGAGCACATCATCGGCCCGGCCGTCGGTGAAACACTCCGTGGCGATGCCCAGAAGGCGGTGTTGCTGTCGTTGTTCGGTATTGTTTTCTACATCTGGATTCGTTTCGACTTCCGCTCTGGAATCGCCGCCACCGTCGCGACTTTCCACGACGTCTTGGCAGTTATGGGAATCCTCTACCTGCTGAACCTGGAATTCGACTTGCTGATCGTCACCGCCCTGCTGACCCTGGCCGGTTATTCATTAACAGACACGGTGGTCGTATTTGACCGCATCAGGGAAAACCTGAAAAAATACCGCACCAAGGGCGAATTTGCCGGTGCCGTCAATGCCTCCATCAATGAAGTGTTGTCGAGAACATTCAATACTTCCCTGACGGTACTCCTGGTGGTAGGTCCTCTCTTCTTCTTTGGCGGTGAAGTGTTGCGCTACTTCTCGCTGGCGCTCATCCTGGGTGTGGTGGTCGGAACCTACAGTTCCATCTTTGTGGCCAGCCCGATTGTAGTCGAGTGGGAGGCTCGCCGTCCCAAGCGGTTCAAATAAAAAATGAACCGACCGTGGCGGACGAGCCCGTCCGTCACAACTATGACGATTCAAGCGGCAGGTGCACAGCATCTGCCGCTTTTTTCTTGCGGTCTTTTCTTGCGCCGTCACGAATCCTTTCGTGACGGCAGCCTTCGGCTGATTTATGAGGTTTCCAACTTCAGTCTCACATCCATTGTGCAAAAGAGAATGTGTGGAAATGCCAATAAAAGTGGCGATGCCACCGGTCAGGAAAGGATTCCTGACCGTGCGTAAATGTGCTCTCGGCACCCGCTACGCGATTGAAATTGAGGTGGCTTGCCACTCGCCCTTCGACTCCGCGCAGGGTGACGACATTCACTTTCTCAAGAAACTTACTTTTTGGGACCACTTCGGTCCGGCTGGAGCACACTTACTTTTTCGTCAATCCCAGGCCGATAAGCGTCGCCGGCAGCAGGCACTTGCGGTGCAGGATACCGTACACTACGGCCAGCAGTAGATAGAGCACGGCGACCTCCATCCTGATCTGCTGTACGATCAACTGGCTGGTAAATAGAGCCAGTAGCAGCAGTCCGTTGCTGCGACTGAACCTGAGATTGACCAGAACCGCCACACCAAACAACGACTGTGCCGCCGTCAGAAAAAGCTCGTGCTGCTGCAGACTGTCCAGCACAAACGGCCGGATGGCTCCCCCGGAGATAGCGAAAACCAGCGGAATCGTGCCGACCAGGAGAGTCCACTGGTTGACTTTCGACGATATCAGCACCTTCAGCGCCGGCCCGGCTGCTCCCCGCATGGCCCAGGTTGCAGCCACAATGAACTCCGGTGACTCCGATGCAATCGGCGCCAGCCACTGCACCAGCAGGAATTCGTCGATGCCAAACCGCCGTCCCATCTCCACCAGTGACACAGCAAACGGTTCGGCAACAGAGAATATGACCAATCCGGCAAAGGCAAACATGAGAATCGTGACAATCCGACGGGAAACCTTGCTCATATTGGCAATGATCTTCACCGGTCCCACCATTTCCGGCTCGGTAGTCTCCATCTGTGCCGCCCGTCGGGCGTAGAGGGCAAAAAGCAAGACCAGTATGACGGTATCAATCAGCGTCAGGCTCCCCTTTAAGGGGATCGTAAACGAGTAAAGGGTAGCCATCATCAGGTAAAAAATCTCTACGCGTAGCGATTCATCCAGAACGATACGCTTTTTCTTTTTAGCCAAGATATATAGCAGTAATACCATCGGCCAGCCGAGTCCGACCAGCAACCGGTTGGAGCCGGTCATGTTGGCTATGGCATAATGTGCCTGGGATGGGTCGTGAGCCGCCTTCCACGTAAATACAAAATCAACGGCATACTCCGGCAACACCGCCAGCAGCGCCAGGATGGCCACCGCCAGCGATTCGGAGATATCCATCTGGGCCGCCTCGGCCGCCCACGAAAGAATGAAAGCAGCGCCAAAGATCCCGAATCCCAGCACCAGCACGCTCAGATGCGGCGCCAGGTGAATTGAAAACAGGCCGATCGCCAGCCCCGGCAGGCAAATCAAAGGGACCAGTGCCAGAATGAGGTAAAGATAAGGATCAATGTCGTGCTTTTTGGAGGGGGGTGTCATGAAAACTTTCGATATGCTCCGTTATCCATGAGAAATGAGTCAGGCTTGCCTGTCAGCCCCGGATGATCATATTGACGATGTCCTTGCGCAACAGAACGCCGACCAGGTTGTCTTCGGAAGTGACAAAAACTCTCACAACATCCTTGAAAATCATCATTGCCGCCACTTCCACAATCCGTGTTTCCGGAGTAGTGACTTCGTAATGTTCCCGGAACAACTGCGAAACCTTGATTTTGTCTTCCTGTTTCAGCAGTTCCTCAAACGGCTCGACATCAAGTGAGTAATTGAGATTGGAAATCAGCGCCTGGTAGTCGGGCAGCGCCGCCTTGATCAGGTCGCGGTCGTTGATGACACCTAACAGTTTGCGGTTTTCATCCACTACCGCCAGGGCCGACAGGCGGTGACGAAACATCTTGTTGGCAACGTCTTTGAGGGTATCATCGGTAGTTACGGTAACCACGTCGAGTCGCATGACGTCCTTGACCATCAATTCCTTGTCGACGGTAACATTGGCGCTGGAAATCAGCTTGATTACATCGCGCTCGGTCTTGACGGTCAGCAGCTTTTCCAGAGTCCCCGGCACACGGGCAAAAGCCGCCAGACCCGAGAGCGTTTGCAGGTACAGTTTGGCAATGGTCGAAGGCGTCAGCAGCAGGCAGACCAGGTGCACCGGCACGTTGTCGGGAGTCTTGTCCTCAAGGCCGGTTTTGGAGATGCCGATCAGGATGAACATTTCCTCGACGGCGTCAGTGCGGGCGTGGGGGAAAGCCACGCCTCGTCCATAGGACGTATCCTCCACTTCCTCCCGTTCCCGTATCGACGTCAGAACGGCGTCGTAGTCGATCCTGACACCTTCCCGTCTGACCAGTTCCAGCAATTCCTGCACCGCGTCAGCCTTGGTACGGGCCTCAAGCTCGATCTTGATGCGGCGCTCCATCAATAGATTAGCAAGTTTCACGCTCTACCTCACTCCGATGAGATTCCGCGGGGTGTGGCCGCGCTCATTATCTCCGGCGAAGCCACCCCTCCGGAAACCAGGAACTTTATCCCCTCTTCCATAGTCATATCGACCGGTATCACTTCGTCGGCCGGCACCATTATCACCAATCCCGAAACCGGTGTCGGTGTTGACGGCACAAAGACAGTGACGAACTTTCTTATTTCACCGTTCACCGCGATCTCCATCCGCCGGGAAATGAAACAGAGCGCATACGCACCCCGACGAGGATATTCGATCAGCACCACTTCCTTGAACGATTTGCTGGAAGGCATCGTGATCGCCTCCAGCAGTTGCTTGGCAGCCGAGTAGATCGGTCTGATTATCGGCATCTTCGCCAGTAAGCGGTCACCGACGGCGTAAAGACGTGCCCCGACAAAGTTGCGGGTCAGCACTCCGGCCAGAATAATCACCAGAATCGTTGTAAGAACACCCAGCCCGGGAACATAGTAACCGAGGATGTGAAAGAGCACCGGCTGCAAAATGCCGTCGATCGCTTCAAAAAGGAACTTTATAACGATGTATGTCAGGATGATCGGAACAACTACCAGTACGCCCGAGAGGAAATACCGTTTGATGGCAACAACTATGCTATTGGCACTTGACATCATGATTGAATACCGCCATGCGGTCACCTTCTGATAGTACGGGCAATCGGCATAAAAATCAAGTTCCCCCGGTCCGTTATGGCTGAATAAAGCCAAACACCAACGACATATCCGATGCGAGTCGCAGGATCGGTTCAGGATAGAGCCCAAACAGCACCACACCGATGAGCCCGATCATTATCACCGACAGTGACGGCACCGAAAAACTGATCCTATATGGAGAAGGTTCGGCCGAAAAGTACATTTGCTTTATGACGTTGGCATAGTAATAGAGCGAGAAAACAGAGGTCAGCAGACCGATCCCCACCAGCCAGTAGAGCCAGTTGGCAGAGCTATTGCTGCCGGCCGCTTTGATGGCGGCGGCAAAAATGTAGTACTTGCCCAGAAAACCGGCCAGCGGCGGTATACCGGCCAGGGAAAGCAGAAACACTGTCAGGGAGATGGAAAAAAACGGTGAGGTCTTCGAAAGCCCGGCATAGCTGGCAATCTGACACGATCCACTCTTGTCCTCAAAGATAGCCACCGCCCCGAACGCTCCCATATTGGCAAACATGTACACGAATAAATAGAACCCGACCGATGCGATCCCCAGTTCATTGACGGCCACCATGCCGATCATGATGTACCCGGCGTGGGCGATAGAGGAATAGGCCAACATGCGTTTGATATTGGTCTGCCGGATGGCCGCCACGTTGCCGATAATCAGAGCCAGGCAAGCCAGTAGACCTGCCAGCATACCCCAGTCGTTGGGCACCATCTCCGGACCATAGAAAGCAGATAGACCATTGAGGAAAATCTTGGCGAACGCCACCACCCCCGCTGCTTTCGACCCCACCGACAAAAACGCCGCTATCGGTGTCGGCGACCCTTCGTATACGTCCGGCGCCCACTGGTGAAAGGGCGGTAAGGCCAGCTTGAAACCGATACCGGCAATGATCATCACTATAGCCAGCGACAAGATCAAACCGATATTCTTAAACGTCAGGTGGGTCATAGCCAGATTGATCTTCATCTGAACCAGGTCGGTGGTTCCGGACATGCCGTAAAGAAATGAAAGGCCATACAGCAGCAGCGCCGATGACAACGCTCCCATAATCAGATACTTGATACCGGCCTCAACGGAGAGCTTGTCATCTTTGAAGAAGGCCGCCAGAACAAACAACGGGATGGTGGTCAGTTCCAGTCCGATATACAGCGACAGCAATTCATTGGAGGATGCCAGAAACATCATTCCCACCGTGGAGAGCAGAATCAGCCCGAAGTATTCCCCGCGGTGGTTGACAATTTTCTGTACCGTGATCCCAAAGGAACTGCCGATAGCCATGAAGGCCGCCCCCAAAAAGATTATCTTAAAGAAGGTAGACAGCGGATCGTTGAAGAACATCGAAGTGAAACCACGTCCGTAACCGGTGATACTGAGGATAAAACCGGTCACCAGTAACCCGACCAGCGCCAGGTAACCCACTGCCGCACCGGTCTTGCGGCGGGTAACCAGGTCAAACGTGATTACCAGCAGCGCCCAGAGAAACAGGAAGATCTCCGGGAGCATCATTCGCAGGTTATATTCGGGCAACTGCCAATCCATCTTACCTGGCCATCAAGCTTACGAGGTTCTCCAGTGTGGCCGACATCAGGGTTGCCAGCGGTTTGGGATAAACACCGATAGCTATAGTCAGCACGGCCAGTGGAGCTACCGATATGATCTCGCGCAGATTGATCTCGGTCAGCCCGTCCCAGCGTGTCTTGTCAAACTCGCCCAGGAAGACATTCTGCACCATGCGGAGCATATAGGTGGCACCCAGGACCACACCCAGCACCGACAGACCTACCAGCACCTTGTTGAGAGCTGAAAAGGCGCCGACAAAAATCATGAACTCCGAGACAAAACCGGACATTCCCGGCAACCCCAGCGCCGCCATCGAAAACAGCACCATGATACCGCTGTAAATCGGCAACTTGGCGCCCAGTCCGCCGAAAGCGGCTATCTCGCGAGTGTGGGCGCGATCATAAAGTACGCCCACCAAAAGGAACAGCGCGCCGGTGATCAGACCGTGCGATACCATCTGGAACATGCACCCGGCAATGGCCGTTACGGACGGAAACGCCGCCAGCGCCAGAATGCAGAATCCCATGTGCGAGACCGATGAATAGGCCACCAGCTTTTTGAGGTCTTTCTGCGCCATCGACACCAGGGCGCCGTAGATGATGGCAATTACCCCCAGCACGGCAATCCAGAACGACAGCGTCCGCAGGGCGTCGGGGAACATCGGCCAGCTAATGCGCAGCATGGCGTAAGTACCCATTTTCAGCAGTACTCCGGCCAGGATGACCGATACCGCCGTCGGTGCCTCCACGTGAGCGTCGGGAAGCCAGGTGTGAAACGGCCATACCGGGACCTTGATGGCAAAAGCGATAAAGAAGAAGATGAAGCAGACCATCTGCAAAGTGTGCGACATGGTCGGACCGGTTTCGATCAGTGTCATCAGGTTCAGGGTGTGCGGTTCCGAGGTGAAATAGAGTATCAGTATCGCCACCAGCATGAACAACGAACCGAACAGGGTATACAGGAAGAACTTGATTGCGGCATATTCCTTACGCGGACCGCCCCAGACACCGATGAGGAAATACATCGGCACCAGCATTATCTCCCAGAATACGTAGAAGAGGAAGAAGTCCAGTGCTACGAACACACCCATCATCCCCGCCTCCAGCAACAGGAAAAAGGCGAAGTACTCTTTAACCCGCTTCTCGATATTGAAGGAAGCCAGCAAAGACAACGTCGACAGCAGGCCGGTCAGAAACAACATCGGTATCGAGATGCCGTCTACGCCAAGATAGTACTGGATATTCAACGACGGGATCCAGGCGTAAGGGCCCTCGACATAAGCCATCGCCGACGTGCCGCAATAGTTGAAGAAGTAGTCCCAGGTCAGCCAGAACGACGCCAACATGGGAAATACACTAACTATCAGGGCGGTCCAGCGAATGGCGCCGAAGTTCTGTTTGGGAATCAGCATCACCGCTATCATCCCCGCCAGGGGGAAAAAAACCAGTGAACTTAACCAGGGGAAATCCATGCTATAATTTATCCTCCAAACTCACTAACTATTATCCTGTTGTGTCTCCCGGCGGGAGCGTTCCCGAACGACAATCGCTCTTGAGACCAGGCCCAGCAACACCAGGCCGCCCGCGAAGAGAACCGTCATTTTCGGCCAGGAATAATCTACCGCGGCAAATTCAATCTTGGTCAGGCCAAACAGCACGACTAACACCGCTATGACAAGCGCATAGAACTGCACATTCCCCGTCTGCAGGAAACGCAGCACCCGGGAGGACTGACATACCAACCAGCCCGCACCGTTAACCGCGCCATCGACAATCCAGGTGTCGAACCATTCTTTTATATCCGACCACAGAATCATCAGCCAGGCGGTGCCGTTAACGGCTCCATCAATCACCCGGGCGTCAAATGTCCACATGTACCGGGCGAACGCCATGGTAGGGTTCAAAACCACAGCCTGGTAAATCTCATCAAAGTAATATTTGTTAAACAGCAGCGTGTAGATCGGGCGGAAGGTGTTGCCGATCTTTTCCGCCGACCATGTCTTCTTGTAGTAGATAAGATAGGCCAGGCCAATCCCCGACAGGGCGACCAGGCTAGATACGATCATCAGAATATAAGACGGCTCGGCATGGTGCGGCTGGCCATGGTACACAAACGATGAGAACCCGTGACGCAGCCACGGCAATCCCACCCAGCCGGCACACACGGAAAGCACCGCCAGAAAGACCAGCGGCCAGGTCATTACCCGCGGCGACTCGTGGGCGTGGTCAAACCGCTTCTGGTCGCGTGGCTCGCCGAAGAATGTCAGGAAACAGAGTCGCCACATGTAAAAAGCGGTCATAAAGGCTATTGTCAGTGTCAGCACCAGGAAGACCGGGTGATGCAATGTGGTCGCGATAATTTCATCCTTGGACCAGAAACCGGACAGGGGGAAGATGCCGGCAATTGACAGTGAAGCGATCAGGAACGCCGGTGCCGTAAGTTTCATCTTCCGCGCCAGTCCGCCCATCTCACGGATGTCGTTGGTGTGTACGGCGTGAATCACCGATCCCGCCCCGAGGAACAACAACCCCTTGAAGAAAGCGTGCGTCATCAGGTGGAAGGTTCCCGCCATATAGCCGGCGGAATGATGATGATTGGCCGTGTCGTAACCGTACAGTCCCAGAGCCATTATCATGTAGCCCAGTTGACTGACCGTCGAGTAGGCTAAAATTCGTTTGATATCCACCTGCACCAGGGCAATCGAGGCTGCTATCAATGACGTCACCACACCGATGATCGCCACCACCAGCGAGGCGTCCTCCGAACCCACGAAGATGTTCATCGAGCGTGCCACCAGGTAGACACCTGCGGCAACCATGGTGGCGGCATGGATCAACGCCGAAACCGGCGTGGGACCCTCCATGGCATCGGGCAGCCAGACGTGCAGCGGGAATTGCGCCGACTTGCCGACGGCGCCGCAGAAAACAAATATCGCTATAGCGGTGACGATCCCGGCCGGTATGATTCCCGACCCGACCGCCTCAAAAACGCCACCGTAATTGAACGTTCCAATATACACCCCCATCATGAACAATCCGACCAGGAAGCCCAGGTCGCCGATACGGGTAGTGATGAAAGCTTTCTTGCAGGCATCGGCCGCCGATTTCTTTTCGAACCAGAAGCCGATCAGCAGGTAACTGGTCAGCCCCACCAACTCCCAGAAGATAAAGATCATGAAGAAGTTGTTGGCTACTACCAGGCCCAGCATGGAAAACAAGAACAGCGACAGGTAAGCGAAAAACCGGCTGAAGCGCGGGTCGCCATGCATGTAGCCCACTGAATAGATCACCACGCAGGCGCCGACGGTCGTAACGACCAGCAGCATAACCGCCGTCAGGGCGTCAATGAGGATACCGATCTCAAGGTTGATATCGCGGAAACTGACGAACGTATAAAAGGCCTCGTAAGCGGCGCCACCACGACCCAGTGTCTCAACCAGAATGATGATCGACATCACCCAGGCCATCACGATCATGGCTATCGAAAAGCCGGCCGCGACCTTCTCTTTCCAGCGCAGGCAGAATACAATCAGCACGAATGCAAGTAACTGCAGGAGGGGAATCAGATAGGCATTTTCAGTCATGGCACTCGCTCTACCACTTCATGATGTTAATATGGTCGATGTCAATACCGCGCCAATTGCGGTAAATCAGCAACACGATGGCCAGCCCCACCGTCGCTTCCGCCGCCGCCACTACGATAATGAAGATCGCAAAAATCTGCCCCGTCAGACCGTCGCTAATGATATACTTGTTGAATGTCACGAAGTTGATATTAACGGCGTTAAACATCAGCTCCAGCGACATCAGGATACCGATCACGTTGCGCCGCGTCAGGACCCCAAACAATCCGACCGCAAACAGAATCGCCGCCAGCGCCAGGAAGTGAAACATCACGACCGCTCCTTTCGGGCCAGTACGATGGCGCCGATCATGGCCGCCAGCAGCAGTACCGAAACGACTTCAAAGGGCAGCATGAAATCCGTCATCAGGTATCGTCCGAGTTCCAGGACGTTGTCGGTACCGGGAGCTTCCTCTGTGGTCAGACGCCAGACGCGGGTGTTGCCGATCAGCAGCACGGTGGTGAATGCAAGAATCAGACAGACGAAAAAGGCCACCATCGAGTTTTCATTGGACTGCGTAATCTTCTTGCGGGCCAGGTTGCTCGTCAGCATGATGGCGAATATGATAAGAATCGATACGGCGCCGATGTAGATAAGCACCTGGGCCGCCGCCAGGAACTCCGCCCCCAGCAGAATGAATATCCCCGCCACACCGAACAGGCAGAGGATTAAAAACAAGGCGCAGTGGAATATATTCCTCAGGCTGACCACCATGAAAGCCGAAACCAGTATCACACACGACAGGATCCAGAAGACTATGCCGACCTGTGGTTGATCCATGATCAGGACTGTCCTTCCTTGTCCTCGGGCTCAGCCGGAGATGCAGCGTTCTCGTCAGCAGCAGGCATCGGTCCGGTCGACTCCGGTGGTTTCTGTTCGGTTGATGGTATTTCTTTGGGCTTGTCGTCGTCGGAAGAATTTTCGGTCTGGTCCTTTTCAGCTTCCGGCGGTTTGGGCGCCGTCGGTTTGGCGACCGGTTTCTTCTTCGGTTTGGGCGTGTACGGTACGTCCAGTCCAACTTCCTGCAGTTTTTTCATGTCCCAGATCAGGTCGTCCTTGTTCTCCGTCGAGAACTCGTACTTGGTGGCCATCTTGAGTGCCGCGAAGTTGCAGGCTTCCTCGCACAAACCACAGAAACAGCACAACCCGTGATCGACCACGAAGCTCTTGAGATGCCGCTTCTTTTTCTCGTCACGGGGAGCCTCGATCCGTATAGCCGCAGTCGGGCAGGCTTTCTCGCACAGCAGGCAGCCGGTGCAGTTGAGTTGGCCGGTTTCCTTGTCCGACAGCAGCACCACGATCCCGCGCGAGCGTTCCGGCATCGGCCAGCGCTCTTCCGGGTACTGGATCGTGATGGCATGTCGGCCCAGGTGTTTGCCGGTAATTCCGAGGCCGGTCACCAGCGCCTTGATATCTTTAATGAGCTTCATCACTCAGCCTACCAGTACCATCCAAGGTATTTGAATATCCCGGCGACAATGAGGTTGGCAAACGTCAGCGGCACCAGGAATTTCCAGGCGAACTCCATCAGTTGATCCACCCGCAGGCGCGGATAGGTCCAGCGAAACAGCATCAGCACCAGTACCATCAACAATGTCTTGCCCAAGAACCACAGCCACGAGGGAATAAAGTCCCAGCCGTTCCATCCGCCAAAAAACAGCGTTACCGCAATCGCCGACACGGTAAACATATTGATAAACTCCGCCAGAAAGAACATGGCGAACTTCATCCCGGAATACTCAACATTGTAACCGGATACCAGTTCCTGTTCCGCTTCGGGAATGTCAAACGGCGTGCGGTTGCACTCGGCCACGCCGGCGATGAGATAGGTAATAAAAGCCAGGGGGCCAAACGGCACCCTGAATATATACCAGTTAAACACCAGCCCGGACTGGGACTCGACGATATCCACCATCGACAGCGAACCGACGAAAATAATAATCGTTAACACCGAGGCGACCATCGGCACTTCATAACTGACCACCTGGGCCGCCGAACGCATACCGCCCAGCAGGGCGTACTTGTTGTTGGAGCCCCAACCAGCCATCAGCAGCGAAATTATCGTGAAGGTAGTGACGGCCATGACATACAGGATGCCGATATTCAGATCGGCCACGATCAGGCGATCACCGAACGGCATCACCACGTAGGCCAGAAATGCTGCCACGAAGCACAGTACCGGCGCCCAGAAGAAGACCGGTTTGTCACGCGTGGCTACTCGAACATCCTCTTTTTGCAACAGCTTGACGGCGTCCACAACAGTCTGGTACCAGCCGTGCCAGCCGTGACGCATCGGCCCGAAACGCTGCTGCATATGGGCGGCGATTTTGCGCTCCCACCAAACCAGGTAGAGGGCAATCAGCGAAAGGACACCAAACACCATGACGCCTAATGCGCCGTAACTGATGGGTGCAATCCAGCTTGCCGGCAGCCCGACACTCTCCAGTCTCTCGCCCAGCCACTTGAAGACCGGGTATAGCTCCAGAGTTGCTGTCGTCACGCCGTTCATCGGTCAACCTCCGGCATGATGATATCCAGGGTGGCGAAATTGGCCACCAGGTCGGCGATCAGCATGTCGGTACCAAAGTGCGGTAACGCCTGCAACTGACTGTAGGAGCCGCCCCGCATTTTCACCCGCAACGGCTTCTTGGTGCCGTCGGAGACCAGGTAGACACCCAGTTCACCGCGAGAATTTTCGATGCGAGCGTAAGCCTCACCGGCCGGCGGCTTGAACGTGGCATCCTTTACCTTCTTGAGCCTGATTTCACCCTCCGGCAACCCGTCCAGCGCCTGCGTGACGATCCTGATCGACTGCTGAATTTCGTCGATGCGCAGCATGTACCGGTCGAAACAGTCACCGTTGTGTCTGACGGGTATCTCAAAGTCGAAGCGATCGTAGATGCAGTACGGGTCGTTACGGCGAAGGTCGTACTTAACTCCCGAAGCCCGCAGCACCGGACCCGAAACGCCGTAGGCGATGGCCAGGTCGGCCGGCAGCACCGCGATACCTTTAGTTCGCTCCAGCCAGATCGGGTTTTCGTTGAGCAGGCCGGTGTAATCCGAAAGCTTTTCCCCGATTATCTTAAGCGCTTCACGGCACTTGGGCGTAAACTCTTTGGGAATGTCACGCGAAACACCACCGACTCGAATGTAGTTATAGGTCAGCCTCTGGCCGCAGGTCATTTCAAAGAGGTCCATGATCAGTTCGCGTTCGCGCAGACCATAGAGGAAAGGAGTTAAAGCTCCCAAATCCATGGCCGTCACGCCATAAAACAACAAATGCGACGCGATCCGGTTCAGCTCCAGCATGATAACGCGCAGGTATTCGGCCCGTTCGGGGACTTCTATCCCGGCCAGACGCTCCGCAGCCAGCGAAAAAACATAGTTGCACGACATGGCGGTAACATACTCGAACCGGTCAATAACGGGGATGCACTGCGCGTAGGTTCGGTTCTCGCAGATTTTCTCCAGCGCTCGATGCAGGTAACCGATGTATGGCTCAATCTTGATGACCTTCTCGCCATCCATCGTCAGCAGCAGGCGGCAGACGCCGTGTGTCGACGGATGGTGTGGCCCCATATTGACCTGGAATTCATCGGTGCGCAACTCGGCCATTACGGGTCCTCCGGCATACGCACAAAATCAGGTGCGTCCCAGTCCTTGCGCATGGGATGCCCCTGGTCCCAGTCATCGGGCAGCAGGAAACGCGTGAGGTTGTCGTGGTTATGCACGTTGATTCCGTACAGTTCCCACACTTCGCGCTCGTACCAGTTGGCAGCCGGCCAGACCGCCTGCACCGACTCTATCTCGGCTCCCTCGTACGGTAGGATGACTTTGAAATCAAGCCGCAGGTTTTTCGTCATCGAGGCCACATTATACACTACCTCGAAATGCTCCCCGGTGTCGACACCGCCCAGGTTGCACAGGTAGTCAAACCTGAGGTTGTCGTCGTCTTTGAGAGCGCGGGCGGCTTCGAGAAGATCACCCGCCGCCACTTCAAACAGCGGGTCGTAACGGCCGGTATCGAGCGGTTTGAACCTGCCGTCGAAGTTGTCGGTCACGTATCTGGCCAGTTCTTCCCGCGTCATCCTATTTCTCCTGCCAGTCGAGAAGTCGCTGCTTCTTGATCTTTTCCTGCAGGTGTATACATCCCTCCAGCAACGACTCCGGTCGCGGGGGACAGCCGGGAATATAGATATCTACCGGGATAATGTGGTCGATCCCTTTTTCAACGGAATAACTGTCATAGTAGAACGGGCCGCCCCGGACGGTACAACCGCCCATTGCAATCACGTAACGCGGTTCGGCCATCTGGTCGTACAGCCGTCGCAGTCGGGGCGCCATCTTCTTGGTAATAGTGCCGGCCGCGATTAGAAGATCAGCCTGGCGCGGTGTCGGGCGGAAAATCATCCCTAAGCGGTCGAAGTCATAACGCGACGCCCCGGTGCACATCAACTCGATAGCGCAGCAGGCCGTTCCAAACAACAGATACCACAGTGATTTCGCCTGCGCCTGGTGCAGTATCGTCTCCAGCGAGGTCAGTATCAGGCCGCCGCCGGGTATTTTCTCTGTATAGAATGGGACTTTCTTGATCAGACCCACTTAAGCGCCCCTTTTCGCCAGGCGTAAAACAGGCCGAAAAAGAGAATCAGGATAAAAATCACCATCTCCACCAGCGCAAACAAACCCAGATGGCCGAATGCCACCGCCCAGGGAAACAGGAAGATTACCTCAACATCGAAAATTACAAAAATCAACGCGAAGATATAGAAGCGGTTGTTGAACTTAATCCAGGAACTGCCGATCGGAAGTTCGGCGCACTCGTAATTGACGTTTTTCTCGGGATAGGGATTATGGGGGCGAATCAACCGGGCAATAAAGAACGTTATCAGGACGATACCGGTCCCGGCCACGATGAAAAGCAGGATTGACAGATACTCAGCCACGTTCGTCAACCAATCGTCCTCAGCCAATCACACCATGTGACTGTTTTCACAAAGTTTGAAGGCTCAAGAAACGGCCTCGGGTGCTATTGTCAAGGGTTTTTTGGGTGCCTAAGGTGTTTTATCTCAAGGAGTATTTGGCTGCCGCAAACCTACCGAAACCGGATTATCTGCCCCTCAGGTTTACGCCGGTCCGCTGCCGATTGTGGCCTATCTTGTCCGTCGGGGCTGACGGCAACATCACCCGGCGGGCAGACAGCCAGTAGGGCGGGTCCGTCTTCGAACCCGCCAGCGTCAGTAATAGATCAAGCCTACTTGGGGTTGAGACTTGCCGCCCACAGCAGTCACAGTACCGCGATAGCGTCGATCTTCACCTTGACATCTTTGGGCAGCCGCGCCACTTCGACTGTCGATCTTGCCGGCGGTTCCTGATCGAAATAACTTCCGTAGACTTCGTTGACAGCAGCGAAATCGTCCATGTCAGCCAGGAACAGGGTTGTCTTGACCACGTTGGCCATACTGCCGCCGGCCTGCCTGATGACGGCGCTCAGATTATCCAGCACCTGCCGCGCCTGTTCAGCGGCGGTTATTCCGACAGTCTCACCTGTCTTGGGGTCGAGCGGAATCTGGCCGGAGCAGAACAGCATGTTGCCGCATCGCACGGCCTGTGAGTATGGTCCGATAGCCGCCGGTGCGCCATCGGTCTTGATTATCTCTTTCATCGTGTCTCCGAATCTGTTTGTGGGAATATATTAACACCGATGAAGAGAAGCCAGGGGACAAGTCCCCTTTTTGCTTCAATTGAAACAACCCCCGAACACCTATTTCCTACGGAGTTCTTGACTATCCGGCTACAGGTGGCTATTGTGCCAGTCTAAACCATGCCGGACATGGCAACAGGAGGGCAGGCAGTGGAGGATTTACTATCCCAGATGGTTCAGACCGCTTTGACTATCATTGGCATTGCAGTAGCTATTTTTGTTCCCATACTCATCGTACTATTCAGTTATAACTGGAACCGCAATCGCAAGCTGCGGGCTTACTTCGATGTCATCTGGAAAAAAGGCTCCCGCCTGACGCCGGAGGAAGTGCTGGACTGGCGTGGCAAAAAAGAGCACGGCTTCCGTCCTCAGTATCACCGGCGACCTGAAGATGACCTGATAGACGGCAAACTGGCCGCCGGTCAGCATCTGATCGTGGTGGGCAATCCGCTGGCTGGCAAAACCAGGGCCGTTTACGAGGCGCTGCGCCGCAGGAAAAAGTGCAGTGTCACTATCCCCAACCTGGTTGATATCAGCCTTCCCGATTTCCACTTCCCGCTCCGGTTGGCATTCTGGCGGCCTAAAGTACTGTTGCTGGATGATATTGACAAATTCGTCGGTAAGCAGAACTTCAACCACCTGTGGCGGGAGTTTAGTCGACGTAAAGTCATCATTGTAGCCACCTGCCGTTCCGGCCCGGAATATGAGCGGCTAGGGCGGTTGCTGGAGAAAGAACTTCCGATATTCGGCGCGCCGGTGGCAATCGGTACGATGACCAAAGAGAAGGCACAGGACGCTGCCAAAAAATTGGACGCGAGCGTCCCTGACGCTTTTGACGGCAATATCGGCTCCCTCTTTGTGCCGCTGGACACTATGCGTGAGCGTTTCAAGGAAGCGTCTACCGAGCTACAGTGCATCCTGCGCTCCATGAGGCGGATGTTCCTGGCCGGTATCTGGACCGGCCGTCAGGTCTTTTCGCTTAAGCGGCTCAAGCGGGTCTGTGAGGCGAGAGAAGACTTAAAGGCAGCCGGGCATCAGTGGCATCGGTATATCGACAGTCTGGCAGGCCTGAATTTTCTGGAAAGAGTCGGCGACAAAGAAGTGCGCACCGAGGAAACCTATCTTGAGACGGTTATTGAAGATCAGTTCACCCCGTTGGACAACCTGCAACAGATGACGGGAATCTTCACCGGTGATCCGGAAGCGCTGTATGGCATCGCCAATCGAGCTGATGATATAGCGCAGGTTGATCTTCAGAAAGCGGCTTTCTCAAAGGTCGGTACAGCGGCTCTGAAAAGTGCACTGGAGGTATGGACTATAAAGGAGAATCGGGAGAAGTACGCCCGGGCGCAGAACGCCTTGGGGATCGCCTACAGGACACTTGCGGATGTCGAGGACAAAGCTGATAACTGCCTGCTGGCAATTGCGGCGTATGAGCAGGCGTTGCGTGTGTACACCAATGATAACTTCCCCTTAGGTTACGCCATAACGCAGAATAACCTGGGGAATGCCTACTGGACGCTGGCGGAGATTGAGAACAAAGACAATAACTGCCAAAAGGCGATTGCAGCGTTTGAGCAGGCGCTTAGGGTGTTCACCTATGACGACTTCCCGATGCAGTATGCCGGGACGCAGAACAACCTGGGGGCCGCCTGCTCGATGCTGGCGGACATCGAGGACAAAGCGGACAACTGTCGGTTGGCGATTGCAGCGTATGAGCAGGCGCTTCGGGTATACACTTATGACGACTTCCCTATGGAGTATGCCGCCACGCAGAACAACCTGGGGAACGCCTGCGGGGTGCTGGCGGAGGTTGAGGAGAAAGCAGATAACTGCCGGCTGGCGATTGTAGCGTTTGAAAAGGCGTTGCGTGTGTTCACCTATGATGACTTCCCGATACATTATGCCACCACGCAGAACAACCTGGGGACCGCTTACCAGACGCTGGCGGAGGTTGAGGAGAAGGCAGATAACTGCCGGCTGGCAATTGCGGCGTATGAGCAGTCGCTGCGGGTTTGCACCTATGACGACTTCCCGATGCAGTATGCCATGACACAGAACAACCTGGGAGCCGCCTACCAGACGCTGGCGGAGGTTGAGGGAAAAGTAGACAACTGCCGCAAAGCGATTGCGGCGTATGAGCAGGCGCTTCGGGTTCGCACCTATGACGACTTCCCGATGGACTATGCCATGACGCAGTACAACCTTGGAACCGCCTACCAGACGCTGGCGGTGGTTGAGGACAAAGCAGATAACAGTCGGCTGGCGATTGCAGCGTTTGAGCAGGCGTTGCGGGTGTACACCTATGATGATTTCCCGATGCAGCATGCCGATACGCAGAACAACCTGGGGAACGCCCACCAAACGCTGGCGGAGGTTGAGGACAAGAGAGAAAACTGCCGCCGAGCAAGACAGGCTTTCGACGAAGCGCTCAAAGTCTACACCAGAGACGAATTCCCTGAGTCGTATGCCGGGGTAATTCACAACCTGGAAATACTCCGGGCGTTTTGTGAGGGTGAGGCAGGCGGCGAAGGCGAAGCCTGATTGTCTGTGCCGCAGCATGTGGGCGGCAGATGGGCGGGTGGCACTCCCAAACTCGTTTGGGAGTGAATACTTCAATCATCCTCAAACAAGTTTGAGGATGCCACCCAGCCTCGAGAGGAAGATGTTGCTGTTGAAATGAGCGGAAGGGTGTGAAAGCAACCGCCGCTACACGTCGGCCAGGCCGGTGGGGCCCATCAGTTCCACGAACGCCTGCATAAGAGCTTCGTCGTACGCTCCCCGCATAGAGAACATAATCTTCAGAGCCGGGAATGATTCGACCGCTTTCTGGTAAACCCGTTTGGTGGTCATGGCATCGAAGGTGTCGGCGATGGCCACCATCCGGGAGAAGATGTGCATCTCCTCCAGCGTCAGGCCGTTGGGGTATCCCTGACCATTGCCACGTTCGTGGTGCTGCAGGACAGGGTAATAGGACCTGGCCGCCAACCGGTCGGTCTCCCGGAGCATGTCCACGCCCAGTTTGGGGTGCTTTTTCATGATCTCGAACTCGATCGGGTTCAGACCGGAGTGCTTGTTTATGATACGATCGGAAACTCGTGACTTGCCGACGTCGTGCAACAGTGCCCCCACGCCCAGTTCATTGAGCGACTGTTCGTTGTCAAAACCTGCCTGTCGCGCCAGTGCCACCGCAAACGTGCAGACGTTGACGGAGTGGGTGTAAGTATAGTAGTCAAAGGAGGTGATTTTCAACAGGTTATGGAAGGCATCGCGCCCTCTGAGAATGTAGTCTACCGTGTTGCTGATAAGGTCCTGGGTGCGGCGCACGTTTTCCCCGTAAGTCGGGTTGGCCAGAACATCCTTGACCAGGTTGGTTGAGGTTTCGTAGAGGATACCGGCTTTCTTTTCGTCCGGCACTTCCGGGTCCTTCAGGACCACAGCCAGATTATTCTCCATGTAATGCTGGTAGGCATCGCGATTCTGGCTGGAGACATACAACCGCTCCACCTTGTTGTCCATCAGCTTCTGCCGGGTACGGTCGGTAAAGGGCAGGTCGGCTGATCGATAGAGCACCATATGGCGCTCCACATTCAGATAGAGATCGAAGCCCAGGACAGTGTCAATTCGAAGTGAATCGAGGTAGACGGGAATAAACGGCTTTTCGGTTCGCGCCCTGGCGGATATTGACAGCATCGGTTGCGATCCTTCGAGGTGGCCATGCCGCCGAGGCGACAAAGCCGCTTTTTCTGACATTCCGGCAGCGGGACGACCGCAACCGGTTAATCTCCATCTATGCTGTTATCGGCAGAAACCGGCACTCAGATTAATAAACCCTCCGGCTGGACCGGAGGGTTCCGTAGGAGGGATATTGGGAGAAACGGCTCCCTTTCAGGAACCGTTATTTTTTATGGTGGTCAGCACCGATTGCAGTGAAGTGGTTATTTCTGTCAGAATCCGTGAATATCTTTTAAGCAATTCCGAGTATTGCCAGCGCATCAGGAACGCCCTTTCGGGGAAATCAAACAGCTCCAGCAACGTGGCCTTGTAAACCTCATCCAGGTACTTGATGATGTAGTAGGGGTATTCCGGCACATTTCGATCCGTTACTTCCCCCTTGCTCAGCCGATCACGGTAAACTTCGATTTTTTCCAGCATCACTGTCCCAAAACACCAGGGGCTCATAATGATACCGAGATTGGAGCCATCCGAATAGAACTTGATTATGGTTCTCAGGAGCAAATCCACTACCACCCCGCGAGCTCGATAAAACGATAGGGTTTCGGTCCTGCCAGGGGGAGTCTCAGCGATCTTCCGAGCCAGGAGTTGCCGCTCAGCTTTGGCTTTGACGAACGTCTTCTCCAGAAAGCCGTAATAGTCATTAAAATAGACTTTGGTATTCTCCGACAGAGACATAATGTAATGACCACGATCGTCACTGCGAATCCTGGGCTCCTGGTTGGACTCAAGTCTCTGCAAAGCAAATCCGCGATGGTATCTGTTGTCCAATATCATAGTCATTTTAATATCTCCTTAAGCCTTCACTGCCTCTAACAGCAGAGGCCATGCCACTATCGAGAAAGATGGGGCCGAGTATAGCATGGAAATGTTATCTTATGACATATCAGCAAGTTACTCCCCCGGTGCAAGCTTACTCGGAGTCATTGAACGGACACAGACCGGTCCCGGACGGGCCGGCGAAGTGTGCTATTGATTTCATCCCTGTGTAATCGGCTGCAAGTATTTTTCGACATTCTGCACCGGAAAGGTCGATCAGTCAGCAGCCACAGGCTTCATATGACAGGACCCAATGGCAGAAATGTAGGAAAATCCGTTCTCTCAGAGCGGCCCGGCCGGAAAAACGGTGGTAATTAGCTGTGGGTTTGTTGAAAAACCTGCGCTTCACGTCAATCGCGAAGGGGTAAACCCCTTTTGTACGTGGCGATCTCGATGTTCCATCCTTGTGACAGGCAGATGTCCGGAGTTTGCCCCATAAGTATGTTTCACAAGGCAGCGAATGTCGTCAACCTGAGCGGAGTCGAAGGGCGACGACGATGTCCCGGGGACTTACGGTCGTCATTATCTCTGCCGGTGTTACTACCGTAGCATTTGAAATGCACAATTTCGTTTGACATCCGTCATTCCCTTACATAGTTTTTACCGAATTGTATTGGATTCAGAACAGTTTGCAGGAAGGTGCATTTTGGAGAAGAGAGTTTTGTTCGGATTGAAAGCCATAATGAAAACGGCAACCCTGCTGGCGCTGATCTTGTTTGCGTTCGCCGGGTGTGAAGATGATGAAGAAAGTGTGATAACCTCCGGTAGTGGAGCCTGGGACCGCCACTGGCCGGTGCTGGAAGGCAACCAACTCAACACGGTGACATTTTCCGGTCAGAGTCTCGGCTGGATCGTCGGCGTCGAGGGTGTTATTCTGCACACCTCCAATGGTGGCGGTAGCTGGTATTACCAGGCCAGCGGCATTAACTCGAATCTTATGGACGTTGCTTTCTACGATAACGACACCGGTTACGCGGTAGGTGCCAACGGCAAACTTCTGCGTACCAATAACGCCGGCAACACCTGGAGGAAAACGCTGTTTGACACTCTCCTGCAGGATGTGTACGGAGTTGCTGTTGAAAATGGCCGCAAGGCCTGGGCGGTAGGTGAGGACGGTCTGGTTCTGTATACCGATGACGGTGGTCGCAGGTGGACAGTTGACACCAGCAGTGGGTCCATCCAGACCCTGCGTGATGTTGCGGTAGCTGATAGTGTGGCACTGGCAGTCGGGGATGGCGGCACAGTATTGCGTTCTATTAAGACTATCGACTGGTCCGACTGGTCGGTAACCAGTATTAGTAGCTATAATCTGAAAGCAGTGACACTGGTGGACGCCGCCACCGGCTGGGCGGTCGGCGACAGCGGCGCCATCTGGGCGACTACCGACAGCGGCCAGACCTGGACAGCTCAGGATAGTGACACCAATCTGACCCTGACCGATGTGGCTTTCGTTACCACGTCAGTCGGTATGGCGGTCGGTCACGATGGCCTGGCGCTGGTCACCGGCGATGCCGGTGCTACCTGGACGCTGCATCCAACCGGCAGTTACCACGACCTGATGGGTGTCTGCTACTCCAGTCAGAGCACCGTCTGGGCGGTGGGTCCGCTGAGCATCCTGAAAACGCTCAACGGAGGCGATAGCTGGGAGGCCAGACCATCCGGAACGGCTCCTTACGCGACTTTGCAGGAGATCACTTTCGTCGACGATGATTATGGTTGGGCGGTCGGCTATGCCGGCGCCATCATGAAAACCACCGACGGCGGTACCACCTGGGAATACCAACGGCGTGGAGAGCTTTCCACTCCCACCGATGAGTGGCTGTCCGATATTACCTTTGCTGACAGTCTCAACGGCTGGGCTGTCGGCGGCAACAAATATGCCGGCTTCCTGCTGCGCACGACAGACGGCGGCAGAAACTGGGAAACCCGGGTTGATGATTCGACCGAGTGGTACTATGGAGTTGACTTCATAGACTCAGTCACCGGCTGGGCGGTCGGCGGTGACTGGGATGTGCCCAATATGAATGGGATCGCACTGAAGACTACCGATGGTGGGCTTAACTGGGATACACTGATAATCCCGACCATGAATCAACTGGAAGATGTTGCTTTTGTTGATTCACTCAACGGCTGGGCAGTCGGCCGCTCCACTACCATCCTGCGCACCTTTGACGGCGGCGCCAGCTGGACCAGCCAGTACCTGGATACTCTGTATACGCCGCACTTGTACGCTCTGGCCGCAACTGATTCCCTGCGCTGCTGGGTGGTCGGGCGTGACGGCACTATCACGCGTACGGTCGATGCCGGTACTACCTGGCTGCATGACACCACCACTACTATCGAGCACCTGTCTGCCGTCACTTTTATCGACAACAACACCGGCTGGGTTGTCGGAGCTGAAGGGGTCATCCTTCATACGACTAACGGCGGCGATAGCTGGAGTGTTCTATCCAGTGGGGCCAGTGGTACGCTGCTGGGTGTGAATTTCCTGGATGCCGGCAAGGGCTGGGTAGTAGGAACAGACGGCACTTTACTATCCACCAATTCCGGCGGACGCTGAGAAAGCAAGCAATATCAGCCGTCACGACGAATCCGACGGCTGCTTTAGATAATAACAACGGGCAGGTCAGTAGTTGACCTGCCCGTTGTTTGTAGCCGATGTGACGGCGTCGATTACTCGACCTCTTTTATCCTGTTATTAATGTGCTCGAATATCTCCGTCCAGGACTTGTCATATCCTTCCAACTTGTACTCTGAGCGAGCGCGTTTCAACAGTTCCAGCCCGGCAGCTTTTCGTCCCCGGGCAATTTCGATCTCACCGAGATCTTCACATGCCTGACCGATAGCGGCATGATTGTCGATCCTCTCGGCCCAGGCTAATACCGGCCGCAGCCAGTGACCGGCTTCATCGTATTTTTCCAGCAGACGGTAGGTCATGCCGACATGATAATCCGCAAACAGTTTGGCCGCCTCACCTGAGTGGCGCCAGTGATACTCGCGCGCCTTGAGATAACATTGAAGAGTCGAATCAAACTGCTTCAGTTCGTAGTAGGTGCCGGCCAGGTTGTTCCACAGCGGCCCCAGCCAATTGCCGACGTCGCCGGCCTCGGCAGCCTCGATTCCCCGCCGACCCCATTCGATCTGTTCCTCAGGTGACTCAACTACGATGGCAATCATGTGAGCGGCATCGACCGCCCGCCCCCATAGCGAGTTGGCGTTGCAATATTCGTACATCCCCAGAAAAGTCTCCCGGGCTGTCGGCAGATCGTTATCTTTCCACTCGAATCGTCCGCGCACACCCAGGTACCGTGACCAGCCCATCGGGTCGCTGTCGGTCGCTTTTTCAGTGGCCTTCTCCAGCCACCCGCGGCCATCTTTCTTGTCATCCAGAATCAATTTCATCCGCGCCACCTGCGAAAGTCCTTCCACTTCTACGGAGCGGTTGAACTCAACCCGTGCTTTATCCACCACGGCCAGGTATTGCTTCAGGGCGGCCGGGTAATCGCGCGACTGAAAAGTGGCGTCGGCCTGCTGCAGGAGTGAATCGGCGGTCATGTTATCGGCGGTCACATCTTTTCCTTTCTGCTGAACCTCAATCGCCCGGGAAGCACAGAAGCATATCAACAGTGCTCCCAGTACGGCTCCTGTTCGCATAAACCCTCCTTGCGGTTTAAGGGGAATATAAGCAGTCGGGTGATGTGAGGCAAACCGGAAGTGTTCTACCCTCCGGCCAATTCCATTTGACCGGCGGGTTCAAGGCTGTTATATTCAACCTCTGATACAATATCGTTCGGGAATACTGTGTCATAGCCATAGGGACTTTCCCTGCTGTGACCGTATAAGAGAGAAAAACCTATGCGTGCACTTATTACAGGTATAACGGGGCAGGACGGGTCATACTTGGCCGAATTCCTGCTGGAGAAAGGCTATGAAGTCATCGGGATGGTGCGTCGGGCCTCGACCGAGTCGTTTGAACGTATCAACCATATCAAGGACAAGGTCACCCTGGCCCAGGCCGACCTGCTCGACCAGCTTTCCATTATCACCATTATCGACCAGCATCGACCTGACGAAATCTACAACCTGGCTGCCCAGTCATTCGTGCCCGCCAGTTGGGACCAGCCGGTGCTGACCGGCGAGTTTAACGCCCTGGGCGTCACCAAAATGCTGGAAGCGATCAAGCTGGTCGACAAGAAGATTCGCTTTTACCAGGCATCCTCGTCGGAGATGTTCGGTAAGGTGCGCGAGGTCCCGCAGACAGAACAGACCCGGTTTTATCCGCGCTCGCCATACGGCGTGGCCAAGGTGTACGGTCACTGGATCACCGTCAACTACCGTGAAAGCTATGGTATCCACGCCAATTCCGGGATACTGTTCAATCATGAGTCGCCGCGACGGGGACTGGAATTCGTTACGCGCAAGATCACCGACGGTGTCGCCCGGATCAATCAGGGTAAGGCTGACAAACTGGCGCTGGGTAATCTCGACGCCAAACGTGACTGGGGCTATGCCGGAGATTATGTCGAAGCGATGTGGCTGATGCTGCAACAGGATGAGCCCGGCGACTACGTTATCGCCACCGGCGAAACTCACTCGGTTGAGGATTTCGTCAGGATGGCTTTCGCCCAAGTCGACCTTGACTACAAAGACTACGTGGTGACCGATCCGCGCTTTGTCCGGCCGGCTGAGGTCGATCTGCTGCTGGGTGATCCCTCTCTCGCTCGTGAGAAACTCGGTTGGGAACCGACCGTCAGTTTTGAAGAGCTGGTAAAAATGATGGTCGATGCCGATCTGAAACGGCTCTCGATCGGACAGAAACCGACCGTCGGTTAGATCAATGGCTGCACGCACCGCTTTTATCACCGGCATAGCCGGTTTCGCCGGCTCCTACCTGGCCGAACAATTGTTGGCAGCGGGCTACCGTGTCAGCGGGACTCTCTTCCCGGGGGAATCGACTACCAACCTGACGGATATTCTGGATGACATATCCCTAACGGAACTGGACATACTCGATGCTGCCGGCTGCCGCGATGCCCTGTCTACTTTCAAACCACATTTCATCTTCCACCTGGCGGCGCTGGCCTCGGTGGGCAATTCGTTTACAAACGAGCAGTTGACATTTCGGGTGAATTTCGAAGGCACTCTCAATATCCTGCAGGCAGCGATGAAAGTGCGCAACCTGAAGCGCCTGGTATTCGTCGGCTCTCCCGACTGCTTCGGCATCTTCCGCCCGAAGAACAAAACGCTCACCGAGGATCACCCCTTCAATCCCGTTTCACCCTACGGTATCTCCAAGGCAGCTGCCGATCGAATCAGCCTCTACTACTGGCGTCAGCACAACCTGCCGGTGGTTGTGGCCCGTCCCTTCAACCACAGTGGCCCCCGGCAGACCGAAGGTTTTGTGATACCCGATTTTGCCCGACAAGTTGCGGCTATTGAGGCCGGGCTTAAAAAACCGCTCATATCAGTCGGCGATCTGACCGCCAGAAGAGACTTGTCCGATGTCCGGGATATCGTCCGCGGTTACCAACTGATTGCCGAAAAGGGGCGACTAGGGCGGACTTACCACCTCTGTTCGGGCCGGGCGGTGGCTATCGAGACGGTTCTGGACAGTCTGCTGAGATTTTCCAGCAGGAAAATCAAGGTGACAATCGATAAATCACGTCTGAGAAAGAACGAGATTCCCGTTCTGCGGGGGAGCAACCGGCGGGCGGTTCAAGAACTCGGCTTCAAACCCCGATATAGTCTGAAGACAACCCTTAAAGATACTTTAGAGTACTGGAGAAGCAAACTCCCCCCGGCGGCAGCCGCTCGGACGGGAGGTATATAACATGGCACAAAAGAATCGTCCCGGAAGCAAGGCCGGCAGTCAATTGATTGCCAGGATAAAGGACCGCACCGCCCGTGTTGGTGTGGTCGGCCTCGGTTATGTCGGGCTGCCGCTGTCGATGGAGCTGGCCAAAGCCGGCTTCAAAGTAACCGGCTTTGACATATCCAAACCCAAGATTAAGCTGCTTAATAGTGGTCGTTCCGATATTGACGACATCCCCGACGAAATCGTTTCAAGCATGATCAAGGCCGGGCGCTTCAAAGCCACTGATGATTTCAGCCAGGCGGCTCGTATGGACACGGTGTCTATCTGTGTGCCGACGCCGTTGTCGAAAACCAAGGACCCCGATGTCAGTTATATTCTCGACGCCGTCAACCGGATCAAACAGAACATGAAGAAGGGGACTCTGGTGGTGCTTGAGTCAACCACCTATCCCGGCACAACTGAAGATTTGATACTGCCGCTGCTGGAGGATAAGGGCAGGAAGGTCGGGCGGGATTTCTTCCTGGCGTTTTCGCCGGAAAGAGTCGACCCCGGTAATGCCGAGTACACTACCAGCAACACTCCCCGCGTGGTGGGTGGTATAACCCCTGCCTGCACTCGTGTGGCCAAGACGCTCTACGAACAGTCACTGCCCAATATCCATGCCGTGTCATCGACTAAAGCCGCCGAGATGGTCAAGCTGCTGGAGAACACTTTCCGCTCGGTCAATATCGGTCTGGTCAACGAGGTGGCTCTTATGTGTGACCGGCTGGGGCTGGATGTCTGGGAGATAATCGATGCCGCCGCCACCAAGCCGTTCGGTTTTATGCCGTTTTATCCGGGTCCCGGCCTGGGCGGGCACTGCATCCCTATCGATCCGCATTACCTGTCGTGGAAACTCAAATCTCTGAACTACTACGCTCGCTTTATCGAACTGGCCGGCGACATCAACAGCCACATGCCGGAATACGTGGTCGATCGCATCGGCAGCATGCTCAACCGCCGTTCTGCCAAAGCTCTGAACAAAACTACCGTGCTGGTCCTGGGCGTGGCCTACAAACGCGATATCAAGGACACCCGTGAGTCACCAGCGCTGGATGTCATTAAGCTGCTGGAAGACAAAGGCGCCCGTATCGTCTACAACGACCCCTTTGTGCCCGAGATCGACTGGAACCACTCCAAACACAAATCACGCAAACTGACCAAAGCGCTGTTGGCTAAGGCCGATGTCACGGTAATTCTGACCGATCACTCGCCGTACGACTACGAGTGGATTGTCGAGCACGCGCAGGCGATCTTCGATACCCGCAACGCCACCAAGAAGGTGCGCCACCACCGGCAGAAGATAGAGTTGCTGTAGGGCGTTATAGTCGAAACCGCGGGGGTGCGAACTACTTCAACTTCATCACCTATCTGCCCTGTCTATACAAGTGCTGTTTGCCGCAAATGGGTTTGTTTCGTAAAATAAGTTTTTTCGCCAGTGCCGGATCACCGTCGGCATCTCATAAAACGGGTATAGTACACCATCTATAATAGTGTTCGGGGCAGTGAGCAGTACAAAGTGTGTATGGAATCTGGTGGTGGGGGAGTGGAGACAAGCAATTCTTGACACTACCCTTAATAGTCCATAAAGTACATTCAACCGATTGGCAACTATAATGGGGACGCTTATGGATATTGTTGAGATACGAGACGTCACCAAGACTTTTAATGAGCATACTGCCGTAGATGACATCACCCTGTCGGTTCCAAAGGGAAGCATTTACGGATTTATCGGTCCCAACGGGTCGGGCAAGACCACGACCATTCGGATGATAATGGGCATTTTCTACCCGGACCGGGGTTCGATCAACGTATTCGGCAAGAGTCTTCGGGGTGCTCGCAACGAACGAATTGGCTATTTGCCGGAGGAACGCGGGCTGTACCGGAAAATGAAAGTGCGTGATGTTCTCCGTTTCTATGGCGGATTAAAAGCCGGTCAGTCGGTCAACAAGGAAGTAGATTTCTGGTTGGAAAAACTTGATCTGATGCAGTGGGCCGACGCCAAAGTGGAGGCTCTCAGCAAGGGTATGAGCCAGAAAGTGCAGTTCATTAGTACGGTAGTTGCAAAACCGGAACTGGTGATACTGGATGAGCCATTTACCGGTCTCGATCCGGTGAACCTGGATGTGATACGCGAGGCGGTTTTGGAGCTCAACGCTGGAGGGACAACGGTGATTTTCAGCACTCATGATATGAACGTCGCTGAGACTATGTGTGACTTCATCTTCATGATTTACAAGGGAAAGAAAGTGCTGGACGGAACCTTGAAATCCATTCAGGGCAGTTACGGTCATGACACCCTTCGAGTCATCTGTGAGGACGGACCGAAAGTTCTGGAAAACCTGCCCGGGGTGGACAGAATCCGGGATTTTGGTAAGCTGCAGGAGTTGCGCATCACCGATGATGTCGATCCTCAGCAGATTGTGGCCACGCTGATGTCGCGCACCCGGGTGCGGAGTTTCGAGATAGCCCGTCCGTCTCTCCATAACATTTTCGTTCGTATCGCCAACCCGGAAGCCGAGGAGGTGGACCATGCATAGAGTTCTGCGCCTGATTGCCAGAGAATACAAGATGATGGTCCGAACCAAGGGGTTCATTATCGGACTCGTAATCATGCCGGTACTTATGTGTGGAAGTCTGATTGCAATGAGGCTAATTGGGGATAGAACTGATACTACCGACCAGAGAGTGGCTGTTGTCGATTATTCCGGCGTTATGAGCGAGAAGCTCATTGAACTGGCCGAAGAACGCAACCAGGAGCGAGTACATGATAAAACTACCGGTAAGAAAATCCGACCGGCGTTTCTGTTTGAGATAATCAAACCGAACACGTCCAACCCGGCCGGACAGAGGCTGGAGTTATCCAATAAAGTTCGGGATGGTCAGTATTATGCCTTCGTTGAAATTGGTTCTGATGTGCTGCATCCGGGTGAAGACTCTGCTCACGTTCGGATTGCCTATCATGCCAGGAGAGCTGTGTTAGATAAGATCCCCGGCTGGCTGGAGTCACAGGTCAACAGCCATTTGAGGATATTGCGATTGAATGAAGCTGGAGTGAATGATTCTACAATCGAAGAAGCTTTGATGTGGATAGGCGTGGAAAAGCTGGGGCTGGTGGATATCGATCCGGCAACAGGCGAGGTGCGGCAGGCCAGGGAAAGTAGCAAATTGGAGACAATTGGCCTTCCGGCCGCCTTCATGATTCTGATGTTCGTTATGATAATGTTCGGTGTAACGCCGCTTTTGAGTGCCGTCATGGAAGAGAAATCACAACGAATCGCAGAAGTGTTGTTAGGTTCAGTCACACCGTTCGAATTGATGATGGGCAAAGTTTTGGGAGGAGTGGCGGTGGCGCTTACGGTATCGACATTTTATGTCGTTGTAGTTATAGTATCCGCGGTATATATGGGATTCCTGCACTACATTCCTGTTACTGTCCTGCCCTGGTTCTACGTCTATATGCTACTGGCAGTGTTCATGTTCGGCGCCTTCTCATCCGCTTTGGGTGCTCTGTGTTCAGATCCGAAGGATGCACAGAACCTGATGTTTCCGTCCATGTTCCCGGTGATGCTTCCCATGTTTGTTATGATCCCGGTAGCCAAAACACCGCTGGCAGATTTTGCAACCTGGCTTTCTTTTATTCCACCCTTTACACCTACTTTGATGTTGGTCAGATTGGCCACTCCGATGTCGATTCCGTCCTGGCAACCGTGGGTGGGGTTGTTGGGAGTACTGGCTTTCGCGATTGGTGTGGTCTGGATCAGCGGACGTATCTTCCGCGTGGGCATATTGATGCAGGGAAAGCCGCCGCGGTTGGTGGATCTGGTTCGCTGGGCAGTGAAAGGTTAGCAGGACGTCACCACGACGGTGCGCCATCACCGGCAGAAGATAGAGTTGCTGTAGGGCACTGTCGTCGAAACTGTGGGGGCTTCAAACTGCTTCTGACGGTTACCAGTCTGTATCAATGTGGTATAAACCGGGAACATAGGTAACAGACTAGACCGTAAACATAGGTAACAGGTTAACTTACGGTACGACCCAAGGAGGTGTTCAGTGCCGTGGAAAGAGACCTGTACAATGGATCAACGGATGAAGTTTGTAATTCGTTA